>NZ_JAMYDZ010000001.1:0-538908 GCF_024129905.1 Pseudomonas sp. 21LCFQ010 | reverse complement strand
TTACCGGCGTACTCGAAATCGGAAAAGCTCATCTGACTCATGGGATGGCGGGCTTGTAGAGGGCAGTTGGACGGAGGGCTATTTCAGCACAGGTCAGATGGCCTGTGGTGACTTGATCGGAGAATCCCTAGATCTGGCTCGGACTAATTACATGCGGGGAGCCTCAGCAGTGCAGATAGGGGTATCTGCGGACACGTTCCGATCCGCCCGCGCATCGACCCTGACAACCTTGTATGCATCGGCCAAGGAGGAAATGGCTTCAGCAGCCTCCTTGAGGCCGGAGCTAGGCTCAACGCTTACCTTGGACACAGTTCCATTATCGTTTAGATCAACGGAGAGCTTCGCATACTCAAAGAATCCAGGTTGATAACTGAGATACCTAAGGTCTTCGGAGCGCCTGTTTACCACTACCTCGGCATTGACCGCTAAACAGCCTTCGTTTCCCGTCTTGTCGGAGTAACGTGCAGGCTTACCCCCAACTGCCGGTGTGTAGGTGAGATGTTTGGTTTCGATCCTTGGCTCGGACAAATAGAACGGCACGCCTTTACATGCGCCGTTGCTATCACAGTTTTCGCTTCCGACACCCTTGTGCGTAACGAAGTGTCCCGAGCATCCGACCAACCCCATTGCCATAACGGCGAAAAATATCTGTTTCATGCTCAACTTCCTGTTGTGAGTGGCAGATAGCCACATCAGGAGCGTAGCAGCGGCTGCATGCCTGCCAAGTGCGTTGCTTCGAAAGCGGCTCAGGCGCCTATCCCCTCGTGCGCCACCCGACACTGAATCGAGTCCATCCGCATCAGCGCACGGTATTCCTCAGGCTCCAGGTAGCGATCCATCAGTCGAGACCAGGCCTCAAGCTCGCTCCACAGCAGCGGGTCGCTTGTGCGCTTGCACTCCCAGAACAGCCCCACCAGGTACTCCATGCCCTCGGGCATCGGCGGGACATCCAGTTCACGCGGCTTGTGCCCGGTCATGCGCCAGACCTGCGTCAGGTGGTCCCGAAGCGTGGACTTCGAATCCTTGAGCGGCTTGGTGAGGCGCAGTTCGCCCTCCCAGAAGCTTAGGAGGTCGTCGAGTCTGCCGCGAAAAAACGCGAGCGGTTACTCGCCAGCGTCTCAACGTCCTGGGACAGACCGGGGTTATTGGTCAGCAGTTCTGCGACAGCATCAGCAGAAAACGGCGCGTCGAACGACCAGCCGATCACCAGCGCGGCGCGGTACTTGATGGTGCCAGCCTGGGTGATCTCGAATACCTCATCGGTCGAGAGCTTGGACTCGTCGCGATCACGGCCTTCGCGGGTCAGTTCCAGCAGCTTGCGACGGGCGACAGCGGCGTCAGAGCTGGTCACGACCAAGTAATGCGGGGTTTCGGTGCCGTCAGGGAGGGTCAGCGGCAGTTTCTTGCCCTTCTGGATTGCCGGCAGGGTGAAGAAGTCGGACAGTTCGAAGTTCTTGATCGGGGCTTCGGCTTTGGTTTCGTCTTTGGTCTTGGTGGTCATGCGGTGTTTCTCCTGGCAAAAGAAAGCCCGCGCAGTGGCGGGCATAGAAGGTCAGAGGCGCGGATCAGGCAGAGCGCTCGATCTGCATGGTGGTTTCCAGTGTGGCGTCGTATCCCGCGCTGACGGTGTACTGCGGGATGATGGCGCCCGGCCCCGAGGTCTGTTTCTGGCCTTGGGTGTAGCGAACTTTGGGCAAGGTCAGGGTGTAGCTGTCATCGCCTTCCTTGAACTCGATAACGTGCGCGGTACCGGTCTCGTTCAGCACCTTGTCCCACAGCACGGCATCGACCAGATAAGCCGACATCGAACCAGTGACCGTGGCCACACCATTGCTGATGTCGAAGGCTTCACGGCTGCCCAGGGCAAACAGTGCTTCCATGCCGTTATCCAGCGTTACCGACCACTCGGTCGCGTAGGCCACCGGCACACCGCCTTCCTGAAGGGCCAGGTTGGTGGTGATCATGATGTCGGTGTCGGTCGGCGGCAAGAAGGTCGACCCTGCCGGCAACGTGAATCTCTCGGCCTTGGTGCCCATCATGCTAAAAGTCACGCCAACCGGAGCATTCAGCGGGGAGCTGATCGCCATCGAGCTGACCGCGCAGCCGTGGTACACGTAGTCGATGCCGATGTCGGTATGGCGCTCCAGAATGGCGAAGGTGCGCTCGACCTTGCCGATTTTCAGCACGTCAGCGGTCCAGGTGCCCTGCATCGCAGCCTGGATCAGGTCGTCAAAGCTGGCAAAGGACAGCTCAACCGCGATATCGCCGGCCACGCTGTAGGTGCCGCCACGACTCGCTGGGCGCTGCCGGGACTGGTTCATCTCAGCAGTGTCGATCTGCTGGATGCTTGGGGTCAGGCCGGCACTGACGAAGCGGATAGGCTTCCAGGCCGGAGTTGCTGGAATAGCGCCTGCCACCTCCTCGACGTAATACGTTTGTACAGCTGAGCCGCTGGCTGCGTTGGCCATTTCGGGATCTCCATAACGAAAAAACCCGCAGTGAGCGGGGTGTGGGTTGTTGATTCGGGTAGGTCAGGCGTCTGGGAAGATCCAGGCGGTGTAGTAAACGCGGATGCTGACCGTCATCCAGGGCGAGCCGACACGAATCTGGGATCGGTCAGCCTTGCGGATATGCACCCGCTGACCCTGATACTCCAATCGCTTGCCCGGCACATAGAAGGCCAGAGCCTTGTCAGCATCAGCCAGGATCTGCCCTGTGCCGGTATTAGTCGGGTGATTGATGTCGATCTGCAGGTATCCGGTGCGCTCCACAGGGTTCACCCCGCCGAATGCTGCTGGCTCACGGCCTGTTGGCAGGTCTGTGAGCGCTGCCCATGCCTGCCCCTGTGGCGGAGTGAAGGTCTTGCCCTCCCAGGCCGTCTTAGCTGCCGGGTAGAGGTTCGCCGCGAGATAGGCTGACACGAGCGCGCCATTGATCTTGGTTTCGCTCATGTCGTCTTCCTGGCCTGCTCTTCGATGAGCTTTTTGAACCGGTCCACATTCTTCTTGACCATGCCCTGCGGCGCCTTCTTGCTGTAGCCGTCAGCGGTGACCAAGTCGGTCGGGCCGTTGTAGTCACCGTTCTCGACGACCTCGCAGTAAGGCATGTTGTTCGTTAGGTGGGTTTCGATGCCGACCGCGGACGGCGTGTTCTGGGCTACCTCAGCCATAGCGGAAGTGCCAGCCTTGTCCTCTTTCCCGGTATTGCCGGTGGCGGGCTGTCCAACTGTTGTTTGCCAGTCGCCCCGTAACCGCCCCTCATCCACTGGCGTGTCCATAATCACGGCATTGAACAGAGCGATAGTGGTCCCGCGAACGATCTTTTCATGCTTGGCGTTCGTCTTCAGCTTGAACGCCTTCATATCATCAGCCAGTCCCATCACTTCCTCACTTGCAGCTCATAGAGCAGCGGCGTGCCGGCTGGATTGATCTCTTTCAGCGGCGGGATCAGCGACCATGTTTCGCCTTGGATGATCACGGTGTTGAGCAGTTGAGGCGCCCACTCCAACCCCTTCGCGGCGATCTTGAGCTTCTTGTCGCCAGCTTTGAGCAGGGTGTTGGTGGCGAACTCCTGGCCGGTGAAGTCCAGCAGGATGCCTTGTGCGGACTGCTCTCGATCAACGCCAGGGGAGTCCGCCCCGGACACTGGGTCGTATTCCCCAGGCTGAACATCTCGGATGGTGACGACTTGCCCGAACTCAGTGATGAGTTCCAGAGCCGTCTTGGCCATTTCTTCATAAAATTCCATAGTTTCAGCTCAATGTATTTTTACAGCTGCGTGCTATACCTCTATCGGGCGTGTCGCCCTACATAAGGATGAAGCACATGACGATTGAAATTGATGAAGTCGTTTCCGATATCAGGGACGTGCTACTCAAACATGGGATTTCAGGAGGCACTTTCACGCTAAATCTAAATCCGAGTGTGGCCCACGGAATCACCGAGGAGGATTTGGTAGCGCTCGGTCAGCCCAAGCCGGCATTTTTTGGAATAGAGTGCAAATTCGAACCGCCTTTAGGGTTTTCCTGCACCTTCAGCTAGATACTGTGTCGCAATGATTAAGCCCTGACGGCATACAGCCCGCGCCGGGCCAGATAGTCGGCAAACTGTGTGGCGCTTGGCCGGTCCGGTGCAGCGGGCAGCAGATAGCCGCTGTCGTTGGGGATCTCGGCGTACTGGACATCGACGGCGCCCTCTACCCGCTTGCGAGTGACGGCGCCGGTACGCTTGCTGGGCGGATCGATGTCGTCAGCGTGAATCTCCACAGCCAACGCCATCTGCCCATATTCAATCCGGGCCGGGATCAGCGTCACCGGCAGGATTTCCCCGTCGAGCTCAACGCCCCGGCGCGGCCATGGCAATGCCTGACCGGTGGTTGCCTTATGCCCCTTCCAGCTCAGCGCCATCATCTGGACGGCGGCCCGGCGCAGTAAGGCCTCCTGCGCCGGCTCGTCAGCCGGGATTGTGCGGCCGAACTTTACGGCATAGGACGCCAAGTCAGCAGCTGTAGCGAAACTCTCGGCATCAGGCTTGCCGGTGCCGTCCTCGATGATGAGCATTGATCAGTCCAGGGTTGATGATTGAATCAGCTATCTTGCTGTGGCTTTGCCAGGTCAGCTACCAGCTTCTCCAGCGACTCTTTCGAGGCATTGGCGCGGTAGGTGATCTTGGCGGCATCCAGCTTTGCCTTGAGATCCTCGATCTCTTTGGCTTCGGCGCCGCCATCGGCGGCTTCCTGAGCTTGAGCCGCCTGAGCCAGCAGGTCCTCAACCTGCTTTTGCAGGAGTTTGGCCCGCTCCGCCTCGCTGTCACGCTCACGCTGCAGACTGGTCACGCCGGCATTAACCGCCTCGAACACTTCGAACAGACGACCAGCAGTTTTGCCCAGCTCACCTTCAGGTCGCGCTAGGCGCTGCTCGGTGAACGAATCCACGATCACGCCAATGGCCGCCAGTTCGGCGATCAAGCTGTCAGTAACCGCGGTGTCCGCGCCACTGATGAGCGCCACCCGCTTCGGTGCATCGACGACAACCACCTCGACCCCATCCTCTTCGTAGGCCTGGGCGACCTTGGGCCAGTCGCCGACCAGCACAACCTTCTCCACTTCCGGCTCAGCCTTTTCGAAGTGCCGAGGATTGCGGTAGATGCGGCCAGGCTCGAAACCATCGCGCTGTTCGGTGTAAATCAATTCCATGGGGATTCTCCAAGGCGACTCCCGCGAGCCGCCCGTTACCGTGAGTTGATTAAGGCGCGGACAGGTCGATCAACACGCCGGCGGTGGCCTTGTCGCTGGTGGCGTGCTTGCGCCAGTTCGCACCAGTACCCAGCGCGGCCAGGTTCGGGTTGATGCCTGCGGTGGATTTCCACGAGTAGCCCATGATGTCGACGTTGAAGGCGCCTTCCGCACGATAGCCAATGCCCAGGTTTTCCTGAGAGTTAATGTCGTAGGAGCGAACGCCAGGCGCCTGCGACTCGGTGAGGCTCACGGCGCCGGCCTGCAGGCCGAAGATGCGCTCGTCGGTCACCTTGTCGGAGACGAGGACCGGTTTGCCCATGGTGCCAGGAGTGCCGCCGTAGATAACCACACCGGCTTCTTCGTAGATCTTCTGGTCGATGGCGTCATCCACCAGGTCGAAGTAGGTTGCGGAGTCCATGGCGAACAGGGCAATGCGGTTGAAGCGGTCGCCGAACTTGCGCATGCCCTTGGTGAGCACCTTCTTGTGATCGGCGGCGAACGAGCCGGTTGCAACCATGGCGGCGTTCGCACCAATCGCGGCGCCGAGTGCTGCGAAAGCGGTCTGGATGTAGTAATCCAGCGCAGCATCAGCCATGTCCTGGCCGATCAGCATGGAAAACTCTTCAGGACTGCGAGCACGGCGCTTGAAGGCCTCCTCGGTGGTCTCGTATGGGCCGTACTTCCAGGGAGTCTTGACGCCCACGGCTTCATCGGCACCGATCTTGTTGCCGGCCACTGCGGCAGTGGAGTTCACGTCGCGGTGAGCGATAGAGCCACCGATCTTGTACATCGAACGCTTACGCAGGTCGCCTTCGATCAGTTCGTTGCGCAGCAGAATCGCACCGTTGGAGGATGCGTTGAACACTTGCAGAACGTCCTGCAGACGCTCGAGGTAAGCGGTTTGGGCCAGATCGTTGTAGATGATCAGGTCCGAGTTGACGGTAGTCGGCATGGGTTACTTCCTATTTTGGCAATTTGAGGTAGGCGTCCTGGCCATGCGCGGTGATGTACTCGCGGATCTGGGTGGAGGACATTTCGGAACGTTTAAGCGCGGCCCCGCCGCCCTTTCCAGCACCGCCGGCCCCGCCGCCAGATGCCTTGCTGCCAGCGATCAGCGGCGCAAAGGCCGCATCGTTGGCGATTTCTGCTTTCAGCTCGTCGAGCGTGGTCGCCGAGAGCTTGCCGGCCTTGTCCAGCACCACGACGGTCGGTTTGCCGTCGCGCTGCTCGACGCTCAGCCGGCGTTCGATATGAGGGAGCAGCACTGCCGCGCTACCCTGGACTGCCAGAGCGGTTGCCAGCTCGGTGGCGGTGCGGCCAACGGTCAGATCCCGGATCTGGCCCAGCAAGCTGCTGTTGGTGGTTTCGAGCTCGGCGGTCAGCTCGGCTTCGCGGCGCGCGAACTTCTCGGACCAAGACTTTTCCAGGCCCTCCACGTCGCCGGCCTTGCGAGCAGCCTCCTCGGCGTCGAGGCGAGCCTTTTCCTCGACCTCCTTGCGAGCCTTGTCCGCAGCCTTCTTCTCAGCCAGGAGCTCTTCATTCTTGGCTTTCAGGCCGGTGACATCCTCCTGCGGAGGCAGGCCGCTGATACTGAGGATGAACTTTCCATCCTTCTCGGCGTACAGGGCTTTTACGGCTTCGTCGACGCCTTCCAGGCTGTCCAGTTGGTAATCAAGTGGCATTGCAGTCTCCCAGAGACGTGGTGCAGGCCCGGCCTGCGGACATAAAAAACCCCGGCGATGCCGAGGCGTTGTGATTTGGTTGCTGATTACTGGACGCCGGCCTTTTCGAAGGCCAGAGGCTCCAGTTTCTTCATCTGCTCCAGATTCAGCGGCTTGAACTTGCGATCAAGCTGCAGTTCGGCGAATCGCTCGATACCCAGGCCTCCGTCACGGAACAGCTTGCCTCTGGCCGGTCCCAGCGCCTGGTCCTGAAATGCAGCCGGTTGCTTGGCCAGCCACTCATAGTAGGTCTCGTCAGCATCGACATAGCCGTCGACACTTGAGCGGGTTGCGCCTTTCTTGAGGAAATCCAGCTCCGGATCCAGCTCGGCTACCGTGGTTGATCGACAGCGAACGTGTGCCGGTGGCTGCGGCCCCTTGCCAAGCTGGAACACCCGACCATCCAGCGACCGGCAGAGCTGCGTCGTGCGGCTGTCGAGCGTCGAAACCCACTTGTAGCCATCGACAACGTCATCGTTCGCCTTCCAAGTCTCGAACCGGGCGACATTGGCGACGTGCTGCACGGCGGTGCGCACCACAGCATCGGCGTTTCGCTGGGTGATACCCAGAACCCCGTCCGTGTAGTTCGCAGCCTTCGTGCCACGGATCGCCTGAATGATCTGCTGATTTGTCTGGCCCTGCGTGTAACCCAGGCGGACAGCATTAACGACCCGGCCCCGCTCGGTCGCCGTCCAGTCCTTGATGAAAGGCTTGAGCAGCTTTCCGCCATCGGCGCCGGCCACCTGCAGCGGCTGGGCGTTGATCGCAGCTCGGAGCGCTGGCAATGTCGGCGTTGCCGCCTGATAGCCGACCAGCACCTGATCCAGGCTGCGCGCCTCAAACCCGGCCTCGTACTCCGCTACCTCTTCCAGGTCGACAGCCAACTGGCCGGCGTACTGGTCATAGATGGCCAGCAATTGACCGTCCACCTCAGCCAGCATCTTCTCCAGACGGGCCGAAGCCCATTCTGTGAGGTTGCCGCCGCTCAGCCGATCCCGAATGACCTTGTCGACCTGGCGCAGGTACTTGGCGACCTTCTCGACTTCGCCTGATTTCAGCTGCTCAAGCAGAACTTGGTGCCGAACAGCAGCATCAACCAGTAGCGGAGCCGTCGCCATCGTCGTCGCCTCCATCCAGGTCAAGGCCCGCCGTGCTGGATTCCAGTTCGTCGCGGATCATGTCGTCGGTTTTCTCGGGGTTGATCACCCCGCGATCGCGCAGGTACTGCCAGAAATCGGACTCAGGCAGCTTGCCGCCCTGCACGGCTGCGAACAGCCCGGCCAGGATCGTCGCGTCGAGGGTGATTTGCGTGAAGTCCTGATTCAGCTTGTAGACCAACTCGCCAGCGGCACCGACGAACTCGGCAGCCCAGGCCAGGCACTGCATGTAGCCCTCGCTGACGTTGCTCACCACCAGTGACAGGACGCTGTGTTCGGCGGCGCTGTCTGATGCGGCCTGCGTTGCGGTCTTGGTCGCGCTGCCGCGCTCGATGAGCCTGGCACCAAGGGCGACCATCTGGTTTTCCTTGCCGTCCATGGCCTCCTTGATCATGGTGTTGGCCTGAGCTTGAAGGATGCCTGCCGTGCCGTTGGCGGGCAGTGGCAGGATCGCACGAGAACCGAAGTAGATGCCCTTGTCCTCCAGCATCTTGACCCACTGCTCGTTCAGGCCGGCCATGTACACCTGGGGCTGGCCCATCAGGTAGGCCGCGTCCTCATAATCGGCGCTGTTCCGGTAATGCCCGACGTTGACCACGGCCATGTCGTACAGCGGAGCGTCGTCGATGCTGGTGTCGTTGTTCTCGCTGCCCAGGAACTGGAACGGGATCACTCGCCACGGCTGGCCAAGGCTGTTGAGCGGCGTGAAGGCTGGCATGTCCTGCGTGGTCGAGCTCTTGCCTTGCACCCAGACCTCTTGGGTGTAGATGCCCGCCTCACTGAGGCGCAGGACGCGGTACTGGACCACCTTGTCAATCCCAAAGCCGTCCTCCGTATCGGAATCGACCTCTTCCTTGAGCACGACCAGGCTGAGCAACTGCTGGCCGCCGACCTTGCGGGTCTTCCAGTTGATGATCGACTCGGCGGTATAGCTGCTGATCGTCGCCCGGACGCGGCCTGATTGCTGGTCGGCAACACTGACGGCCTGGCCGTCTACCTGCGGATAATCCACCAGTAGGCCATGCCGGCCGACCTCCAGCAGGTTGCCGATTACCGACTGGCTTTGCTGGTAGATGCTGACGCCCTGCCCGTCTACGTCCTGAGCGACGTACTCCAGCGCGCCGGGCACGGTCAGTGTCGGCCAAGTGCGGAACACCGCGCCGGTAAGGCTGTGCTTGGTGCGGCCCGTGGCGTTATAGAACACGGCACGTTGCAGGTAGGCGTTGTACCTGGCCTTGTTCTGCTCGCTTTCGTCCTGGGCGTTCGGGCGCGGCAGGTAGGTTTCTTTGGCTGCCTTGATCGTCTCTGAGCCCGAGCAGACATCACGGACCAGCTTCCAGCGGTTCAAGGCTCCGCTGTACTCGGGCCGAGTGAAAGTGACGTCGCTCATCAGTGGGCGAATCCTATGTTGATCGTGGTGGCGATAGCGTTGATCGGGAACCGCTTGGCGATGAAGTAGCCTGCGGCGTCGTTCATGTGGTCGTGACCCTTCTTCGGGTCTTTGTCCGGTTCGCCCTTATCGGTGTAGGTCTGCCGCTCCAGGCACTGGGTAAGCTGCGGGCACTGGTCGATGTTGACCTTCAGTCTGCGATCGCCATAGCTGTTCAGGAGCATGGCATTCAGGGCGTTGACCCGGTCCTTGACGCCAGGGTTGGTCGAGTCGACAACCACCGTGAAGTCGGCTTTTTTGAGCAAGGACAGGTCCGACTCGCTGGCGTTCTTGCTGCTTGTGTTCTGGCCGCTAGCATCTGGGTAGACCGCAACGCTGTGACCAGGGAAGCGCGCCTTGATCTTCTCGATCATCTCGGGTGTATCGCGCACGCCGTGGAACTCATCAAGCGCCAGCGGCAAGCCGTCGCGAACGACGTAGACCACGGCAGCCATCTTCATGACGTTGAAGTCCATGCCGATATGCAGAGCCTCGCCGGGCTTTATTCGCTCGGTAGTGCGGCATTCGGTTCGGCTGAAGGTGTAGTAGACGACGCCCGAGTAGTTCTCGAACCCGGCTTCGTACTCCTGCCGGAAGGTTCGAGGGTCCATCTTGCGGCGGGCCGCATCCAGCTCCTCGGCCGGGACATTGCCGCCCTGCAGAGAGGTGTACTGCCAGCTCTTGTGATCTGGCTCGCCACCTTCCTGCCCGTCGCGGTAGGTGTCGTAGCAGTGGTTGAAGCCCTTCGGCGTGCCGATCCGCAGTGCGTGGCCACCCTTGAGCGTGCCGACACCGGGAATAACATACTGACAGGTCGAGAGCATCGGGCGCAGGACTTCTTCCCAGGCCGCGTACTTACAGTCAGCCCATTCGTCCACCAGCACGAAGAACAGGCCGGAGCCGCGCAGGTCGTCGTAGTTCTCAAGGCCAACGCAGCGGATCAGGTGCCCGCTCTTGAGCGTGATCAGCATGTCCGTTTCGTTTGGTTTGCACTCGCGCCACTGCACCGGGATGGCCTGCTTGAGCCTGCGCCAGAACACCCGGCGGGCCTGTTTCTGGGTCGGTGCCGCGTACCAGATCTCGTCCTCTACGCTGACACCCCACTCTGCTGCCAGCCTAGCCGCCCGGCGCATCTCTGCTTTGCCCAGGAACGTCTTGCCGAACCGGCGACCACACACCGCATCCCTGAACCTGGCATTAGGCTGGAAGCCCCACACGTAGATATTGGCTTGCTTCGGCGTCAGCTGGACCGGCGCGTCATAGGTGCGGGGTAGCCGGGGCATCTTCGTCAGGCCTCAAGGTGTACTCAGCAACGGCGTGCTGCTGGTCCGCCTGGGTGCCCAGGGGTTTCTCGGGTTCAAGTCGGCGATTCACGAACACATCGCCGCATTCCTTCGCGGCCTGCTCCAGTAGCTGGGCGGTCAACGCCAGGTTGCGCATGTTCTCTGCCTTCTCGGCCATCCTGCCCAAGGCGCGCAACCGATAGGCCCGGTTGGCAATCGGTATGTCTGCCGTCTCTTCCCTGAACCGCTTGCGGCACTCATGGAACAGCTCGACCCACTTCGGCCCGAGTCCCTTCCCGGCGTACTTGGTGGGGTCGTGAGACTCGCACTGCTGCCGGGTGATGACGATGCCGAATTCCGTCTTGACCTGCTCGGCTACCTGGCTGGGCGTATCGAAGCAGGCCAGAGCCTGAACGATGTAGGCTTTGACCTCGCTTCGTAGTGCTGCCATGTAATTGCCATCCGTCAAAACCTGTCACTGTTTCAGGCCGACTTGAGCAGACAGGTTCCGCAGGCCCTCGAAATGTTGATTCTTGCCACCTCAGGCGGCTTGCTTGCTGCGTCGATCAGTGCTTGAACGTCCTGACTGGCGCCGTAGCGGCGGACCACTCCAACAAACTCCTCGACATCATGGCCATGGATCTCAAGCTTCGGCATCCCTTCCTTGGTGAAGGCTGGGGCACCGTATTTGTCTGGCTTGTGGGCTAGGTGATAGAGCTCATGTTCGACAAGCGAACAGAATTCGGCATCGCTGCACTGGGCACAGTAGTCAGCGGCCAGCGTGATGATGAATTCCGGCTCTTCCCCGAACCACTCACGCATCTGCTGTTCCATCCGGGCCTTCTGCCAGCCACCGGCGCGGTGCATGACCTGCTCGGCCTGGCCAAGCACTACCCGGCCTTGCTTGGCGAACGACTCGGATGCCCACAGGACGCCGATGTTCGCGCCTATAAGGTGAGCGTGATCTTCGTTGTGGATGCTGCCGGTGTCGGCAAGGATCTCGGCCGATATCCATTCCCAGACCTCTGGGGCAGGCTCAAGGGTCAGGAATACCGACTCAAGCAGGCTTGCTGGCGGAACTGGCCTGGCCATGGGGCACCTCAGTCGATATCTAGCAGCACATCCACCAGCCTCTGCTCTCCCAGCCTGAACAGGGCGAGCGCCTGGAGGTCATCAGCGGCAGGGCCGCACGCGAAAGCCTCGACTCTGCCGTTTGGTGATCGCAGAGCCAAGACGCCTATCGCGCATGGCTCCAGCTCTCCGGAGTCCAGTTGATCGGCAACCTTGCGCAGCGTCGCGACAGCATCCCGCCACCCTTCCCGCTTGAATTCGACGACATTCATGCCGTTACTCCACTGTGCAGCTCGGCCAGATCGACCAGCAACAGACCATTGCTTCATTGCTTTCTTCGAGCGCGCCAGCAAGAGTGAATAAATCGTCACCGATGCCTTTCTCATCACGCTATTGATTGACGTGGATCAATGCATGCCCAGCCATCAGGAACAAGCTGGAGTCAAGACGACTCCCAAGTGGGTGATGAAGATGCAGCACACTTATGAAGTTCATTATCTACTTGGGAAAACCAAGCGGAGCGTAACAATTCCCGCCCCTAGCATGGATTCCTCTCTGGCCCTGAAGATAGCGATCACTCATGCAGGTGCATGCGCGGGCATTTCTCTTCCGCTATCAGGGCTAAGTGAGATTCTTTGGCTGATCAAGCAGTGGAAAGTCGCTAACGTAAGGTGGAACAAGGCAGTTTCCTTCACTCGCCGCGACGTAACGCTTCAGCACCAGCAGCTTGTATGCCCGCGCTCGCTAGAAGACACGGCCCGCCAAGCATGCACACGGATAGCCTGCCTAAGCAGCCCAGAGGTATGCGCTTCCATCCATCAAAGTGAATCAGCCATAACAACCCAGTCGTCGGCCAGCATGTCGGTCTGCAAGGCGAGCCAGCCAGGCTGCATCTCGCCGGTCGCAGTCTTCATGTCGATGTGCGGGTTGATGGTGAACGATCCAGTAATGCCTGCCTTGTGATAGGCGCTGCCAGGGCGGACCTCGCTCACCGTCGAGCCTGGGTCGAGGACAAGCCACATACCCTTGCCATTCCAGCCGGCCCGAGCAACGCGCTTGCCTTGCTTGAGCGCCTTGATTGCATCGCCAAACGAAACGCCTTCGGTTTGTAACTTGGTCATAGCCATTCTCCAGAATGCAAAAGCCCCAGCGGATGCCAGGGCTTGGGTTGTTCGCGCCACGAAATGGCAGCTATTGAATTTGTGGCGCGGTCAGATATTCGGTGGGCTGGCCGGAAGCGGAATCGTACGTTACATATTGCTCAGTGTTGCGGGACGCAAATACCAAGCGGGCGGGGGAATATAGGTGTAATGTGACCGTTCATCGGAGATTGCTCCAGCAAGCTGACCCGCCACGCTCCTTCCTTTTCATGTTTCGGACCGCTAGGTCAAACCGAAACATCCCCAGATCTCTCACTGATCGTTCAGCACTTGCTGATTAGGCCTGAGCTACTGCCGGCCATCTCGCGTAAGTATCGGAATCAACTCGAATGGAAACGCCAGCCAACCTTGATAGGGCTCCTCATCGATTAGAAATCGTCATCGTCGAAAACGATTTGAAGCTTCTGAAACGCACCACCGAAATGATCGCCAAACTTGGTTGGAGGCCGCAGCCTTTTTCAAAGCCTGACAGAGCGCTTACTTACATCTTTGAGCGCAGTCAGAAAATTCACACGCTCATCGTCGATCTGACTGTGCCTGGAAGGGTATCGGGCTGCGAACTGGCCCTGATAGTCAACGCAAAGGCCCCAGAGATAAGAGTGATCGCCACTTCCGAAATACTGGATGCAACCTTTCAATTGAGCCCTGAAACGCGACTCCTGACCAAGCCGTGGACTCTGGACAGTCTTCAAGAACTGCTTAAAAGGTAATGCGTTTTTAGGTATGTCGATCAGTACCGCCGCCGCTCATGCTTGCCAGGCTCGGGGCCGAACTTCGGATCGGTCAAGCAGTGCTCGCAGTGCAACCAGCGGCACAGCCAGGTCTTAACTTGGAGCCAGTAGGTGCGGACGAACCAATGGCGGATGCCAGCGCAGGCCAACGCAACGTGGAAGGTGACCCCGGCAACCGTGGGCGTGACATAGGGCCACTCGCCGCGTGTGGCCATCGCATAGCCGGCGACCGCAATCGTGAAGTAGATGACCTTCCCCACAATCCCGTCGTTGACCCGGAAGCTCAGCATCGACCACAAGGCCCAGACCGCAATGATCGTAATGCTGATGGTGCTCGTCAGTTGAAGGCTGCTCATGGGTTACCCCCGAAGCGTTGCCGGATCAGAGCCCACAGATCAGCGGCTTTGATCGCTCTATGAATGGCGGCCATGAGGCTGCCACCGAAGGCGCCGAGCAGGAACCCTACCCCGGCAACGTTGTTCGGCTCGGTGATTGCCAGGTAGTTACTGACCATACCTGTGAGGTACACGGCGCAGGCAACCCCGGTCACCAAAAAAATGACCCAGGCCCTAACGCTGGTCAGGTCGTCCCGGTGCCACCAACTTGCAACCACGGCGCCAATCAAGCCGGCGATGGCCCACTCAGCGTTAGTGAGCCAGCGGTGAAATGAATCCATGCGCTCGACTCCGTTGAGCAAAGAAAAGGCCCGCCATTCGGGCGAGCCATTGAATAAAAGGGCCAGCAGCCTGGCCAAGAGAGCGTGACGCCCTGGAGTGACACGAAGAAAGGCATGGCCCCGTGCTATCGTTCAGCCTCCTACAGCAAACGATGGACGGAACCATGGAAAACATTCACCGATTTAAAGTCTTCGGCGCGAGCATTCTGACTGAGCTCTACAAGAACTTCCCTATACCTGTATCGATAACGCCTAGAGTTGCCGGGCTGACAGAAATCGAGTATGGGGAATATGACCCGATCTCCGAGTCAAGCCCAACTTCAGGAGCAAGAGATCCAGAGACGGACTTATTCGAAGCAGTACTGGGGTGGCTTTCTCGATCTGGAGTCATTGAGCTCGTTAGATCGCCAGTTGGGACTCCGCAGTACACGCTGGGCGCGCCTGGCTACTTTGCCATGCTTGAGCGCTCCAACTACAACAGCCGCATCCAACATCTCGGAGACATTCTACTAAGCGCTGATAGCGCTCAATCTGAAGATGCGTTGGTTAGCGCTTTTAGCAAGGTTCTGGAGCTGACTCTACGAAAATAGCAGCACCACTAGCTACCCTTGATGAAGTGGTCACAGAGGAATTTCAAGGTTGCCCGCATCTCCTTGATGTCCTTCAGGAGAGAGTCGGCAGCTATAGCCTGATCCGCCGGGGTCGAGTTCGAACCTAGCGACTTTCCGTCGCCGCTAGCGCGATGACAATTTTGCAGCAACCCTTCGAGCCGGCCCAACTCACCCCGCTTGGCTTCCAGGCGCTTTTCGACAACGGAAAGCGTCTCGGCAGCCTTCGCGGCAGCCTCCTGAGCCTCGGCATGGATCTTCGAGATCTCAGCCAGTTTGAGCTCGTCACAGATGATCGCCTCTACGAGGCTGCGGTATTCGCTTTTCATGTTGGCTCCAGAAATAAAAGGCCAGCCAGACCAGCGAGCCTCGGAATATGCGTACACAGCGCTATAGCGTGCACGAGACCATCATGGCCATCGGCACTTAACTGCCCTATCGTATTGACCGAAACTCAAATTTGTTCATCGCTGCCAGGAGGCCACATGCCGCTACCCATTACGCAGGAACAGCATCTCGCCCTGCGCAGGCTCAGACGGTCTCATCCGCCGATAGGAAGCTTGGCGATTGATCTTGCGGGAGCCTTCAACGAAACCTGTGTCGATAACCCTGAGTTCGCCAGGGTTATCTTGGAGACGCTCTGTCGCCGGCTGGTTGAGGGCGAACCCGATGCTGTCGAATCGCTAGTCAACCACTTCCAGACACTGGAGCAGTTGGGCTGCCTGGATGCCGACTCCGTTGCCAGCTTCACCAAGCGGATCAGGGAGCTTCCAGCGCAGATGCCGAAGGTGCATCTGCCGAAAGCTATCTAAGAACCTCAGGTAGCTGGCCGAGCGGACAATAAAAAACCCAGCCTTGAGAGCTGGGTTTAATTCCACGCCGCCTTTGCAGAGGCTGATCGGCGCGGGAGTGCATGCTATAGCATGCGCTGACTTGATGCCACCACATACTGGATGGGCAGCACAGCCATTGAGTAACAAAAAACCCGGCTTTGCGGGCCGGGTTTCTGGTCAAGTTTGCCTTTGGCAAAACTCTAAAAGTGGCGAAATGATGCCGAATCGCCGACAAAACGTCAAGCGGCTTCTTTCATCACCGAAATTGCGCGCGAAACAGGCGCCAGAGCAGCCTTGTCGAACTGGTTGCAAGCCTCGAAACAGTGCTCAACAAACTGCCCCCAGTCTCTGGCCCACTGATCACCAACCAAAGCCACGCCGAACTCCTCCAGAATCCATTTG
This sequence comes from Pseudomonas sp. 21LCFQ010, assembly GCF_024129905.1. NCBI lineage: Bacteria > Pseudomonadati > Pseudomonadota > Gammaproteobacteria > Pseudomonadales > Pseudomonadaceae > Pseudomonas > Pseudomonas sp. 21LCFQ010. The sequence goes on along the minus strand of NZ_JAMYDZ010000001.1, from coordinate 522,602 downwards.
CGCATGTGCTCTGCACCGGGGAGCGGATCAACGCCTTCGCTCTGCCCGCCCTGGTGCAGTCGGCGATACCGGTGCAGGACCGCCATAGCAACGTAGCGGGCCTTGTCGAACTTGCGCGCGGTCATCTTCGGGCCAAGGCTGTAGGCCAAGTGCAGCACCCTCTCCTCGGCCTCTTCCTTCTCGTCGATGCTCGCTATGGGGCTGTACATCCAGTTGCCGAACGCCCGGAGACTGGCCGGCAGCGTATCCATGGCCTGCTGCACCCGGCCGGCGATAGCTTGGTGAGCAGCGTGCCTAGCATTTGTGGACCGCTCGGTCTTTTGGATCATCCGACCAAGCATGCCCATCTCCTGCATCACGGCACCCTGGCTGTCGCGAGCGGTGTACAGGGCGTCGTGCCAGGCAGCACGGGCGCTGTTGAGTTTCATCATGCTGCTGTCCTCTTCAGTTCTCGGACCTTGGCCCGGTAGTGCGCCGTGATGGCTTTGATTTCTTCAACTGTGTACTTGCGGGGCTGATGAGGCCCTTCCAGCCAGGCAACCTGTTCGGCGCCGATGCGCTGGACCAAACGAATGCGGTACTCGACAGCGTTGCCGGAAAGGTTCCGATTGCACTTCACGCACTGCCGGTGGATGTTCAGCGGCTCGAACCGCAGCTCGGGACAGGCACCTACGGATCGGTAATGGCCAGCATCCCAACGGCTGCCGGTCAGCAAGTCGGAATCGTTCGGAGCCGAGTCGCAGCTGATGCACGGCAGATCGGCGTCACGCAGGCGAACGAACTCGTTGATCGCGGCCTGGGCATCTTTGAGGTGGTCCGAACGGCTTTTCAGCTTCTCCTTGCGGACCTTCAGCTCCTGCCGGCCAACTTCGGCCAAGGCCTTCCGCGTCTTCGCCTGCCCCTGCTCCGACTTGCCATGCGCGATCGCGCATTCAATCTCGCCGCAGACGGCTTGGGATGGCCGTACAGGCTTGAACAGCACTCGACACGACGGGCAGCGCTTCTTGCGTTCGGATCGTGGCTTGAGCGGGGTTTTGCGCTGTAGAGGTGCAGTGCGCTTCATGCTGGCACCGCCTTCGACTTCTGCTGCTCAGGGGTGAAGTCGCCGCGCAGGGGCATCAGGTATCGCGGACTGACCATTGCGATGCCACCCCTATCCACCCAGCCATTTTGCTCGGTATTAATCAGCAGGCCCTGAGACTGAACGATCCATTTTGGTTCATCTGTCGATTGAAAGAGCCTGTGCCCGGTTGGCGATACAGTTATTTCACCGGGATTGAGAAGCGTGACAAGCTCAACACAGCGACCCACGTTCGGACTGCTCCCGCTCTTGCTTCCAGTGATCAGCGCAAAATCGCCCGGCTTGAATTGATGACTCATGCCGCCGCCTCCCATTGCTCAGGCATCTGCCCTTTCGGCTCGCTCCAGCGGACGCCACGCTCAGCGCCGAACACATACATGCACTCAATCACGTCGCCCAACTCAGCCACGGTCATGCGCCGGGTGCTGACACCCAGCATCACAACCCCGCCGTTGATGCCGGAGGCCATGCGGACCTCTTGGCGAGCAGCGGCAGTCATCAGGGCTTTCCAGTCCTCGCTGTCAAGCTTCTGCATCACGCCATTGACCGGCCACTCCACCTGGCGGGAAATGTCAGCCAGCATTGCCCACAGCTTTGCGTTCTGCTCCAGGGTGCGGCGGGACTTGACCGGGCGGACGATGATCTCGATCGCACCGACCACGGCCAGCTCAGTGGCGAAGAGGTACGCCAGGCGACACACCTCGCGGACGCGGCTCGGGCCGGATGACCAGAAGTGTCGAGGTTTTGCGATGATGTCAGTCATGGCTCGCCTCCTTGTCCGCCCCCATCAGACAATCCAAAGCCCCAAGCCAGTTGTCGCCATAGATCCGCTCCAGGCTGGATTCAGCGTCTTGGGCAATGAACTGGAATCGATCAGCATCCCTTTTCAGAGTCGCCGCTTGATCTTTGAGCCGCGCAGCCTCCTCCCGCCAGTTATCCGCATGCGCCTTCTCTGCTGCTCGCCCGGCGTCGAAGCCTGACTGGTAGCTGTTCGGCTCGGCCTGCAAGGTGGCGACTTGGCTGCGCAGGGCGTCGCGCTCAGCTCGCACCTGATCCAGCAAGCGCCCGGAAGACTCAGCGAACGAAGCCAGGCCATCAGTGACCTTGCCCACCAGTTGCTCGGCGGTCAGGGTTTCTGCGTTGTAGCCGCCGGCGCTGAGCTGGAAGGCAAGCGAGCGCATGCCCTCGTCGAACTTTTCGTTCTCGGCCTTGAGCTGGTCGCGCTGCTCTTCTGCGTCAATTGCCTCATCTTCGGCCTTGCCGGCCCGCTCTACCCACTCCTTGCGGCGCTTGCGCTGACTCAGGTTTGAACGCAGTTGATTCAGGTTCCGCGCTTCCAGCCGCTCGATCTCCCCTAGCAGGGCCAGAACAACATCGGATCTGGCCTCAAACTCAAATTCGTCTCGAGCCTCGATCTCCGCATCAATGTCGCCGCAGTCGATCATGTCCAGATGCTTTTGAGCCAGCGCCTTGAGTCGGTTCTTGTCGATGGTCATGGCTTAACCTCGCGCATGAAATTCGCCATATCACCCATCTGCTGAACGATTGCAGCTTCCTCTGTGGCGACTGACTGAGTGATTTTTTCTTTGCCCTTGATGCAGCGCCGACAGTCCACAAGAGCCCAGTCACCGGACAGGCTGCTGCTCTCACCAAGCCAAGTGCCGCAAGCGGCCTGTTCCTCGCATTCATCATCTTGCGGGCGCGGGCAATAATGAGTTTTCAAAGCTTCACCTCGCAGCGCAGGCCCGCGGCCTCGATGGCTTCCTTGCATTCGCGCTTGTAGCTCAGCACAGCGTTACTGGTCAGCGTTCCGGTGTTCGCCACGGTATCGGGCAGTTCAACGACAACGGCCTGGCGGCTGGCTTCCCAGACAGACCACATCGACTCCTTAAAGCCTTCCATAACCTGTGCGGCCTCAACTTCACCAGCAGCGACAAAGGCCTGAGTCTCGCGTTTGTGCCATTGCTCGAATTGGATCTTGCTTGTATCGGTCATGGCAGCAGCTCCGCTGGGATCTGGACGGTATCGCCAAGCTTGGAGGCGACGATGGCGCGGCAGGCGGCGATCAGCGGGGTATCGCCATGCCACGGGGCGGTGCTGTCAGTCCATGCGCACGGATCGCAGGTCTCGTCCGAGTAGATGACACTTACGCGATGCGTGGCGATCAGCGGGCCGCCCTGGCTCCAGTCGGTGGAGGGGCAGAAAGCCTGAGGGTCCTGGCGCATGGAGTTGCGAGGCACAAGGATGCAGGTCGGAACCATGGAGCCGAACTCGCCTCGCGGATATTCGCCCACCTCAACCCCGGAAAAGGTCGGATCAACCGTCATGGTTGGGTAATAAGCGTGCGCAAAAGTCCACGCTTTAACGGCCATAGCCACAGCCCAGTCCAAGGCCGCGCCGGTCAGCTCAGCCGCTTTCACTTCGATCATGTTGGTCATCACACTCCCTCCTTGCCACGCTGTGACTCCCAGTCGAACACCACAACCACCCCGCCACCCTCGCGCAGGCGGTCAACGCAGCGCTCACCCATGGCCTGGGGAAGCTGGGCGGCGTCGAGGTTGGAGATCACCACGGTGGGGCGAACTTGCTCGTACCGGCCATTGATGATTGCGAACAGGGTGGTCAGCTCGAAGTCGCTCGGCTGCTCCTTGCTCACGCCAACTTCATCAAGGACCAGCAGGTCAGGCTCGATCAAACTGGACAGGATCTCGGCCTCGGACTTGTCACTGCTGCGGTCGTAGGTGGCGCGGATCGCCTGAAGCACGGCGCCTACTGTTCGGTACACGGCGGTTGCTGATGTGTTGCGCATCAGGTCGTTGGCGATTCCTGCGCCCAGGTGGGTTTTGCCAGTGCCAGGCTTGCCCAGCAGCATCAGGCAGCGTCCGGTTTTCTGGACCTCGCCAAAAACCTCGACGTAGCGTTGGCAGATCGCCAAAGCGAGGGCTTGAGGCCTCGACTCTGCCACGTACTGGGCCAGGGTCTTTTCGGCGAACCGCTTGGGGATCAGGGCCGCGCCCAGCTTGCGAGCCATGGCGATGCGGAGCTGGTGGGCTTTTTCCGCTCGCTCGGCCGCCTCGCGCTCTTCGTTTGCAATGCGCTGGCACTCAGGGCAGCCGCCCTTGAACTCACGGCCCAGCAAGGCGGTGACCTTCTGGTCGTACGAGCCGTGGATCTCGCACTCGGCCGGCTGGATACGCGGAGCGATTGGGTCGACAGGGGTGGTCATGGATACGGTCTCAGAGCGCATAGGAACCATCCTCCCGCTGGGTCAGGCCTGCGGTGTAGTCACGGTCGGCAAATCCTGTGTGGCGACTGGCTGGGGCGGCAGGCAACCGAGCGGCGGAGCGCTTGGTGATCCACTCGACCTCGAAACCCTGCCAGCCGTTTTCGATGGCGATTGCCATGGCCTGGGCCGGGGTGACGCCGAATGCCGCGCACTGGCCAAGCTTGGCGTTCAGGGTTGACCAGACTCTGGCCGACACCGGGGCACGCTTGGCCTTGCGGACGGCGAGGTAATCAGTGATCAGTGATTCGTCCAGGCCGTGCGGGTTGTCAGCGAGCATCTGGGATTTCCCGAACGCTGGCTTGCGGTCAGCCTGAGGCTCGTTGCCGGTGGCCGGCTGATCCTTGGGGGGGCATGTAACATCTTCCGAAGGAAGATTTACATAGGGGGTTTGTTTCTTAGAATAAAGAAGGGAGTCGTCGATTTTGGTCTGTTTCGCGGCAGATCCGATTCGGACGATTTGAGCCGAATCAGACGGTTTGGTCTGTTTCGGCTCTGACGAATACACCCATTCTTTTGGGTCGCAAACACCGATGTCACCACGCGCCCCGCCATCACGGAATAGAACGCGACGGCGCAGCAGGCCGGAGATCGCCTTGGATACGGTGTCAGGGTGAATGTGGGTAGCCTTGGCAATGGCTGTTGCAGGAATGCGCTGGGCACCGGCACCGAAGTTGATCGTGGCCTTTGCCACGTACAGAACGATCTTCAGCTCGCGGGCCGAAAGATCAATAGCCATCAGGCTATCCATCAGCTGATTGTCCATCCGGGTGAACCCCCTGGACTTGTCAAGTGGGACGATGTTTGTCATGATTCCTCTCGCAAACAGTTGTTGAAGAAACCACCCCGCCAGGTGGTTTTTTTGTGTCTGAAATTTGGTGCTGTATGCATCAACAGTTAGATCTCTAATCTGCCCATGCACCCCTGCTCAGGGGACAATCACGCCTACACGCACACGCGCGCCTGACTCGGAATTGAGTCAGGCGGCGGTTCTTTTGGCGGATGCCTTCTGGCCCTTTTCCATTTCCGCGTGCATCTGGTCGATTGCCGTCCCGGCGATGTAGCTCGGGTTGCCAATCTGGCCGTTGCGAATGCGAAAAATGGTCGAGATGTCGCACTTGGCACGCTCTGCAATGACCTTGTAGGTCCATCCAGAGCCCAGCAATGCATCCAATTTTTTTGGGAGATCGGTAGCGCCCATGGCTGCCTCCATTTGTAGATATGCACATAATCATGCACCAGTGCATAACTGTCAACGCCCGGAACCCTTGATGTATGCACTGAGTACAACGACGATTGCATCTATGCATAAAACCATCGACAAGATTCTGGCCGCGCTAATGCAGCGAGACGGCATCAATCAGCTCCAGCTCTCGCAGCGCTCTGGGGTCGGGCAGTCCACTATCTCCAGGATTCTCAAGCCTGGCGGCACGAAGGGGATCAAGGAGCCCACCGACAAGCAGGTTCGGCCTCTTGCCGACTTCTTCGGGGTTTCCACTGATCAGCTGCGCGGCTTCGCGCCGCTAGAAGTAGACGGAACCCAGGCAGAGCTGGTTGAAGAGCCGGCCCCGACATCGTCTGCCGACAAGATCCGCGAGATGCTGGCCGGCAAACGCCTCGGGGAAGACAAGCTGCAAAAGCTGCTGGCGATTGCACAAGGCGAAGACCCTGGCGTGGATCTGGAGCCTTTGGTAAACGATGCCTACAAACCCGGAAAGGTCGGCGATGAGGTTTGGATCGCCCACTACGACATCCGTGGCGCCATGGGTGGTGGCGAGGTAACGCACGACTACCCGGAAATGCTTCAGGATGTTCGGGTAAGCCCTTCCCAGCTGAGGGCCATGGGCGTCGAGTTCAAAGAACACTTCCATCTGAAGATGATTACGGGATGGGGTCAGTCGATGGCGCCGACTATCAAGCACGGCGACCCGCTACTTGTGGACATCAGCGTCAATGAGTTCGTCGGGGATGGGATTTACTTTTTCTCGTACCAGGGCTTTCAGTACATCAAGCGCTTGCAGATGAAGGGGAAGGACAAGCTAAAGATGATCTCGGACAACCGGAAGCACAAGGCCGAGGACATTTGGCTGGAAGAGACCTACATCCAGGCTCGCGTTTTGCTGGTGTGGAACGCAAATTTAGTGTGATGCGGCCAAGGGATGCCAGGGTTTTGCTGATCAGGGATAGGAAATAAGCATGAAGATTGTTATTGCATTTACGATTGGAGCCGCCGCCCTCTTGGTGGCATTTAGGTTCTTTCGCAGCTATCGCGAATTGAGCGCTCGGCTGGCCAACAACAGGCGCATTGGCTCTCAGTCCAAAACAGCTGACGTGCACAATGAAGATCTGTACAGGTATTGGTTTATAGGGCTGTCGCTCGCTGGCTTCGCCTTTATTGCCTTGGGCTTGAAGTGGGTCCTTGCATCTGAGGCGCCAGCTTCAACATACACGAGTACTGGATCATCGACCTCCAGCTATCTGAGCGTCCCTTCCGACCCAACAGGTACGTTCACCGTCATAAGCAAGTCCAGAGACCAGGGTCTCGCCATAATCACTACAAAGCGGTCGGGATCCAGTGGCACTACTTGGTCAAAGCGGGCCTACGACTGCGGGAGAGGGACGGTTATGTATCTTGGTACTGGCGGATCGTACGCAGAGATGAACGCCTCCAGGCCAGACCCCGGCATGACTCCAATTGTATCTGGCTCTATAGCGGATTACGTAGGGCGTGAAGCCTGTCGATAGTTGGCCAGGCCCCGCGCCGTGCTTTTCGTATCCGCCCATCCCGCCTGACTGATCCTGGCCGGAAGTCGATTCCGGGCCTGGATCAGTGACGCCGGATCAGAACGGCGCTTCGGCCTCTTCCGCTAAATCTTCCGCCGCTTCGGCCGATTCGTTCTCTTCCTGCTTTTCCCAAGAAACCAACACATCACCGTCATCCTGGAAGACAACAGTCAGTCCATCGGTATCCACGAGCAACCCCACCAACTCATCCCACACCTCTTCCGGATCGGTATCCAGCCTGTGAATCAGAGCTGATCGCCTGTGCTGCGCCTGCGGCGAATTGATCATGTTCGAAATCCGGATCGCCAGTCGATCAATGGGTGTGAGCAGCTCGCGCTGGGCTTGCTTGGCCATGGTCTGGTCCTTCATGTGATTGCTGTATACATATACAGTACACGATCAAAGAAATTTCCTACAGGCACTAACGCATAAAAAATTATGCACTGGTGCATTGACAGACAAATTGCACTGGTGCATATTTTACCCATCGAAACGCAACGCCAACGGCAAAGCGGATCGCCCGCTCTTTAAAAACCAGAAGGATGATGCGCCACCGGGGGCCTGAGGCAATTGACGCCTGGTGGACAGCACGAAATGCAGCAGGCTCCCCTGTCCGACATGTCGGCAGGCCGGTCTGCTGAGCAACACCAGTTTTCACTGGCTGGCCTGCCAAAGCGGGCCAGACGGGAAAACAACTAATGAGCTGAAAGCATGGAATCAACAATCGTAAATGGATCTTGGCAGGGCAGGCTGGGTTTGGGCCTGGCCCCCAAGGAATTGCAATACCTGCTTTCGGTGGCTCAGGGCATGACGGCCAAGGAGATCGGCAAGGCCTTCGGGGTCGCGCCCCAGGTGGTGACTAACCGCCTCAAGGTGGCCATGTACAAGCTGGACGTAAACCGGTCAGCCGCCATGGTTGCCGAGGCGATGCGCCGGAACATCATCAGCCCGCTGTGCCTGATGCTTGCTTCGCTACTGGCCTTCCATGCAGTGACTGACGAAGAAAGCATGCGCCGAGACAGGAAAGTCCCAGAGCCTCGGCGCGGCGGATACGAAATCAAGATTGCCCGCAAGGGTATGGAGAAGATCAGGCCGGGAATGGTTATCGGCTGAACCATCCTCCTGCACATTCGATGAGTGTGCAGCGGGATGCGGAAGACTCATCTCCGCGCAACGCGGCCCCCTGCATCCGTTACACGACGCCCAGCGGCTTAAGCCGCGCACCGGGCATTCCCGCAGAGGCGGGTTTCTCCATCGAGATTCGGCTTGAATCGGAACCCAGTAGCAGTGATGCCAGGCCCGCTACCGGCTGCAAAGCTGGTCAGGCGATTCTACGGAAGCGCGGGTATCAGGCTTAGCCATATGCGCTGGCAGGTGTCAGCAAGCCGAATCATCGATGCAGATTGCATCACCCGCAGGCGAATCCGGGGCCGAAAGGTCAGTCCAGATGCTCACCGGGGCAGCTCCCGGCGCCTGCATCCCCTTTCCTTCAATTTCGACCGCATTAGCAGGTGCCAGGCTGGCTTTTCACGCCCGGCTTGGTCACCGGCGCCTGGCATCTGACTAATGCGGTCCAGAGGATCAATCATGCTCAACGAACAAGCTGAAGCGTTCTTCAAGGACCGCATCAAGGCAGCCATCGCAATGCCCGCCAACCGCCAGATCGGCGCCGAGTCAGAGCTGGGCGTTGCTTCGGGCCTTCTGGCCTACGCCTGCCTGTCGGGCGACATCACGCCTGCCGAACACAAGATCCTGCACCGCCACATCGATGAGGCGCGCACTGAGTGCATCAAGAAGCTCTACACCGAGCCGGTGAGATCCTGCGCATGACCGACTTAGACCTTGAGCGATACCAGGACAGCTACCAAGGCATGCAGTCGGTCAGGCGCCAGTCAGCTCCGACTGATGCCTGGGGCAACCCCATTCGGCCAATCACCGACTTCGTGCACAACTACGACAACCCAATCGACCTGGCCGCCCGCAAATCTCGGGAGGCTGTTGAGCGGAAAAGTCTGGCCCGCCGGATCGGAATCGCAATCACGCAGATGGAGCGGATCTGTCCGCCCAAGGAGAGCGCAGCATGAGCATTCAGACTACCCAACGTCCGCAGGACACCCAGCCTGCTGCTCAGGTGCAGGGAACATTCACCTTCCCGCGCGACATGAAGGTGTCCGACCTCAAGCATCCGGTGCGCGCCGCATGGCTCAAGCGCAAACCGATAGGTAACTGGGGGTGACCCGCTATCAGCGCGCCCGCCGTATCGGTATCTGGCGAGGCGCCGCCATCACCGTCCTGCTCTCTGCGCTCTGGATTCTCGCCAGTTCCTACGCCGGCCAGATCACCTACCTGCCAAAGGTCGACCCCATGAACACCTCCCCGCAAGAACTTGCCCGGCAGGACTGGGCAACCATCGGCGCCTTCGACCCTGAGCAACTGCAGGGCGACCAGCGCCGCGAATACGAAGCCGAAGCCGCACGCATTGAGCGGCAATGGGACAACCAACCAAACTGAGGTGCTAGATGGCAACCGTGACCCTGATCCTCGGCAAGTCCGGGGCTGGAAAGAGCGCTTCACTGCGCAATTTCAAACCTGATGACGTGGCCTTGGTGCAGGTCATCAAAAAGCCGCTGCCCTTCCCTGGCTCCAAGGCCTGGAAATCGTACGTCACTGACAACTGGGTCAAGGTCATCGGCGCCTGCCGTCAGACCCGGCGCAAGGTGATCGTCATCGACGACTTCCAGTACATCCTGGCCAACGAGTTTATGCGCCGGAGCGAGGAAAAGGGCTTCGACAAGTTCACCGAGATCGGCCGGCACACCTGGAATATCTTCGAGGCCCTGCTTGGCCTGCCTGACGATGTTCGGGTCTACGTCCTCAGCCACACCGAGGAGACGGAAGGCGGCCAGATCAAGATGAAGACGATCGGCAAGATGCTGGACGAGAAGATCACGCTGGAAGGCATGGTGACCATCGTTCTGCGCTCGGTTGTGAGCGATGGCCAGCACCTGTTCAGTACCAGAAACAATGGTTCGGACACCACCAAAGCCCCGATGGGCATGTTCAACGAGGCGCTGATCGACAACGACCTCGCATCGGTAGACGCCGCGATCTGCGCGTACTACGACCTCACCGACACCACCCAGGCCGCATAGGAGCCTTCTGTATGTTCAATCTGGACGCAAACGCGGCCCGGTCCGCCGACAATAAATCAGCCTTCATCGACGAGGCTGGCAAGTGCATTGGCGAGTTCCAGCGAGCCGAATACATGGAAAAGAAGGATACCGGCTCAACCGGTATCGGCCTGACCTTCAAAACTCGCGACGGCGCCGAGGCCAGCTTTTACCTCAACCTGACTTACCAGCATGGCACCCGCAACGAAGGCGGCTACGCAATGATGAACGCCATCATGGCCTGCCTGCAGCTACGCACCGTAGGGGCGCCACAGCCGATCAAATTCGAAAAGTGGAACAGTGAAACCCGCCAGCGTGAGCAGGTCACCGCCCCTGGATTTCCTGAGCTGCTGAAGAAGCCCATCGGCCTCCTGATCCAGATGGAGATCGAGAAGGACAGCCAGAACGGGATGCCCCGCCCAACCATCTACGCACCGTTCAGCGCCGAGTCGGAGAAGACAGCTTCCGAGATCCTCGATCCGCGTTGCACTGCCCCGGCAAAGCTGGAAAAGATGGTCCAGCAACTGATGAAGAAGCCTATCTATGACAGGCGCCCCAAATCAGCCCAGGGCGCCGCTGCGCCCTACCAGGCAGACAACTACGACTACGGCGCGCCGCCCGACTTCTCAGACGACATCCCTTTCGACTGATTAATTTTCGCCGGCGGCCTGACCGCGGGTCGCCGCCCTCAACTTGCAGATGGATGCACGCGATGACCGCTTACATTTTTGATTCCGAGACCACTGGCCTCAACGATCCGCAACTGGTCGAGGCCGCTTGGCTCCGCCTCGCCGATATCGGCACCCTTGAAGTCACCCATGAATTTCTGGCCCGCTACAAGCCGGCCAAACCGATCGAGCTGGGCGCATTGGCGACGAGCCACATCCTTGATGAGGAACTGGCCGACTGCCCGCCGCACACGACCTTCGCGCTGCCAGCCGATACCGCCTACATGATCGGCCACAACGTCGATTACGACTGGAGTGTTATTGGTCAGCCTAACATCAAGCGCATCTGCACGAAGGCGCTCAGCAGCCTGCTCTGGCCGACCGCCGACAGTCACTCGCAATCGGCCATGATCTATCTGCACTACCGCTCCGAGGCGCCAGGCCTCCTCCGCAATGCTCATGCAGCGCTGGACGATGTTCAGAACTGCCGCCTGCTGCTGATCAAGATCATGGATGCGTTGGCGGCTCGCCTGGGTCGTCAAGTCGCAAGCTGGGATGAGCTGTGGGAGTTGTCCGAAGATGCCCGCCTGCCGCGCATCATCCGTTTCGGAAAACACGCCGGCTCAGCAATTGCCGACATCCCTGCAGACTACAAATCCTGGCTTCTGCGCCAAAACAACATTGATCCGTATCTGCGCAAAGCCCTCACCAAGCAGAGCGGAGCCTGATCATGCCGCCGCGCACAACCTACATACCTGAGCGCCCCTGGCACATCAAGCACTGGATGGAGAGCATCGACCGGCTCATCGCAGCATCGTCAGGCTGGAGCAAGGCCGATGCGGCGAGGGGTGAGAAGACGATAAAACAGCTCGAAAAGCAGCTTGCCGAGGCGCGCGGTGAAGCCCCGTGAGGCGCATCAGTAATCGGGTCCGCTGTCGCAGGCGGGCCGATCAGTTCCACTTACCACCGAGCGGTATTCGTCATGCAGACAACGATCACTCGAAATCACACGAACCACCGGTGCGGTGTGAGTCATCCAAAAGCCCGGTTAACTGACGCGCAAGTCGCTGAGATCCGCGAGATCTACGAAAGTGGCGGTGTTGGCTATGGCTACCTGGCCGAGCGCTACGGATGCGGCGCCTCAACCGTGCGTGACATTGTGCAGCGCAGAACAAGATGGAGTGGATGATATGGGCATGACCCAGCAAGAGCGCGATGCGAAGCGTCGGGCCAAAGAAGCGCGCATGGGCGCCGAGGAATTACGCATCAAGGTCATGGCCGGTGAAAAGCAGATGGCCAGAGAAATCATGGAGTGGCTGGACGACACCGAGCAGGCATCAGTGATCCTGACCAGTGTGCGTTACATGCACTCGCTTGGGCCGGAGGGCGTCAGGGAGGCCGTGAAAAATCTTCGTGCGCGCCACAAATTCGTTATCAGCGAAAACGTGGCGGCAGACTTTCACGCGAAGAGCCTGCTGATGATTCAGCAGGATCAGGGGGATGAGATTGAGGCGCCCTTATTAAAATAGGCAAGCAGGGAATTTGCTCCTTGAGACTACCTGCTCCCTTCCAGCCACCACGCCTCTCCTTCCTGAGGCGTTCGTGTAAGCTCGGAGGCTTTTCCCTTCGGGGACAGTAACCAAGACTTGGTACGAATCCTCTGCTGCGCCGTGGGATGCCCGGCGAGCCTCAATGAGACTGTTGAACTCGTCAAGACTCAGGCAGCAAATCTCTTGATCTTCGACGCAAACCAGAGCCACGAACACCTTGTGCATCACTTGAGATGCCTGTCGTATCGACTCCAAGTGATCAGCAGTGTATGTGAACTGATATTCTTCAGTATTGCGCTTAGGCTCGTTTCCGTACTTCAGAAAAACGCAAGTATCGGTATTTATCAGAAACGCGTTGTTAATTCTGATGTTTCCGACCTTCCACGGGTTGATCGCAGTAAAACTATCGTGCTCGGCAATCTGCATTAATGCGGCGCCCAAGTTCTGATGTTCCGTACGAATTTTCATTGTACCTCCCTGATCCGGCCCCATGCCGGAACACACCTATAGCCCACCTACAACCAATTTGCCACCACCGGATACGGAGGTAGGCGCATGCATGGAGAAACGCCATGAGCGAGAAAGCTATCGCCGAGAAAGCGCCGCGTAAAATGCTGGCCTATTCGGTAGAAACAAATGATCCTGAAGAGTCGACCATTCAGTTCGCCACTTCGAGCGCCGCAGCTCGTCGCCAGGGCGCTGATGAGATTGGCACGGACTTCAGCGGGATCGTGTCTTGCCGCCGAGCGCATTGGGCCGACCAATATGCTGATCAGCGATTCATTCCGGCAAAGGCCTACCTCGATGCGGGCTGGTGGTTTGATTGCAACCACTGCGGCACAAGGTGTGACAGTGAAGCCACCCGCTGGGACGAGGAAACTGAACAGGACATCCATCTTGACCTAGTCTTCGATGGTCGTGTCGTCTACTGCTCGGCGGAATGCAAGCAGGGTCATGAGGCAGAAGTGGCGGCGCGCAATGCCAAATTCGAAATCTTCAAGGAACGAGTTATTGAGGCTGAGCCTGGACTGACGTTTACCGAGTTTACGGGCGGATATCCATGGTGTGGCAATAGAGCGAAGTTCACCTTCCCCGGAGCGCAGTTCGGAGGATCGGTTAGCGACTCCGAGGACGGCAAGGACCTGAGGTGGTACGTGGCTAACGGCGATAAGACAGCATGGGAAAGCTTCGTCGCAGACAGATCTGCCGCCTGACCAGCGCCTAAGGGACCAATCATGCCAAGAGCCATCCACTACGAACCCGACAACGACGCCGAACAGGTCTTCTGAGGCGAGTAGATCAGATCAAATACTGGTCATATTTTGCCGGCAGCAGTGATACTTCTCCCCACGCTAAATTACTTACCGCTAAGCCAACACCGCTCTCTCTGACAATTCCGTAGAATAGGACGAACTTGCCAATCGCCCCCTCGTTCAAGTCATGCAGCTCGGCATCATATTTCTGTATTTTGATCGAAAAGTCTGCGTACCCACCTCTGCGATTAAATTCAAGCTTTACGAACCTTATGTTATGGGGATTTGAGCCGGCATCCCAAATGCTCGTAATACGCCCAAAACCAAGAATTTCGCTTTGCGTGGGCGAATCCATTATTGAGATATTCCGAAGCGAATCAAGAAGCAATCGTGCATGTTTGGCACCAGGAAATACGTAATACTTATACAAATTATCATCAAATTTTCTACAAAGACCTCTCACGGTTGTCAGTTTCGCAGGCAGGTTGAATGATCTGCCTCGATGCCGGGCAATTGGCACAGAGGCTATTTCTCCATCTTGATCTTCAACAGCGCTCTGACTGTAGACTTCGGCTTGTTTTTCTGGGGTCGCCGGACGCGACTGCAAAAAACCTTCAACGATGACCAGCTTGCCATCAACGATTGCTTGAGCAGCTTCTTCTTCGCTGAGGTATTTCTTACCCTCGGCTTTCTTAGTCCGAAGTCCGCACTCCGTCACTATGTTACGGCGGTGTGCGTAAAAAGCGTTCTTACCCGTCTTGTTTGCCTCTTCATTTAATGGCGATCTGAAGAGAGGGCAGCAGCATTCAGGGCAAAAAAGTGATCCTTTCATATCGGCTTGGTATTCAGATACCAGAACCGGCTTCCCGTTGGCGCGCAAAGTTGTTTCGCTATCCTTCCTGAAGACCCAGCCAGGAAGATGAAGAGCGTGCTTAATGCGATTGCTTTCCCAGTTTTGCGACTTTTTGCCAGATCCATCAGCCATTTGAAACGCTCCATATGTAAAGGCGGGCGATCTGACAAATACATTAAATTAAGGCAAAAGGCCATACTCAAAAGGTATTCACATGTGCGTAGGAAGCCAAGCAAGTAAATGGAAATTGGTGCCGGTCGAGCCGACCCGCGAAATGATCGATGCCGCACTGCGCGGCGATCCGGCGCTTGTCGATCCGCGATCAATCGTCGAGCACGACTATCAGCAAATGCTCGCCGCCGCCCCTCAGCCGCCAGCGCTTGGCGTCGAGTCTGTCCAGCGCTTCTGGGCTGAGGAGGCTCAAAACATCCGCTGCGTGCGCGAGAGCGACTTTGACGAGCAAATCGCACGGCTCCAGGCCGAACTGGCTCGCTCCAATGCCGAGGTCGAGCGGCTGACCGCTCTGCATGACGTCGATACCGAAGCGATGCGTCGGATGCTGGCCAGAAATGCTGAGCTTGAGGGGCTGCTGCGCAAACAAGCAGAGCACATCGTAATTCTGGCAGAGAACACACTTTCGTACAGCTCAGGTATCGGCTCGCCGATCAAGACAAAAGAGGTCAACGACGCAGTCTACGTGGCGCTTATGCATCAGCAAGCTGTCAACGCAGCACTGGCCTCTGGCAAATGCTGCCAGCCTACCGCTGAAGAACTCGCTGCGCTGCAGGCCGGCGATTGCACGCCGGAAGAACTCTGGGGCGGCGGCCGTCCGAACTGCCCGAAATGCCATGACAGCAAGGCACTGGCCGAGGGCAAAGAGCAATGAGCATCGCATATCAAGCCGACATCTTCTGCGACGGCGATCACACCAGTTGTCTTGGCCACGTTGTGCAAGGAGAGGTGTACCACCACAAACCCACAGGCGCTGCCCCCGGCGCGTGGAAGGTCGCGGATAGCCAGGGATGGCTGCTGGTCCGTGGCAAGCAGCGAATGCTGCACTACTGCCCGAACTGCTACAAACACCTTGGAGAGGGCAAAGAGCATGGCTAATGAAGATGAGTGCCTTGCGGCGGGCATCGATCCGACGAAAGTGGATAAGCATCGTAGAGCGCTGGAAAAGGTCATGAAGGCCATGGCTGCTGACAACATCATGCTGTTCGGTGGTGGTGACGGGTCTTCCCTGCGTCCACGCCGTGGCGACTCCGATACACAATTGTTGATCCTTGCGCACGTCCGTTCGGTAAATATCGACGGCGGCGCTGGGGCGTGCAAGCCAGGCTACGACGGACTTTTGCGGGGTGAGGCATGAATAACGACCTGATGCTGGTGTCGCGTGAGCTGCTGAAGCGACTGTACGTGTACGCCGAAATGCCGGCCGACGAGTTTGGCGAGATTGCTGCCTTGCTCGCAGCGCCTGCCGCCCAGGCGGTGGACGAAGACAGCACTAGGATTGAGAAAGCCCTGCGGAGCATCGCCAGCATTCCCGGCGACAGCGTTCATTACCATGCGACGCACATGAGCCGGATTGCCCGCGCCGCCCTCGCTGACCCTGTGCCGACTGCCCGCGAAGCCGAAGCACTGGCAGCAGAAAAAGCCCTCGGCATTGAGCGCTTACCGGCAGAGTCAGTGGCGCCTGTGCAGAGCGAGCATGAGCCGGTGGCCGTCCTGCAAGTAAGCCGCCTAGATTCCGGGGCTCGAGTTGCTGACGTGCTGTGGTTCAACGCCCAGACCCTGCCGTTAGACAGCCGCATTAAGGTGTTCGCTGCGCCGGTACGGGCGGAGAGACTGCCGGATAGCGAGGGCGTAGCTGACGCTTTGAAGCGAGTGATCAACGCCGCGAGAACGATCAACTTCGGCCCGCAATACGCGAAGCACGTCGTGGGCGACGATGACCCGCAATACCTTCAGCGGCACGAGTGGGTCGAATACCTCCTGGAAACTTGCAGCGAGGCTGAGGCCCAGCTCAACGCGCAGCCTGCCGGGCCAGAGTCATGAATACCCTGCCCGTCACCCTCCCGATGTGGGTAATCGAGCAGATCCGTGAAGGCATGAAGCTCACACCCGGCACATGGACCGAGCTTGAAGCCTGTGTTGATCGCGCAGTCGAGCAATCTGCCGAGCAGCGCAGCGAGCCGCAGATCAAGCTGGAAGCTGCCCGGTACCGGCTTCTGCGCAAAGGCGGCATGCTCGCAATCACCCGCCTGGGCGCAACGCCCGAAGAGTGCCGAATCCTCACCGAAGAAGACGCAGACGCTGCGATTGATGCAGAAATGGGTTAGTCAGCAGCAGCTTTTTCGCTCTTCCGGACTCATGCCATCAACGACCGCGACGCCACAGGTGGTAAGCCATGCCGAGGCATGCAGCTCATCCCTAAACGAATCCTCACATGCGTACGCCATCTGGCCGTTACAGCTGACCACCAATTGCCCGGCAGTTCCTTGAGGAATCTGGAGCAGGCGCAATTCAAGTGCGCACCCACGATAGATCGCTGACTTCAAGGGCGATTTTGTAAACACAATGGCTCCGCGGCCCGTAGGGGCATACATAAAATACAAGTGATATCAAAACGCCTTCATCGTATTTCCATTACATGAGTTTTTCAATCTGCTGCCAAATGGCGGCAAAGGAATTGCTATGCCTGAAGAAATGAAGTTCATCGGCCCTATCGAAGTAGCTCGTGACCAAGACGGCTGGTGGTACCACCCCGACATCCCCGACTTCGATGAAGATCACGATGCGTGGAAAGCCTGGCTGGCCGCCCAACAATTGAAGGTGGTCGGCTGGCACATGGACTCCGACCTGGAATCCCACCCCTATTGGGATGAGGACGCTTGCCATTGCCTGGGGTGGGAGCCAAAGAAACCACCGACTGCTGACGGGTTGATGGGCGTCACCGGTGACTGGTTTTTGCTGGGGATCTTCGACACGGAGGACGGCCCGTATGCGCAGTGGGCTTGCCGAGTGGTGACACCATGACACGCCTCGCCCTTACCCTGATGCTGCTGGCCACCGGCGCCAGCGCAGCTGAAACGCCAGATGCTGATATTAAGCGCCTCGAAATCGAACGAATGACCTTCGGCAGCGGCGTGACCGTCATTCACGACGATAAGCGCGACGTGACCTGCTGGGTGCTCTCTTACGCCGCATACCAAGGCGGCATCAGCTGCGTACCGGACAGCCAGCTCAAGCCTGAGCCATCCGCGAAACAGACCCAGGCGCCAAAGCGGCGCGTTGATGAGAGGTATTCGATGTGAGCGCCCGCGAAGCATTGGAGTTGGAGCCATGAGGACCGTAACCCGAATCGTCGACGACCCGGCGGCTGCGTGGGGATTCCGCCGGGAGCCTGCGACCTATGAGGATGCAGAGGCTATCACCGGGTTCCGCCTTGACCGGCGCAGCAATTACATGATCTCGCAGCATGGCGAGGTCGAGCAGTTGAGCTGGTGCACGTTGCGTTGCTCGGGCTGCAGTTGCGATTGCTCATCTGCAGCTATGGCTACGACACGCACGAGTCGTCTGGCTGCGAGGAGTGCGGTTACACCGGCAAGCGACGCCACCACTTCGGCTTTCCGCCACGGGCACCCCAGCCAAAGCACTCATAACCCCTTCCCTTTCAATCAGCCTGCCATCCGGTGGGCGTGGAGAACTATTGTCATGACGAAAGAAGAACTGGCTGCCCTAGCACCGAAGGTTCGTATTGCCATCGAGGCTGGCAAAGCCGCAGCGGCGTCGTGCAACAACGACGGCGGCAGTGCAAACCTCGACCGCGTGGTGATCCCGGTGCCGGGCATGCGCTCAGACGCCGACCATGGACTGCCTGGCTATCTGCAAAAGCGGCACGGCTACCACCGGCAAGGCATTCACCTCGACACGCCGTGGCCTGGCTAGGGTAACCGGCACAGCGCCGGCGTCCAGGCCATGCACAAATCACTCAAGGATCAGGGTGTGGACTGCTACGTCTACTACCAAGTCGATTAATCCCTCCCTAGCCCCAGCCGCCGTGCGCGGCCCGGAGATGATCATGGAAATCCAAACCGAAACCTTGGATGAAGACGAAATAGCAGCAATCACGGGCTACCAGATGCCCAGCAAGCAAGTCGCTTGGCTGGCTCGCAACGGTTGGCAATACGCGCTCACGGGTGCGCGCCGGCCGGTGGTGGGCCGGGTATATGCCCGCCTGAAGCTCGCAGGGGTCAAGCCGAGTGCTACGAACGCAGTCGCTGAGACCTGGACACTAGACCTATCGCGCGTGGGGTAATTGATGCGCAGCAAGAAGGGAGCGAACCGAGACCTGCCGCCGCGAATGCTGCGGCGGGTTCGGGCATTGAAAAGCGGCAAGGTTTGGGTGGGCTATTACTACGACGGGAGGGATGAAGGCGGCAAACGCAAGGAGATACCGCTGGGCACGGACCTCAACGAAGCCCGGGTTGAGTGGGCGCGACTTGAGCGCACCAGCCTACCGAAGGCAGCCTGCCTGATGGGCGAGGTGTTTGACCGATACCGCGACGCGATCATCCCCACCAAAGCGCCGCGGACCCAGCGGGACAACCTCAAGGAACTGGAGATATTGAGAAAGGCCTTCGGGGAGGCGCCAATAGATTCCATCACAACCCCCATCGTTGCCCAGTACCGCGACGCCCGGACGGCCAAGGTGCGGGCCAATAGGGAGATTGCCCTGCTCTCTCATGTTTTCACAATCGCTCGGGAATGGGGCCTGACAGAGAAGGCCAACCCGTGCTTTGGACTGCGTCGGAACAAGGAGAAGCCTCGGGACTTTTATGCCACAGAGGGCGTCTGGAATGCAGTTTACAAACACGCTGTCCCGGAACTACGTGATGCAATGGACCTGGCATATCTGTGCGGCCAGCGGCCCGCTGACACACTTAAGGCCAGCGCTACAGACATTGTCGGCGGCTTCCTTGAGTTCAGGCAGGGGAAAACCGACAAGAAGTTGCGTATTCGGCTCTACATCGGCGAGGAACCCACCAGTCTTGGCAAGTTCGTTGAAGGGCTCCTTGAGCGCAGGCGCATTGCAGGTATTCGCGGCACGCGCTTGATCACAAACGCCTCCGGAATGCGGATGAGCTTACCCATGCTCACGAACAGATGGAATGAAGCGCGGGAGCAGGCAATTACCGAGGCAGTACTCCAAGGTGATCAGGACTTGGCCGCAAAGATTCGAGAGTTCAGGTTTATGGACATAAGGCCGCGAGCTGCGTCAGATATAGAGGATGTTGGCCAGGCTGCGAAGTTGCTCGGGCACTCATCTGAAAAGATCACCAAACAGGTATATCGACGCCGTGGCGAGGTGGTCAATCCGACCGAAACAACCGACTAGTTGCGGAAACGATACCCATAGATGCGGAAATGATCCACCTTTCTCAGCACAACAAAAAAGCCCCGTAGACGTTAATCTACGGGGCTTTCGAATATGGAGGCCGAGGTCGGAATCGAACCGGCGTTAACGGATTTGCAATCCGCTGCATAACCATTTTGCTACTCGGCCTCAAAACGCTTGACGCTGCACTTAACAACATCTTGCGCAATCAAATTGGAGCGGGAAACGAGACTCGAACTCGCGACCCCGACCTTGGCAAGGTCGTGCTCTACCAACTGAGCTATTCCCGCATCATTTGATGTGCGCCATTCTATACATTCAAATCTATCCGTCAACCCCTTGATTCTAAAAAACTTATTTTTTATCTACAGTGGTTTTCAAATGAGGCCATGCGGCCTTGAGGTATTGGATCATCGACCACAGGGTCAAGCCAGCGGCAACCAGCAGCAGCGCGTAGCCCGTGACCACCCAGAAGCTGAGTTGCACCGGGTTGGCCAGCAGGATCACCAGGGCGAGCATCTGCGCGGCGGTTTTCCATTTGCCCATGTTCGATACCGCCACCTGAGCGCGGGCACCAATCTCGGCCATCCATTCGCGCAGTGCGGAAATGACGATCTCTCGGCCGATGATGACCATCGCTGGCAGGGTAAGCCAGAAATTGGCATGGGTCTGCACCAGCATGACCAGCGCCACCGCGACCATGAGCTTGTCTGCCACCGGATCGAGAAAGGCCCCAAACGGAGTGCTTTGCTGCAGTTTGCGCGCCAGATAACCGTCCAGCCAGTCAGTAGCGGCCGCGAACGCAAACACCACGCTAGCCGCTGCGTAGCTCCAGTGATAAGGCACATAGAACAACAGAATGAAGATCGGAATCAGGAGAACGCGTAAAACGGTGATCAGATTAGGGATATTCATCGGCACAACTGGCTACGAGGTGAGCGGGCATTCTACTCGCTATGCAGGTTCGCATAAATCGACTCTGCAAGCTTTTTACTGATACCGGGTGCTTTGGCGATTTCTTCGATGCTGGCGCGCGACAACTCCTGCAAACCGCCAAAGTGCTTGAGCAAGTCGCGGCGCCGGGTAGGCCCCACGCCCGCGACGCCTTCCAGGGTCGAGGTACGCCGGGTCTTGCCGCGACGTGCCCGGTGGCCGGTGATCGCGAACCGGTGCGCTTCGTCGCGGATCTGCTGAATCAGGTGCAAGGCCGGCGAGTCGCCAGGCAAGGTAAACTCATGGTTAACATCGTTGAGGTACAAGGTTTCGAAACCGGCCTTGCGGGTCACGCCCTTGGCCACCCCCAGCAAGATGAGGTCAGGCACCGCCAACTCATTGAGAACGTCGCGGGCCATATTCAACTGCCCCTTGCCACCATCCACCAGCAGGATGTCCGGCAACTTGCCCTCGCCGTCCTTGATCTTGCTGAAACGCCGCGTCAGTGCCTGGTGCATGGCCGCATAGTCATCGCCTGCAGTGACGCCTTCGATGTTGTAGCGCCGATAATCGGATTTGATCGGTCCTTCCGGGCCGAACACCACACATGAGGCCACCGTGGCTTCGCCGCTGGAGTGGCTGATGTCGTAGCATTCAAGGCGCTGCGGCGGCTCATCGAGTTTGAGTTCACGAGCCAGTGCTTCGAAACGCGACGCCACATGTTGCCGGTTGGCCAGCCTGGCGCCGAGGGCCTGCTCGGCATTGGTGACCGCCAACTGCTGCCAGCGCGCCCGGGTGCCTCGCACCCGATGACTAATGGTCAGCTCACGACCGCGCAATTCATGAATCGCATCGATCAGGCTCGCAAAGTCGTCATTGACCACGTTGACGATGACCTCGCCGGGCAGCTCACGGTCAACACCCCCCAGGAAATACTGGGCGAGGAACGCCGACATCACTTCGCCGACCTCTTCTTCTATACCCACCTGAGGGAAGAAATTCTTGCTGCCCAGCACTCGTCCGCCGCGTACGCTGATCAAATGCACGCATGCACCGCCCGGGTTGACGAAGGCAGCGACCACATCCACATCGCCGCTGCCGCCTTCCATGCTCTGTTGGTCCTGGACACGCCGCAACAGGGAAACCTGATCGCGAAGCTCGGCCGCGCGCTCAAACTCCAGCGCCATGGCTGCCTGCTCCATCGCCGCATTGAGTTCATCACTCAGAGCGTTGCTGCGCCCTTCAAGGAACATCACCGAATGGCGCACGTCCTCAGCATAAACTTCAGGCTCGACCAGACCGACACAGGGTGCTTTGCAACGTTTGATCTGGTACTGCAGGCAAGGCCGGGTGCGGTTGCGGTAGTAGCTGTCCTCACACTGACGCACCAGGAAAGTCTTTTGCAACAGGCTAAGGCTTTCGCGAATGGCCCCGGCGCTGGGATAAGGCCCGAAATAACGCCCCTTGGCCCTCTTCGCTCCACGATGAATGCTCAGCCGCGGGAACGCGCCGTCGGAAAGAAACACATATGGGTAGGATTTGTCGTCGCGCAGCAGGATGTTATAGGGCGGCCGACTCTCTTTGATGAGGGTCTGCTCCAGCAACAGCGCTTCGGTTTCATTGGCAGTGATGGTGGTTTCGATCTGCGCGATTCGCGCCACCAGCGCACCGGTCTTGGGCGCATGGCCAGTTTTGCGAAAGTAGCTGGCCAGACGCTTCTTGAGGTTCTTGGCCTTGCCGACATAGAGCAGCAGCCCCTGCTCATCGAACATCCGGTAGACACCGGGTCGGCCACTGCAAGTGGCCAGAAAAGCACTGTGATCAAAGGTTTCAGTCATGTTCAGGCGCTGGCATCGACCATGCCGTGACGAACCGCCAGCAATGCCAGTTCGACATCACTGCTGATCGAAAGCTTCTCGAAAATACGATAACGGTAGGTGTTGACGGTTTTCGGCGACAAGCACAGTTTGTCCGAAATAGTCTGAACCTTCTGACAGCCAACGATCATCAAGGCGATCTGGATTTCTCGTTCGGACAACAGATCGAACGGCGAGTTACTCTGCTCGGGCTGAAACGACTTGAGCGCCAGTTGCTGAGCGATCTGCGGGCTGATGTATCGCTGACCGGCAAACACCATGCGAATGGCCTGGACCATTTCGGTCAGGCCGGCGCCCTTGGTCATATAACCTGCCGCCCCGGCCTGCAGCAGGCGGGTCGGGAACGGGTCTTCCTCACACGCGGTCACCGCCACGACTTTCATGTCGGGGTGACTGCGCAACAGCTTGCGGGTGGCTTCAAGGCCACCAATACCCGGCATCTTGACGTCCATAAGCACGACATCAGGTTTGAGTTCACGGGCTTTCTTCAGGGATTCTTCGCCACAATCGGCCTGACCGATGACCTGCAGGCCATCGATGTCGGCGAGCATGCGGGTTATGCCTGTGCGCACGAGATCGTGGTCGTCGACAACTAGCACCTTAATCAAGGAGACACCTCGCGAAACAGTCATAGCAATGCGTGTCACGATAACAAAAACAGGGAGCCAGACCTAGGGTCTTTGAACTCGTCACACAGTGTCGAGCGCCGCCCTGAAGCTCAGAGAACCGCGACCTAGCAGCCCTCAATGACTGCTATAGCATGATTCGCAAGGCAATGCCCAAGATCCCCATGGCCAATACGGGTAATTCAATCAGGCACGCCCCCGGTTTCTGACTCAATGCTGTTGGGTGGACAGCGTTAACCACACGCTATCACTCATAGAATTCAGTGCCAGAAAAAAATGTGCGCCGACTCACAAATATACCCAAAGGACGACCGCCATCAGCTCTCTTCAACTGATGACTCATCGCTGATGGACGGGCTGGAAAAGAGCTTGCTGCCTATCAATGACGACGCGGACAGTTCCGCCATGCTGGTAGTCAACCGCCGGATCGCGTCCTGATCCTCCTTGTGCAGGGTCCTGTAGCTGCCCAGCACTTTTTCTTCGGCCAGGCTGAGATTATCGAGCGGGATTGGCGTAGCTTTTCCTGTGAGCACGTACAATACGTCAACCCCTTTGGCAGAGACCGCAGCCAGGTAATCGGCCTTGGGAGCACGATCACCGCTTTCATACTTGCCTTGGGCATTGGCTTCCACGCCACCGATTTCCCCGAAAGCTCGCTGAGACAAGCCCAGACGCTCGCGTTCTTTTCTTAGACGGTATCCAATTCCACTCATTTGAATGCGCAACCCTGTTGACCCCATTCTAACGAATGGTAAAATCCTGACAAAATTAAACTGATTTGAACGGTTTTAAACTATGCCCGTAATCCGCACTGCTGCACAAGCCAAGGCTTGGCTCGATCAACAGGGAAAATCCGTTCAACAATTTGCTCGTGAAAACAACGTGGATGCTGCAACGACCTATCAGGTTTTAGCCGGTCGCAAGAAAGGTCGCCGTGGCGAAGCCCATAAAGTGGCGGTTTTGCTGGGCATGAAGGTCGGGACCATCTCCGCGCCGGAGAACCCGCCAGCCTCTGACGTTGTTTGACAGCACTGCTGAAGCGCCAAGGTAAAAGAATAGTTCTGTCCACCGTTGCAGGTTTGATCTGAGTGATCAAATCGCCTTTTCTGACAATTCGCGTCGGCACCTACCCGGATAAAATTCTGCCTCAACCGCTGATGACCTGCTCCCCCCTAAAAACCGATTTGACTTGAGTAGCGCAATCAGTCGCAAGACGGGTAGTTTTTAAAAACTGCCTGAAGTATGCTCGGCAACATTCAACGGAGACATCCCATGTCGCTTACCCTCACCCTCCAATGTGTTCGCCCTGCCGGCCTTGAGTGCCAGGTAGCGACGCATGCTGGCGAAAGGGTTTTGGCCAATGCTTGTCTGCCGGTCGATTTTTATTATGGGTATTGGTTTAGCCACAGGCGCTGATACCCCTACATCGGCGCCCTGAATCACGGGACGCCCACCAGAGAATTCTCAACCCCCGGTCGGCTCCCCGACCGGGGGTTTTGTTTTCAAGCCCCTTTAACGACGCACAACAGACTTCCAGAGGACACAGCACATGAGCCACTTCACCTATTACTGCAACTACGTCTACGCCTGGCGATTTACCAGCCTCCGTTCGGGACAGCCTGCCGCCTCCGTCCGGTCACTGCCTGGTGGCAATTTGTCTATTACACAACCTTGTCGAACACCCCTATAGGGCGTGAGCGGGAAAAACCCGCCGCCCAGGAAGCCAGAACATGAACGCGCCTGCCACTCTGAAAAACACCGAACTGTCGTCCAGCACCGTCACCTGCCTGGACACTGCGCTCCATCCGCAACGCTTGCCCAGCACCGTCGAACTCAAACAGCGCCTGCCGTTGAATGCCTCCCTGACCAGTCAGGTCGCAGCGCATCGACGCGCCATTCGCGCGATTCTCGAGGGTAGCGACTCCCGCCTGCTGGTGGTGGTCGGCCCCTGTTCATTACACGACCCACAATCAGCACTCGAGTACGCAGCGCGGCTGGCCGAACTGGCCAGTGAAGTCAGCGACCAAATGCTGCTGGTGATGCGTGCCTACATCGAAAAGCCTCGCACCACCGTCGGCTGGAAAGGCCTGGCCTACGATCCGCATCTGGATGGCAGTGACGACATGGCGAGCGGACTGCGCCTGTCACGGCAACTGATGCGTGACATGCTCGAACTGGGCCTGCCTGTCGCGACTGAAGTACTGCAGCCGATGGCGGCCGGTTACTTCGATGACGTGTTGAGCTGGGTGGCGATCGGCGCCCGTACGACCGAATCGCAGATCCATCGAGAAATGGCCAGCGGCCTGGGCATCCCGGTCGGCTTCAAGAACGGCACCGATGGCGGAGTCGCCGTGGCTTGCGACGCCATGCGTTCGGCGGCTCACCCGCACCGGCATTTCGGCATGGACCGGCACGGACATCCGGCCATTATCGAGACGGCAGGCAACCTCGACACCCATATCGTGTTGCGCGGCGGCCACCACGGCCCCAACTACAGCGCCGAACACGTCGCCAAGGTCAGTGCCGCGCTTGATAAACAACAGGCCAACCCGCGGATCATGGTCGATTGCAGCCATGCCAACAGCGGCAAAGACCCGGCCCGCCAGCCATTGGTGTTCAATGACGTGCTGGAGCAGCGCCTGCAGGGCAACACCGCGCTGATGGGCATGATGATCGAAAGTCATCTGTTCGACGGCTGCCAGGCTCTCGGGCCTTCATTGAAATACGGGGTATCGGTGACCGATGCATGCCTGGGCTGGTCCGGCACCGAGGCGCTGCTGCGCGGCGCGGTTGAGCGGTTGCGCTACCGCTGAGCCATGACCTCAGCGCGAACATCGGCCTTGGCCGGGACCGCGTCGCTGCGTTTCCCGGCTGAAGCCGGTCTACGTACGATTGCCGGGCCGGTCAGCGCCGCACGGCATTAGCCAAGGGTCATGAACTTAATCAGACAGCGCCCCTCACATTACGGTAGGCTTGATGTTTTTCAACAGGAGTACTGTTCCCATGGCAAAAGCCACTGCCCGCCACATCCTGGTTTCCAGCGAAGAGAAGTGCAACGAACTGAAAGCCCAGATCGAAGGCGGCGCTGACTTCGCGGAAATCGCCAAGGCCAATTCAAGCTGCCCGTCGAGCCGTCAGGGCGGTGACCTGGGCTCGTTCGGTCCAGGCCAGATGGTCAAGGAGTTCGACACCGTGGTGTTCAGCGCCCCGATCAACGTGGTACAGGGTCCGGTCAAGACCCAGTTCGGCTACCACCTGCTGGAAGTGACCAGCCGTCAGGACTGATCCTGCGCAGTTGATTCTGGTAAACGGCCCATCCTGATGATGGGCCGTTTGCATTCTGACGGGCCGAAACTTGTAGCTTGAGCCCTTGGCGCTGTAGCGCTTTCCCTGTAGAACGACACAACAGTTTCTGGCTTGTGGTTCGCTCATGGGTTTGCTTCGTTCATCACTGTTTGCCGCATCACTGGCCCTACTGAGCACCGTGCAATCAACGTGGGCTGCGCCGCAGCATGCACTGACTGTTTATGGTGAAGCGCCGCGTTACCCAGCGGGCTTCCTGCACTTCGATTACGTTAACCCCGATGCCCCCAAAGGCGGCAGTATGCGCCGCTCGGCGCAGGAAATCGGCCAGTTCGATCATTTGATTCCGTATGTCGACAAAGGCATGGGCGTCGAGCAGGTCGACAAGTTGCTGTATGCGCCGCTGGCCGTGCGCTCGCTGGATGAACCCTTCACCGTCTATGGTCTGGTAGCACGGCAAATGGAGCGCAGTGCCGACGGGCTATCGCTGCGCTTCTATATTGACCCTGACGCCCGCTTCGCCGACGGCACGCCGATCACTGCCAATGACGTGAAGTACACCTTCGAGTTGTTCATGAGCAAAGGCAAGCTCGATTACCGGACCCGCTTTGAGGCAGTCAAGGGGGTGCAAGTCGAGTCACCCGGTCAGGTGCGTTTCGATTTCAGCAACAACGAAAGCCGTACCCTGCCACTGGAACTGGCGTCGCTGCCGGTACTGCCCGAACATTGGTGGAAGACCCGTGACTTTGCTGGCGGCGCCGGCTTTGAAGTGCCGCCCGGCAGTGGGCCGTACAAGATCGGCAAGGTCGATGCAGGGCGCAGCATTACGTTCGAGCGCGACCCGCAGTGGTGGGGACGTGACAAGCCGGTCAGTCGCGGCCTGTACAACTTCGATTCGTTTCGCATCGAGTATTTCGGCGACACCGATGTGGCGCGTCAGGTATTGCTCGGCGGCGGTTACGATTACAACCGTGAATACTCCGCCACCGGCTACACCATTCGCTATAACGGCCAGGCCTTGAGTGAGGGTCGCCTGCAAAAGGCCCATCTGGCCAGCGGCGCGATCCAGAACTCCCAGGGGTTTGTCTTCAACCTGGATCGACCGATGTTCCAGGACCGGCGAGTGCGCCAGGCACTGGCCATGCTGTGGGATTTCGAATGGACCAATCGGCAGATGATGCGCAACATGTACATCCGCCAGAGCAGCTACTTTTCCAACTCGCCCCTGGCGGCCAGCCAACTGCCCTCGCCCCGCGAGCTGGAAATTCTTGAGCCGTTGCGCGGCCAGGTGCCTGATGAAGTATTCACTCAGGTATTCCAGCCACCGCGCACCGATGGCAGCGGCCTGATCCGCGACAAACAACTGCAGGCCCTGAGCTTGCTCAAGCAGGCGGGCTGGGAGCCGAAGGGCGACCAACTGGTCAATGCCCAGGGCGAGCCGCTGAGTTTCACGTTCCTCAACGCCCAATCAGGGATGGAGCGCCTGCTGCTGCCTTACAAGCGTACCCTGGCGCAGATCGGCATCCGCTTCGAGATCCGCCGCATCGACGCCGCGCAGTACCTGAACCGGGTCATGGCCCGCGACTATGACATGATCGTGATCGGTTATACCGTGAGCAACTCGCCGGGGATGGAGCTGTACAACAGCTTTGGCTCCAAGGTGGCCCGCGATGCGGGCTCCAGCAACTACATGGTGCTGCAGAACCCGGCGGTGGACAGCCTGATCGATGGCCTGGTCAAGGCCACCACCCAGGCCGACATGAGCGCCTATGCCCGTAGCCTGGACCGGGTATTGCAGTGGGGCTACTACTGGATTCCCAACTATTATCCGCCCGGCAGCTCTACGGTGTGGTGGAACCGCTTCGGCATACCCAAAATCCAGGCGCGTAACAGCGAGGCCATTGAAACCTGGTGGGAAGTCAGCCCTACAGCGCTGACCGACGAGGAGTTCGCCGCACGCCGTGGTGCTTCGGCGCTGGTCAAGGAGATGCAGTAAATGCCGGGCTATATCCTGCGTCGCCTGCTGCTGATCATCCCGACCCTGCTGTGCATCCTGCTGGTCAATTTTTTCATTGTCCAGGCCGCACCGGGCGGACCGGTGGAGCAAGCCATCGCGCGCTTGCAAGGGGTTGGCGGTAGCAGTGTGGGCAGCACCTCGGTCGAGTCGGTGCACAGCGGCCAATCCCGCGCCTCAAGGGGGCTGGACCCGAAACTGATCGAGGAAATCGAGCGCCAGTATGGCTTTGACAAACCGCTGCATGAGCGGCTGTGGCTGATGCTGGGTCACTATGCCCGGCTGGATTTCGGCAACAGCTTCTTTCGCGGAGCCTCAGTCACTGAACTGATCATGCAGAAGTTGCCGGTGTCATTGTCGCTAGGACTGTGGGCGACCCTGCTGACCTATCTAGTGTCGATCCCGCTGGGGATTCGCAAGGCGGTCAGGCACGGCAGCCACTTCGATGTCTGGAGCAGCACGCTGATCATCATCGGCTACGCCCTGCCGGCCTTTCTGGTCGCCATGCTGCTGGTGGTGCTGTTCTGCGGCGGCACCGCGCTGCACTGGTTCCCGGTGCGCGGGCTGGTCTCGGAGAACTTCGCCGAGCTTTCGCTGACCGGCAAGATCGCCGACTACTTCTGGCACCTGGCGCTGCCGGTCACGTCGCTGGTGATCGGCGGTTTTGCCGCCCTGACCCTGTTGACCAAGAACGCCTTTCTCAACGAAGTCACCCGCCAGTATGTGACCACCGCCAGAGCCAAAGGCATGAGCGAACGGCGCGTGCTGTATGGCCATGTATTTCGCAATGCCATGTTGCTGGTGGTGGCCGGCATCCCGCAGGCGCTGATCACAGTGTTTTTTTCCGGCGCGCTGCTGATCGAAGTCATTTTCTCGCTTGATGGCCTGGGCCGCATGAGCTACGAGGCGGCGGTGGCGCGCGATTATCCGGTGGTGTTCGGCACGCTGTTCATCTTCACCCTGTTTGGCCTGCTGATCAAACTGGCCGGCGATATCTGCTACACCTTGGTCGATCCGCGCATCGACTTCAGTGCGAGGACTGTCTGATGCAGCGCCTGTCCCCTGTGGCCCGACGCCGGCTGGCGCGGTTTCGCGCCAACCGTCGCGGCTGGTGGTCGCTGTGGCTGTTCTGCGGGCTGTTCATACTGACCCTGGGCGGCGAACTGATTGCCAACGACAAGCCGCTGGTGCTCAGCTATAAAGGCTCGCTGTATTTCCCGGTATTCAAGCGTTATACCGAGCAGGCATTTGGCGGCGAGTTGCCGTTTCAGCCTGATTACCGCAGCCAGTACGTGCAGCAACAGATCGCCAAGG
This sequence comes from Pseudomonas sp. 21LCFQ010, assembly GCF_024129905.1. Lineage (NCBI taxonomy): Bacteria > Pseudomonadati > Pseudomonadota > Gammaproteobacteria > Pseudomonadales > Pseudomonadaceae > Pseudomonas > Pseudomonas sp. 21LCFQ010. The sequence continues at coordinate 492,495 of NZ_JAMYDZ010000001.1, read as the reverse complement.
GCGACGGCTGGATGCTGTTCCCGCCCATCCCGTTCGGCGCCGACACTCCCAATTATGACCTGAGCGTTCCGGCCCCAAGCCCACCGTCAGCGCAGAACTGGCTGGGTACCGATGATCAGTCGCGCGACGTATTGGCCAGGGTGATCTTTGGTGCCCGGATTTCGATCCTGTTTGCCCTGGCGCTGACCCTGATCAGCGCGGTGATTGGCATCGCTGCCGGCGCGCTGCAAGGCTATTACGGGGGCTGGACCGACCTGATAGGCCAGCGTCTGCAGGAGGTCTGGTCAGGCTTGCCGGTGCTTTACCTGCTGATCATTCTGTCCGGTTTCGTCGAGCCGGGCTTCTGGTGGCTGCTGGGAATCATGGCGCTGTTTTCCTGGCTGGCGCTGGTGGATGTGGTGCGGGCCGAGTTCTTGCGTGGGCGCAAGCTGGAATATGTGAAGGCCGCCCGCGCCCTGGGGCTCAGCGACCGGCGAGTGATCGTGCGGCACATTCTGCCCAATGCCATGAGCGCCACCCTGAGTTACCTACCATTCATTCTTACCGGCGCCATCACCACCCTCACGGCCCTGGACTTTCTCGGTTTCGGCATGCCGGCCGGCAGTGCATCGCTGGGCGAACTGATTGCCCAGAGCAAAACCAACCTGCAAGCACCCTGGCTGGGGCTGACCGCTTTCTTTGCTCTGGCGCTAATCCTCAGCTTGCTGGTGTTCATTGGCGAAGCGCTCCGCGATGCCTTCGACCCGAGGTCTTGATATGCCGGATAATCTGATCGAAATCCGCGACCTGAACATCGCCTTTAACGGCCAGCCAGCGGTGTATAACCTCAGTCTGGATATACGCCCCGGCGAGTGTCTGGCGCTGGTTGGAGAGTCCGGTTCGGGCAAGTCGGTCACTGCCCATTCAATCCTGCAATTGCTGCCGCAAGCCGACACCCAGTGCAGCGGCAGCATTCGCTACCGTGGTCAGCAGTTGCTGGGCGCTGACGCAAAAACCCTGCGCCAGTTGCGCGGCAACCGCATCGCGATGATCTTCCAGGAGCCGATGACATCGCTCAATCCGTTGCACACCGTAGCCAAACAGATTGGCGAAACCCTGCTGCTGCACCGCGGCATCAGCGGACGCGAGGCGCAGCAGAGGATCGTTGAGCTACTGGAACTGGTCGGCATCCGCGAGCCGCAGAAACGCCTCAAGGCCTATCCGCATGAGCTGTCCGGCGGGCAGCGTCAGCGGGTGATGATTGCCATGGCGCTGGCCTGTGAACCGGAGCTGCTGATTGCCGATGAGCCCACCACCGCGCTGGACGTCACTGTCCAGCGCAAGATCCTGCTGCTGCTCAAAGACCTGCAGCAACGCCTGAACATGTCGCTGCTGCTGATCAGCCATGACCTGAACCTGGTCCACAGCGTGGCCCAGCGGGTGTGCGTGATGCAGGCCGGGCAAATTGTCGAACACAATGAATGCCAGAGCCTGTTCAAACAGCCGCAGCACCCTTATAGCCGCCTGTTGCTGGACGCCGAGCCGGCAGGTTTACCCGTCACCCGCCCCGCTCGCGAACCATTGCTGGAGGTCGAAAACCTGCGCGTGTGGTTCTCGCTGGCCGGCGGCTGGTTCGGCCGTCATAAGGAATACCTCAAGGCCGTGGACGACATCAGCCTGAGCGTCGAACGCGGCAAGACCCTGGGCATCGTCGGCGAATCCGGCTCAGGCAAGTCCACCCTCGGCCAGGCCATTTTGCGCCTGCTCGACTCCAGCGGCACGATCCGGTTTCGCGGCCAGACCCTGGATGGCTTGGGCCATAAACAGATGCGGCCGTGGCGCAAGCAAATGCAGGTGGTGTTTCAAGACCCTTACGGCAGCCTCAGCCCGCGCCTGTCAGTGGCGCAGATCATTGCTGAAGGCCTTCAAGCCCACACCCAACTCGACCCTGAGCAGTGCGACCAGCAGGTGATCCGCGCCTTGCAGGAAGTAGGGATCGACCCGGCCAGCCGGCATCGCTACCCTCATGAGTTTTCCGGTGGCCAGCGCCAGCGCATCGCCATCGCCCGCGCGTTGGTGCTCAAGCCGGCATTCATTCTGCTCGACGAGCCGACTTCGGCCCTGGACCGCACAGTCCAGAAGCAGGTGGTGACGCTGTTGCGTGACCTGCAAGAAAAACATGACCTGACCTATCTGTTCATCAGCCACGACCTGAGCGTGGTCCGCGCGCTGGCCCACGACGTGCTGGTGCTCAAAGATGGGCGCGTGGTGGAGTACGGCAGCAGTGAAACGCTGTTCAATGCCCCACAACACCCCTATACCCGCGAGCTACTGGCGGCCGCGCACACCGGATAAGCGGGTCTGGCGATTAACGGGCGGCATGAACCATGAGTAGCTGTCGCAGCCAGCCGTGAGCCTGATCGCCGTCCCGGCGCCGATGCCAGATCAACGAGAAGCCAAAGGGCTCAATGCACAGCGGCGGCTCGAAGATGCATAACCGTGGGTCGCGGGCGACGGCGTCCAGGCTGCGCCGGGCGACGGTCAGAATCAGATCGGTGCCGGCAATCAAATCGCTTGCCACGCCCCAATGCGGCAGTTGCACGGCAATCTGCCGCTGATGACCGGCGCGAGCCAGTGCCTGATCGACCTCGTTATCGGCTGTTGATCGCATCGCCAGCATCACGTGAGGTCGAGCCAGCCAGTCAGACAGGCTCAACGCACCGCATGCTGGCATTGTCGAAGCGTCGGCCAGGCAGGCAAAATGCTCGCGAAACAGTGTGTGGCGATGTACCTCAGTGGGCGTGTGATCAGCGAAGACGCCAAGCGCCATGTCGACCTGGCCCTCCATCACATCAGCCAGCATTGCCTCACGGCTGGACTGACTGATCCGTAGCTCGACGCCGGGGGCAGCAGCGCGTAACTCCGGCACCAGCCCAGGCAACACCACCCGCGCACCGTAATCCGACATCGCCAGGCGAAACACCCGCTGGGTACTGGACGGATCGAACTGCGGCGTATCGAGCAACGTGCCGAGCTGGCCCAATGCCTCGGTCAGCGGCTGAAACAGCTCCGCAGCACGGGAGGTCAGTTCCAGCTTGCCACCGCGCCGGACCAGCAACGGGTCATCGAACAACTGGCGCAAGTGAGCCAGAGCATGACTGACCGCAGGCTGGCTCTTGTGCAAGCGTACGGCGGCGCGAGAAATATGCTTCTCAATCAACAGCGCGTGCAGGGTCACCAGCAGGTTCAGGTCAATACGTCGCAGATTATTCACCACAAGAATGAACCCTATCCTGAATTCGAATTTCCATTCATCTTACTAATTAATCAAGATTCTGCTCCGACACAAGCTGGATTAACCAGGAGACGAGCATGAATGGTTCGCTGTCATTGACCGCAGCACTGCTGGCCACCACTGCGTTGGCCGCAGGTGCGCTAGTCCCCTTTCAGGCTGGCAGCAATGCCGCACTGGGCCGCGCACTGGGCCATCCACTGTGGGCGACGGTCGGGTCTTTATTGATCAGCCTGTTGGTCATCGTGCCAGCGCTGCTCGCCGCGCGGCCACCCTTGCCCGCCTTGAGCCAGGCCGCGGCGCTACCACTTTGGGCATGGTTGGGCGGTGTGGCCGGGGTCGCCTACATCACCTGCGCCCTGCTGCTGACACCTCGCCTGGGGGCAACCGGCTTCATTGCCTGCGTGATCGCCGGGCAGATGCTCAGCTCGCTGCTGATCGACCATTTCGGCCTGATGGGCTTAGCCGTCAAGGAGGCGAACGTCGGGCGCCTGGCCGGTATCGCCATGATGTTCGTCGGTGTGCTGCTGGTGCAGTGGTTCACGGTGTCGGCCCCGCCCGCCGGTTAACGCGGAGCCTTGCTCGCTCAAGACTGGGTCGTGCCGGATTCGTCGTCATCCTCCACCAGGCCCCACTGAGTCATGCTCGGGCTGGCGACCCCCACCGGCGCCGCTGGCGCTGCGGTCGGCGCGGCAGTCACGCCGCCCTCACCATGCAACTTGAGACGCAAGCGCACATTGTTCTTCGAGTCAGCATGCTTGATGGCTTCTTCTTCGCTGATCGCACCCTCCACCACCAGATTGAACAATGCCGAATCGAAGGTCTGCATGCCCAGGTTGCCGGACTTCTCCATGATGCTTTTCAGCTCGGTCAGCTCGTTGCGCTGAATCAGATCGCGGATGGTCGGTGAGCCCATCATCACCTCGACCGCCGCGCGCCGCTTACCGTCCGGGGTGCGCACCAGACGCTGGGAAACGAACGCTTTGAGGTTATTGCCCAAGTCATGCAGCAGTTGCGCACGGCGCTCTTCAGGGAAAAAGTTGATGATCCGGTCCAGCGCCTGGTTGGCGTTGTTGGCGTGCAAGGTCGAAATGGCCAGATGCCCGGTGTCAGCAAACGCCAGCGCATGCTCCATGGTTTCCCGGTCGCGGATCTCGCCGATCAGGATCACATCCGGTGCCTGGCGCAGGGTGTTCTTCAGCGCGTTATGAAAGCTGCGGGTATCGACCCCGACCTCACGCTGGTTGATGATCGACTTCTTGTGCCGGTGAATGAATTCCACCGGGTCTTCGATGGTGATGATATGCCCGCTGGCATTGCGGTTGCGATAGTCGATCAGTGCCGCCAAAGACGTCGATTTGCCTGAACCGGTGGCACCGACAAATAGCACCAGCCCATGCTTTTCCATCACCACATCAAGCAGCACTGGCGGCAGGTGCAGGTCTTCGAATTTCGGGATATCCAGCTTGATATTGCGCGCCACGATCGACACTTCGTTGCGCTGCTTGAAGATATTGATCCGAAACCGCCCGACCCCGGCCAGGGACACGGCCAAGTTCATTTCCAACTCACGCTCGAAGGCGGTTTTCTGCTCGTCATCCATGATCGCATCAGCGACCTTGGCCACTTCACCGGGCTTGAGCGTTTCAGTACCCAATGGCCGCAACACACCGTTGAACTTGGCGCAGGGTGGCGCGCCAGTAGACAGATAAAGGTCCGAACCGTCCTGAGTGGCCAGGGTCTTGAGTAATGCCTGAAAATCCATAATCGACACCGCAGGGGTAAAAAAGTAAGGCCGCTACACTGCTGAGCGTAGTAGACAGGCATAATGACAGCCTTTTGCGACAGGTAGCAGCGCCTCATGAAAGCCCAAGCCCGCCACATCCTGGTCAAGACCGCCGAAGAAGCCGAGCGCTTGAAGCTGCAGTTGGCCAAGGGCGAAGCCTTCGATGTATTGGCCCGCAAACACTCGATCTGCCCCTCTGGCAAACGCGGCGGCGATTTGGGCGAAGTGCGACCCGGCCAGATGGTCGGCGCCATTGACCAGATCATCTTCAAGAAGCCACTGCGCACCGTACACGGGCCGGTGAAAAGCAAGTTCGGCTATCACTTGGTGCAGGTGTTCTACCGCGACTGACTCAAGATTCAGAGGCAGGTGGCGATTGCCGCAGCCCGCAACGCAATCTGGTCGCCGCCCTTGTGTGCGTAGAAACGCACCTCACTGCCACCACCCTGGCGCAGGACATCGGCAAAGTAACGGGTCTGGGTGGTAAATACCGTAAAGTTGCCGTCACCCTGGCGGTCCAGAAACACATCCGCCGAATCGCCGAACAGCTTGACGTCTTGCCAGGCAGCCTGGATGCACTGGGCCACCTCGGCGCTGGTTTTCTCGCTGGCCAGCGTTTTCAACGGCCCCTCGGAGCGCGCCGAATTCGACGGCGCGGCGCATCCGGCCAGCAGCACGGTCGCCATTATCAGAGTCGCGTATTTCATGACGAGCCCTTATCCCTGAAAAACGCCGAGTCTAACACTGCCAGCCGGTTTCAATCCTCGGCCAATTGCTCTTCAAACTCTTTCACGTATTTACCCGCCAACGCTTCTTTCTGTTTGTCGTCCAACAGTTTGCCGGCCATCTGGAAGAATTTCTGTTCTTCCTCCTTAAGATGGTGATGCACCTTGTGGCTGAGCTTTTTCGCCGAGACCAACCAGCTCGGGCTGGACATGTCGGTGGCGTCCAGCTCTTCCATCAACTCATCCATTTCGTGATGTTCGGCAATCGCATGACGGCTCAGGTCTACGCCATTGTCATGCTGCATCAGCGGCACGTAGAAATGCCGCTCTTCTGCGGTTTCATGCGCTTGCAATTCATCCTTGAGCAGCCGATAAGCTTCGGCCCGCTCCTCACTGGCACCTTGGGTCTGAATCATGGCATCGGCATAACGGCGTTGACGATCGTGGCTTTCGCGCAGCGCTTCGAAGATGTTCAAGGGCAATACTCCTGACCAATGAAAAAGGTAGTCAGTGGCTAGACCGCTGCGGCGTGCGCTCAGTTCAAAGCGAAGCTGCAAGCGGTCACGTCGATGGCTGCATGACGACGAGCGTTTTCGTAGCGCTCGCTCTTGAGTTATAAAGCGAGGCTGTTGAGGACGCCCTCACCCATGACGGGACAGCATTTCGGGACGGCCCGATTCTTTGAACAGGAGAACCGGGCATGGCCTGGATATACCTCGTATTGGCGGGCATTCTGGAAATTGTCTGGGCCTTTACGATGAAACAGTCAGAAGGTTTCAGCAAACTCACCCCTACCCTCATCACCGCAGCGGCCATGATCGCCAGTATCGTGTTGCTATCGATCTCGATGCGCAGCCTGCCGCTGGGCACCGCGTACACCATCTGGACCGGCATCGGCGCGGTAGGCGCGTTCGTGGTTGGCATCACCGTGCTGGGCGAGCCGATGACCTTCCTGCGGATACTGGCGGCGGTACTGATTGTCAGCGGTCTGGTGCTGATGAAATTGTCGTCCAGCTGAATGAACGCAGGCAGGAACAAGGGATGTGATTGAACGGCCAGCGATTTTCTTGCAACTCGGGGCAAAAAAACCGGTCGTGACCGCTGGGCAACTGGCTGCTGATAAAAACTGAATAAGGCGTTTTTGTCTGCGGTCACACTCCTTGTGCAATGAAGCATCTGACAAGGAGACAGCAATGACTATCGAAGCAGATACCCTCGTGCAACTGACCCTGGCTCTGCAGCAGCAAGGTCTGAAACGAATCGCGGATATCACCTTTATTCGCGCGCCTTATCGACATCATCAGCGTTGGATCTGCAGCGTCGAATGAGGACTTGACGGGCAGCGGATCTAAAACCGGTTGCCCGTCTTTATTTCTCAATCAACCCTTATTACGGTTTTTCGCATTGCCCTGGCGTGCCTTGAAACGCGGATTGGACTTGCAGATCACATAGATTCGCCCGCGGCGTTTGACGATCTGGCAGTCGCGGTGACGGGCTTTGGCTTCCTTGAACGATGACAACACTTTCATAAGATATACCCTCGGCTTTAAATGCAACAACATAACATCACAAACGGGAATCATTATCAACCAAAGGACGACACGATCTCCTGCTTTTACGTCACCGCGCTTTACTTTGCCTGTCCGTTATTCCAAGCTGTGAGCCTTTATTTACGGGGCCTGGCAGCAAAAATCCGACGCCAGAAACGTGTCACGCACAGACGCGACTTCGTGATCTCGCACCACACTTAGCCAGGAATGGACACAAACGGATTTGACGACTTTTGCAGTCGTGAAGATTGGATCGCACCCACAACCAAGGCGCCGAGCAATGCTGGAATCTCTGGATACCATCAAGAGTGATCTTGAACAGACCGCCAGGCATCTGGAGAGTCTTTCCATTGCCATGAGCGGGCACCTGATCTTCCTTAATCAGCGTGGCGGACACGTCGACGGGCTGGATGTGCAAGGACACATCGCAGCCATTGAATCATCGGCCCAGGCACTGCGCAGTGCGGCGTTGCGGATTGATGAAAGCCAGCGGGCCGAGCCCTCTGCGGTTTATCCGCATCCCGAGGTACTGGCTTGATTGGTTAGCAAGGTAGCTCGATGGTCGAGGATTACTCATCGTCCTCGACTTCGTCGGCGAACGGGTCGTGATCGTATTCTTCGTCACCCTCTTGCTCCTCCTCAAATGAATCCGTGGCGAACTCGTGATCGAGCAGGTGATCGTGTTCAGGCTCGTGCTTGTAATCGTCATTGGCGGGCATGGCGGGCTTGCTCAGTTGGTACTCGGGCGGTTTGTATAGCCTTGTGGGGGGTGGTGGGTCAACGTTGTGGCGTTAAGCTGGTAGCGTTCCTCATACACTTGGCCCAAAAGACATGTAACAAATAGAAATATTGCGTCAGTGAAAGTTACAAGTCCTGATGAGGGGCATCGTCTCCATCTGGATACACTCACCCATGACTTAGCAGACCCGACAAACCCGAACCTTTATCCGGGGGCATGCAGACTGATGTGGCAAAGGAGGTCCTGCCATGACCGATACCCTGTTGCCGTTCGATATGGCGGCACTGCTCGACAGTGATGAAGCAATCACCGAGTACCTGACCCAGGTGTTGGCCGATGGCGACACCGATGAACTCATCAGAGCCGTTTCCCATGTGGCCAAAGCCCGAGGCATGGCGCAAATTGCCAAAGACTCCGGGCTTGGCAGGGCCAGTCTTTACAAGGCCCTCGCTCCTGGAGCCAAACCACGCTTTGACACCATCATGAAGGTGATGCGCGCCCTCGGTATCGAACTTCATGTCAGGCCCATGACACATCCTTGAATCAGGTTGTGCACAGCTTCGATTTTGCGACCGGCCCCAAGCAAAACAATGGGTAGCGCTGTGCAAAATGTCATCGAGAGGTGGTTACCCTGAGCGCCCTTACGTGTTCTCGCCCAGTAAGGGCGGGATGTGGATTCAGGAACCAAGTGTTACAATCCGCCACCTCAAACCTGTGCTCCAAGCTCTTGGCATCCGCGAACGTCGCCAATACGACACGCGCCATACCTACGCGACCATGTGCCTGATGTCTGGGATGAATCCTGCATTCATTGCCAGCCAATTGGGCCATAGCGTCGAAATGCTGCTTTCCACTTACGCAAAATGGATCAGCTCAACCTCTGATGGAGGGAGCTGGATAAGCTGGCGGTTCGAGTGTGATTGGCCCAAATTTGGCCCAAGACCGGCAGTGACACAGAAATACTCGCTTGAAACCCTTACAGGACCAGCACTTGATCTCTACAGCAAACATCACCATGCGCTACCTCGCCGGTAATCTAGAGTAGCTAAGCGTTGATTTTGCTGGGGTAAATCACTATGTGACCCTGGTCAAAACCTGTCAAAACGCGCCTGTTGGTCCGTGGATTGGTCCGGCAGGCCGCGAATCTTCTTATGTCCACTAGGCATACCTGTATGCAGAAACACCGTCGAACAGATTGCCTTGGCAGCGCAACAACGCTCTTGTGGAGATACTCACCACGAAGACAAAATCTCACCTCAAAATGTAGTTATCGCCGATAATAATTAATCGCCCACCTACATTTTTCACAGCGCACACCTGCTGAGATAGCTCAATAAATCTATGGACCTCATGACATGCCTTATATAGATCAGTATCAGACTTTACTACATCCTCACCAAGCTCACCAAAAAGTTCACGAGCCTCGTCTAGATCAATAACAAAATTATGATCTTTATAATGATTAGTAAAGTGCTCAGCTAATGCAGACATTTGCTTCAAGTCCACCTCCGTTGAGGTAACCTTAGACTTTAAAAGCCTTAATGCGTATTGAGTCGCAGACTCTGTGATTCGCTCATAGTGTCCTAACGCTCTGACATCAAGACTACTACCAATCAGGTATTGTGATAACATGTTTGCCGCCCCGGGATATTCATGAGCAAGCTTTGTAATTCGCTCCAGAGCTCCAGAGAAAGCTAGTGCAGGAAAATCATTAATTTGAGGATCAATTGGACCAAGCTCGCTCATTGCCCCCATATGAATTTCATCCGCACCAAGAGAAAGCAAAGTAGCAGCTGACTTTGCTTCTGCTGGCACACCCACTACAAACCTACCATCCTTGTATCTATTACACATCTTACTAATCAAATAAGCCGACTCAACCTCACCCCCCGGACTTTTTAAAATCAAGAATATATCTTTCTTTTTATCACGACCAGAAAGGCGTTGGTATATAGCACCAGCATGAAGCCTATTGATCTGATTATGATCATATAAAAATACCACATCATAATTAGCCAGAACCGGGTGTTCACCGAGAATTTTCAAAACCTCCCGCTTTAGTGCATCCCCAAGCCCCTTGCCCTTCTCACGCTCAACAAAGTCCGCAACGTATTGAGCGTCACGATTAGGTTTTTGCGCAATTACCTCCTCAGTACTCGCAGCGGAGGCCGGCTCATCTCCATACGGCTCACTACTACTTCCAGCGTTCTTACGAGGTTTGGTGTTGGCATCCACAACGACCGCTTTCAACAGATTCAAAAGGCCAGACTGCCCCAGATTAGGTTTGGTATTTTTACGTAATTCGTCTATCTGAGTAGCTATCTCTGCAAGCTGTTTAGCTAGCGGCGGCTCCTCTCGCTTTTTTTCGGCCGAAAACGATCTTGATTCATCGTCCGGAGCAGCATCTAGACTGCGTTCGCTGATCTCAGTCACGTTAGAGGACTCAACGCCATCAGGGACGTCAGAAGCGGGAACAGAATGACCGTCCGTCGCACTGTCTTGTGGAGGGCCAGAGAGTGCATGGGGCTTTACCACCTCGCTTTGGCTGGGTTCGAGACTGCTATCAGCCGCTTCATCACTTCGTGCCACATCCACCTCATCCAAAGGAATTTGCTTTTGCACCAGATTTACACCAAAATCGCACCATAGTAGCACCAGAAATGCACCATGCTTTGATATTTTTTGACGCAGTGCAAGGAGAGTACAAATGTCCAGAATGAGTGTAAACCTCTCTCCAGAAATGGAGAGGCTTATCGAAGAAACCGCCCTTAAAGATAACATTTCAAAAGGGGATGTAATACGGCGTGCGTTCGCCCTATTAAAAGTGTCTGAAACAGAAAAAAAACACGGCCGTTTTTTGGCAGTTGCCAAAGAAGACAACGACCCAAACAGCAGTTCCCACATAGAAGTCATCGGCAAAATAATAGGGATATAAAATGAACCAAGAGGAGCTTCAGGAATTCAAGGTCAACCTTGACGGAATAGTCGGAGAACCGAGTTTTAACATGCCCCAAGCAAAGCTAGAGCTTGCACGAGCAGTACTTGGCGGTTTGTTTTTTTTGATCATTCTGATTTTTGCCTGTAGCTTTATCCCTGACTGTTTTGTCACCGAACGCGCCAAGAAGCTTTCAGAAAACATTTATCAGAGCCTAGTTCCAATAGTATCAATGATACTCGGATATTACTTTGCCAAGGATTAAACTATGACGACATATGTTTTATCCTTTGAACTCAACGAGGATTACAATCAAGACGACTTGTTTGAGGAGCTTGCAGCGCTAGGTGAGGCAAAGCAAGGCTTAGCATCGACTTGGTTTTTAAAATCAGAACAAACAGCTACAGAAATTAGAGATTCCTTATCAGTACATCTTGCACCTGATGAAAGACTTTTAGTCGTAAAGTCGAGCGCACCCGCAGCATGGCGAAATTTAACATGCGACAACCGATGGCTAATAGATAACATATCTAACAAAAACTAGAAACAGGCGCGCAGGCGCCTGTTTTTTTGAAATTTAAAAAATTCCTGGCATCCAGTTCATAATCACCAGCTCTGAGCTTATCTCGGGCTGGGTGGTGCGCTGGTTGCCAGTGATATAACGGGCTTTCAATGTCTGATGGTGAACCCCTCGAAAATTTCTCGAACATCCGGATGATCATTGACACTCACCATCACCCGCCCCTTGCAACGCCGCATAAAATCAGCCATCGCCTCATACTGCCCAAACCCAAACCCTACCCCATACCCTGCGGTCTTCCAGTACGGAGGGTCCATGTAGTGAAACGTATGCGGCCGGTCATAACGCTCGGCACACTCCAGCCACGGCAGGTTCTCTAAGTAGGTGCCTGACAACCGCTGCCAGGCAGCCGACAGGTTTTCCTCGATCCGCAGCAGGTTGATCGCCGGGGTGGTGGTCGCGGTGCCGAAGGTCTGGCCGCTGACCTTGCCGCCAAACGCATGCTGCTGCAGGTAGAAAAACCGCGCAGCGCGCTGGATGTCGGTCAAGGTCTCGGGGCGGGTCATTTTCTGCCACTCGAAGATCTGACGGGACGAGAGCGCCCACTTGAACTGGCGGATAAATTCCTCAAGGTGGTTCTGTACCACCCGGTAGAGGTTCACCAGTTCCCCGTTCAGGTCGTTGAGAACCTCGACCTTGGCGGGTTCAGGGCGTTTGAAGAACAGTGCGGCGCCGCCCGCGAAGACTTCGACGTAGCAGTCGTGCTTCGGGAAAAGGGGCAGCAGGTGTTTGGCCAGGCGGCGTTTGCCGCCCATCCATGGAACGATGGGGTTGGTCATGTGCAAGTCTTTACTGTATGGATAAACAGGTGATAGGCTCGCCGCGCTTTGTGCACGGAGCAGGAGCCTTGGCGGGACTTGCAGGAATGGTCTGCGGGTTCGGCGACCGGTATGGATGTTGACGCATCCAGGCTGGTCGCTCCTTTTGCTTGAACGGGTGGTGAAAAAGAGACAAGCCTTCTGATCGAGCGCAGCGCTTGATCGACACCGACAGGCATCGCCTCTCCCAAAAAAGTTAATATCAGCTATTGCGGAATAGGCCCAATGGGCCTAAAATACAACGCATGGGAAGCGCACATCGCCCGGCCCGACAGCCCCAAAGGGAAGCACACATGAGCAACGCAATGACCACCGCCGAACTGGAAAAGATCCACTCCGAGATCGCCAAGCTGATGGCCGAGACCAGCAAATTGAACGCTGAGACCATCAAGCTGCGGGCCGAGTCATCCAAGATGAGCCGCGAAGTATTCTGGTACCCCATCGCGATTGCATCCGGCCTGGTCGGCGCGGTGGCAGCAGCGACCCTGGCCTTGACCAAATACCTGGCCTGATCAACAAGCCCCGCGCAAGCGGGGCTTCTCATAGGCGGCACATGAACAAGATCACCCGCTACTCTCCCCCCTCCACAGACGACCTTGAACGGCTCAAGCGCGAGCTGGGCATGACCGGCAATCAGATGGCCGACCTGGCCGGGCTGGCCGACGGGCGTCAATGGCGCAAGTACACCGGGGGCGCTGCGCCACGGGAATTGAGCGCTCAGATGTTGTTTATGATTGCAGCACGGCTGACCCTTTCTGATGAGATGCTTGAAAGCGTCTACGCCAAGATGCGCGACGTGGGCGCGGGTATAGAGATAGGCCAGGCGGACGACTGATGCATCCAAGGCCGCCATGCGGATTGAACGAGTACTCCACCTGGACGTGGTAGTTTGGATGTAAGTACCTGCCAAGCGACTACCGGTTTTTTTCTCTGACGTACACCAGTTCGATTGGGCGCTGGCAACCAAGCCCAGTAATGATCCTGAAGAGAAGATTCAGCCTCGCCACAGCCCAGACAAAGCCTAGCGTACACACCGCCTATTAGATCGCGTGCTCTTTTCTAATATCAGACGCTCGCCCAAGCCGCGATATCGACTCAACTCTTCCAGCTTGCCGCCGCGCCTCCGCAATTTTGAGCTGTAACTCCTCAGGGTTAGTGGCCCGTCGTCTACCACCAGCGCCCCAGGTCTCACTTTGCTTTACATTCGGCAACTGACTAACTGCATTCTTGTTGATGGCCCGACGCTTCTCAGAAAGCATTTGTTTAGAGGATTTTACATAACGGCGATGATGTTTAAGCAACTCCTGGGCGGGAGCGTCCAGAAAGTACATTTCATCAGCTGTACGGGCTACTACGGTCTCAGGAATAGCAGGCAGCGGAGCTGAGTCATTCAAGTTGGCAATAAGCCGCCGAGGCTTGAAAGGTTTGGCTGCGATAGGCGCTAGACCTGTTATACGCGGGGAGATAGCAGCGTGGCGCGGCTGGCGTTTGATTAGGGCCAGAAATTTTTCGACAGCCTTATGTAGCATGTAGGAGTGGCCGTCGAGATCGATCCGATTCAGCGGGTCTCCTGCGCAATAAGCATAAGCGTTGATACCACCACCCCCGAAGGGACTCATGCTATCTGGACTATGAAAGCGCATGAGTATCGGGTTATAGGCTCGGTATCCGTTACCTAGCATATAGTATCCAGTTACCGGTTCAGGACACTCACCGACAAACGCTGGTAGCATGCTCAGAGCCTGTACATGGTAGCCATAAGGCGTATAACGCAGGTGCTCTGTGCGTAAAGGGTTGATTGCTTGAAAAACCGAATTTTGCTCATTTGTAGCGAACAGCAACTGCTCCACTTGCTGCTCGCGCTTAATGACCACTCCTAGCAAACCAAGCTCAGTTTGTAAAAGAGTCGCTGCTAGGTCTTGCTGAACAAAGCTCGCCACTTTGCTTTCTCGGTAAAAGCGATGGCCTGTAAGCGCGGACGTATCAAGACTACTCACCCTGTCGAGGGGATCATAACGATAAATACACAGTGATTGCCCTTGAGCAGCAGCCAGTCTGTCCATGGCGAAACCTCCAATGGATGCCTACTGACGCCATGATAGCTCCGTATACATGCAAGCACCGCTGAGCAAAAATGCTAGGTCTAGCTACATACATACCTCCCTAACGTACTCTTGCAGCGCCTTCAAGGCTGCTTGATCGGCAATAATCCCGGCTCTGATATCAAAAACAGCTCGTCCAGCAACTTGAGCGAGTTCGACGGTGCCTGCATCGCCCACGCCGGCGGTGCCGGTGGCATCGGGCACGTGCCCGGTACCGGCAGGACATGTCCCGGCGATGCGCAGCCGGCGAGTGCCGTCAGCCACAGCGCGGCGCAGAGCTTCATTTTCGGCATTGGCCTGTTCCTTTTCCTGAGTGTATTTACGGTCGAGGTCAGTCAGCGCCTGTTGCATGCGCTGTTGCACCTGGAACGCCTTACGGGCTTGGGCGGCACTGGCATTGGCGATGGTGGTCAGGTCGGCCTGAAAGGCAGCGGCCTGGCTGGCCAGCTGTGCCCGGTAAGCGTTGGCCTGCCACGCCCAGGCAACGGCGAAGCCGCTGCCCAAGCCGACCAGCAACGCCGCGACCCAGGGTCGGCCACCGATGGACGCGCCGATCATGCCAGCGCCCGCCACATGCCTTCGTCAAACACTTCATTCGGGTACCGATAGTTGGCGCACTCATGGGCGATGATCGAGCCGACCATGGTGCGCAGCACACGCGGTTGGCGCACGTCGATGATGTCGTTATCCCTGACACCCAGTTTCCCGGCCACGGCCCTGATGTAGGCCTCGGTATCGTTCTCGTTACCGGGCGCCCAGCGGGTGATGGTTTCGCGCACGGTGTCGATGTTTGGCCCGCCGATGCCGGGCAGGCCATCTTTACCGCGATAGTTGAGCAGCAGTTTGCCAAGGGCACGAATGCCATTCTCGGCGCTGTCGAAGCGGGCGAAGCGCGGGCGGAACACGCCCAGCTCCAGACCAAGCTGGCCGATCCACGGGTTGCGCGGGTTGTAATCGATGTTGCCCGGATTGCAGTTACGGACGCCGCGAGGGACTGTCATGTTCATTTCTTGCGCTCAATAAAAAGCCCGCTCGGGGCGGGCTTCAAATTCTTCGGGTAGGGTTGGCCAGTCAGGGTCTGGCAGCGTCAGGTCGATTCGATTGACCTCGACGACGTAGCGTTTCCAGAGCAATAGTTGGGCCGCTTCGTCGTCAGTTTCCATCTCCAGATCGACCGCGTACTGCAGCGGCGTGATAGATATCTGCGCCTCGCTCATCAAGCGCCTGCGAGTCACGCCGTTGCGAAACAGGATTTCTTCCGGGGTGATGACGGGCGGCGCAATGGTCGGTTCCATGTCGGTCAACGCCCCATTGAAGTACCACTGCAAGGTGTTCTGCCGCAGCCAGTCACTTTCCGGAATCACCGCCACAGCCATGCCCCAGCCTGGAGCGCCATAGTTCATTTTGTCCGTGTCTTGCCACTCCAGCACACGGAAGGTTTGCAAGGAATACAACACGCGCTTTGCCATGAATCACCACCTGATCATTACGAAACCGGGCGCGCCATTACCGCCCTTTCCACCGGCACCGACGTTGATGTAGGAAGACCCTCCACCGCCACCGCCCGTACCAAATCCCGCAGCAGACATGCCCTCTAGCCCTTCGTTCAGCTGGGCCTGGGGAATACCACTGCGTTGTCCAAGGCCACCACCGCCAAATGGACCGGATGCACCTGCACCGCTGAGACCAGTATGACTGGCTCGCTCAATCGACGAAGTACCATCGGTACCGCTGCCGCCGTTAGGAAAACCGGCTCCGCCTTTACCCCCTGAGTAGGCGCCGTTTGGAGCGCTGATGCCGCGTCCGCCGCCCTTGCCGCCTCGTAGCGTGAGAACCGAGCCGATGACGGTATCTCCACCATCGATACCATTGCCGGGTTCAGTGACCATAGGCACGCCCCGCTCACCGCCCAGACCACGGGTGCCGATCAAGATATCCAGTACTTGACCAGGCACCACGTCATGAGGCTCGGCAATCACAAACTCACCCGCGCCGCCGCCACCGGGACTGGGCGCGGCCGCACCCTGGATATGGTTGCCGGAGCCACCGGCGCCACCACCACCGCCAGCACAGCCGGAAATCCAGATGGTGGTCACGTCGGCCGGGATAATCAGGCGGCCCGACTCGGTAAAACGGGCGCAGTTATGGCTGATGCTCAAATCGGTCCAGGTACCATCCGTGCCGGGCTCGGAGCGGTTGTCACTGATGCGTGAGCGCCAGACCTTTTGCTGGTGGCGCACCAACGCATTAAGCTCATAGCGCACCGCCTCACCGCCGTTCTGCGCGGCATCCACCCAATCAAATACCCCTTGGCGCTGGATCGTGCCCAGCGCCTCGGTGATGTCATGGAAAACACCATTCATGCCTTCGCGTGGCACCGGCTTGTAGCTGGGGTCATTGCGGGCGCGCTCGTAGTCAAAGCCGAAGCCTTGGTTGTAACTGAAGCTGCCATCCGCCTGAACGGCGTCCGGTATGGGGCTCTTATCGCCCTGGTAAGCCCAGGGAAATCGGAAAAACTTGGGCATGGATCAGGCTCCAAAGCTGCCTTGAGAAAAGTTGAGGTGCTGGGTACCGAAGCCGAAGGCTTCACGCGGCTGAACCCGAAAGCGCACGCCTACCGCTGAGGGGCGCGGAAACAGGTCATAAAACTCAGTGATGAAGCTGAGCTGGCTGTCAGGCTGGAACGAGAAGAAATAGGTCACGTAGGTCATGTCTAGAGAATCGACCACCCACACGCTACCCAGCTCGCCGAACAACTGGCGCAGGAAGGTGTTGATCTCCGGGACCGTGCCCCGGCTGGTCAGTTGGAAGTAACGCAGGCGGATCACCAAGCGCTTTTGCTCGGTGGTGAGCGCCACCTGCCCGGCCTGGCCTCGGGCAAAGTTGCCGTTACCAAAGTTCTCGTGCTGTTCGCCGAAGCCAAAGGCTTCTTTGTCGCGGCTGCTGGGCACGTCCACGCCCAGCGAGATGTCCAGAATCCTGGCCCAGATGCCCAGACCAAAGTCGTTGGCGGTGCGCGGGTCGAACACGTCACGAATCCAGTCCGACCAGAACTCGCAGTGGTTCTGCTGGTACCACTGCTGCTTGAGGCTGATCAGCCGCTTGAGCCGCTCGGCATTGTCGTGCTGCCAGAGCAGCGCCTGCATGGCGTCGAGACTGCATTCAACGGCCTGTATACGTCGGTCGCTCATGTCGGCAGTACCTGAATGGCGCCGACTGAGGTCTGGGCCTTCTGCTGAATGCTGATCGGCAACACGTCGCTCTGCCAGTCATGGCCATCGGTGGATATTTCCACGCGCTTGATAAAGATCCGCGGCTCAACCTGATTGACGGCGCTGGCCAGCTCGAATGGCGACACAGGGTTACCGACCACAAACCCGGCATCGCCCTCCAGCCTGCCGTTGACGTAGGCCATGATCGATTCGGGGATGATCTGCTGACCGTCGAGGTTGTTGTAGCGGGCGGTCACCCGGATGAACACCGGTACCACCTGCGGCCGGTCAAACTGCACCTGGTAAGGTTGGCTGCTGGCCTGATCGATGACCGTCACCGCCACGCTGCCATTCCAGCCGGCGCCCAGGGTTTTGGTGTCGAGCAGCGCTCCGGCAATCACAGCATCGTCACCGCCGTCCACGCACACGTAGATGCTATGCGGCTTGAGCACCACGCCGTCGATGTTCAGCGGCAGGTCGGTGTAATTCTCGCGGAACACCAGCGAGCGCACGCCTTCAGTGTCGTACAGCCGAGAGATGATCGCCTCGGGCAAGGCCACCGACTGCAAACCCAGGGTCTGTCGACGCCGCCGTCGAGCGGCAATGTCGGATTCCTCAAGCCGCCCCGGCACCGCATCAGCGGGGTTGCTGATGGTTTCCCAACCCAGCACACCGGTGACAATGGCATTCAGTTGCCCGGCGCTGACCGTAATAGGCCCGTAGTCGATGGCACGAAAGGTCGCCAGAGCACGACCATCGGTGCCCAGCGTTACGCTGGTCAGCAGTTCGAACAGCGCGCCAGTGCCCTCCACCGCTGCCCGAGCACCGGCCAAAATGTCGGTACCGGCCTGCCCGCCGAGTACCACCCCGCTGATCAGCGAGCGGGTGGCCTGGCGCCGGCCACCGCCCATCAACGACCAGATGCCGTCCAGGAACACGCCACCCGCAAGGTCCGGATTGATCTGGTTGGCCAGGTCGGCGTTGTTGCGGGCTACGCTGTCGCGGGCTTCGATCTCGGCGGTAATCATCACGCCTTGCGGCGTCTCCGGGCTGACATCCAGGTCATGACCGAAAGCGGCTTTCCATTGCGAGATGACTTCCTCGCGGATGTCGGCCGTGTCCGGAACAATCACGCCGTTGGACGTGATGAATTGGAAGCTAGCCATTGATGGTTACCTCACCCCACTGGGTGTTGACCATGGCGTCGTAGGCAATCACGTCGCCCTGCAACCGGGCGGTGAACGACACCACTGCCAGCGCGCCAGGCACCTGCATCAGGCGCACACGGCCGGCAGCCTCAAACTGCGCGACGCTGGGGGTGCCGCCCCACAGCACGGCCGTAAAGGGAATGCCTTGATCGGCGTTATGGATCATCTCGCCCAGGCGGGCCTGCATGTACTGGCGTGCCGATTGAGCGAAAGCATCGATTTCGCGGGCGGTCGCCAGGCGGCCGTCACGGCCCAGCACCAAGTCGTTAAGCGAGTCGCTGAGGAAGGTTTTCATAGCGGCACCCCAGTGGGCACGACGGGGCCTGGCGGCGCGCTGACCGGGCCGAGGTGGGTATGGGTGTCGCCTACGTTCTTGCCGTTGTGCGTGAGGCTGCCGCTGGTGATTGCCACTGAGCCGGCGCTGATCGCAAGGTCGCCCGCGTTGATACTCAGGCTGCCATCAACGGCGATTTCACCGGCCGGGCTCTTGAGCACGAATTTGTCAGCGTGCAGCGCCAGGCACACCGCGCCATCCAGGCTCTGCACCACCAGCGCATCGGCATTCGCGCCGTCGATCACCCACTGCTTGAAAGTGTCCGGGAAGAACATCGCATCGCTGAACGAGTGCCGACGCTTGGTGTGCGGCCACTCTTCCCCGCCACCAGACTGCATGATCAGGCTGATATCCCGGTCATTGGCCTTGAGCCAGCCCAGATCACCGGCCTTGAGCGGGAAGCGGATAAAGAACCCGCCACCCCCGAAGCGGAACACCGGAATGTTCGCGATCCTCGCCCGGGAGAGCTTGCTGCCGTCGGTACCGCCGATCATCACGACCGGCTGTATCACGGCGCGGTTGCTGGTGTCGTCATAGCTGACCACACGTGCGGGCAGCATGTCGTCGACACCCATCAGCCAGTTATTCAAGGCATGCTTGAGCGCGCCGGCCAGATTGCCGTCATTGGCCTGGTCGGCGTTGGATTTCTGCAAAGTCATAGTCGAGTGGCCAGAGCGGTATAGAAAAACGGGTCAGCGTGGCTTTGCACGTCGAACGCCAGTTGATTGATCACGTAGTCGCCGTTGAGCGCGACATTGAAGCGCGATTGAATGCGCAGGCCGCCGCCAATGGCGGTCTCCGGGTCAATCAGGAACGTGGCCTTGACGCCCTTTTCCGTGGGTTTGGGAATGCCCACCATGCCGGAGTTCTTGTTGAGCACGCGCATGCGTCCGGACAGCGATGCACCGGCGTCCTTGACCACCAGCTTGTCATCGTCGATGTACGCCGAGACGCCACCGGCCTCTTGCAGCTTTTCCACCTGCTGCAAGGCGGAGCCTGTGTGGCTGTAGTTGCCAATGTTGCGATCCTGGGCCTGAAACTCCAGCGCCAGGCCAAGATCGTTGGCCACCCCCTGCGCCAGTGCTGACAGCGGGGTCAGCGGCGCGCCGGAGCGGGCCAGCAACTGGCCGCCGGCCGCCGCCTGGGTCTTGGCTTTGAGGGTCAGATCAATATCGGGCGGCGAGCCAGGTTCGGCGCTTTCGATGTCGCCCAGAAACAGTCGGAACAGACCGGTGGAGACTCGCCCCACCTCAACGATCAGCCGCTTGGGCGTACGGTTGTCATTGAACGGGCTGGCTTCGGTCAGCAGGTAGTCACGAGTAGTCTGGCTCAGGCCGGTAATAGTCACCGCGCAGTCGTTCATCAGCGGGTTGGCGTACTTGGTACCGCTGACCTTGACCCGCAGGCCTTCGTAATACCTGATTCGGCCATCGATTTCGATGCCAATCCGGATGCGTCTGAGGTCAAGCATCAAGCTCACCTGCCGCGGCATACACCAGCAGTTGATCAACCCCGAAACGCTCCCACCAAGGCGACTGGTCGGCCTCGGTAAGCAGCCAGAAGTTGCCGTGATCTTGCAGGTGTCGATAGGGAATCAATGGCGTACCCGCAACCAGACGCTGGCCCAACAAAAGCGGCGCGTCGTTGAGATAGATATCAGCCATCATCATGCCTATGCCAACCCGTACGCGCAGTGTCCAGCGGTTCTGCAGGAGCGTGACCGTGAACTCCTGATTGGGTACACGGCTTAAGGGGATGGTGCGCATCAGTCGAACACTCCATGCAGGAGGCTGGCTCGTTTCTTGGCAGCGTCCGGTGTTTCCGAGGTTTGTTGGTGGCCCTTCTTGGTGGTGCTGGCCTGGGCCGGATTAACCACCTTGCGCGGCGGCAGCGCGCCGAACTCAGGGGTCACCACGCTGACCTCCTGCAACCGGACGGCTACCGGAATCGAGGCGCCCTGTTCGGGCGTTTCCTCGTGCGGCAGCTCCACGATCATCATGTCGGGATAGCTGCGCACCTTGGTCTGCACAATCAGGGCTTTGCCGTCCAGCCAAGCCTGGCGCAGGGTTTCGAAGACGTTACGCACGTCGTCAACCAGCAGCAGCGGCAGGTCGATTTCCACCGGCTCGATGTAGCGATGATCCGACCGGGGCGAACCGTCTTCGACCGCGAACCGGGTCAGCTTCGCCACCTCTCGCACTGTCACCCGCATGGGGTTGAGGGTTTCGAATAGCGGCTGGTAACTGGCCGCATCGAGTATCGAGACCAGATCCTGGGCCGACTCCTGAACGGACAAATCAGTCTGTGCCATTAACGGTCCACTCCCGATGAATGTTCGGATTCCAGTTGCTTGATTTGCCCGGTGAGTTCACCGCCCACCTCCGCCGCGACGCCTTTGGCATCCGTGGCTTGGGTATTGATGGTGATATCGCCCACCTGCACGTTGGTTTCCCGGCGGCTGCTCGCGCTGTTGCTGATGGCGTTGCTGGTGGTGGCGTTCAATGGGGAGGCATTGGCGGCAGTCATGGCCTGG
Organism: Pseudomonas sp. 21LCFQ010; assembly: GCF_024129905.1. NCBI lineage: Bacteria > Pseudomonadati > Pseudomonadota > Gammaproteobacteria > Pseudomonadales > Pseudomonadaceae > Pseudomonas > Pseudomonas sp. 21LCFQ010. Next base: position 470,702 of record NZ_JAMYDZ010000001.1, on the reverse strand, counting down.
CGCCCTGCCTCGACCCCCGCCGTGGCCGACTGCGCGTCGGTCAGCGCGGCGCCTTCGCCGTTCTCGCCCTCAGCTGCAGGTGCGTCCGAACCGATACCGAAGAAACTGGCCACCGTGCGGATGCCTTGGCTGATCTGCCGAACACCGGCCAAGATGAAATCAATCACTTGCTGGAAGCCGGTGATCATGGTGTTCCAGATTGCACTGACCACTACACCCATGGCTTTGAACGCGTCGATGGTGCCGAACACCACGGACTTGATCATCGGGTACTTGTCGAAGATCTGCCCGATCAACGAATCGTTGCCTTCGATGAAGTACATGATGTCTTCGTAGGCCAGCGCGAACAGCGCGGCCATCGCCACTACTGCCGCGCCAATGGCGATGATCGGCCAGGTCGCCGCCAACGTTGTGGCAGCCGCTTTGAGCATCGGCGGGGTGTAATACAGCGTCACGGCCGTGCCAATCGCCGCGAAAAACCCGACAATGAAATCGCTGTGCTCGCCAGCCCAATCCACAAGGGTGGTCAGCCACTCCACGCCTTTGGAGATGGCCGGAATCAGGGTCACCATGAATCCGGTACCGGCCGTATCCAACGCACCGCGCAGTCGGTTCATGCCTTCGGTCAGCTTGCGCGCCTGTTCGGCGGTTTCCTGAGTGACGACGCCCTGTTCCTTCTGCGCGGCCATCATGCGCTCCAGTTCCTTACGGCCCTTGAGCAGCATCTCCAACGTTTTGTTATCGGATACACCCGATTCTTTGAGCTTGAACACCGCCTGGGCTTTGTCCATGCCCTCCACGGCTGCGGCCAGATCCAGCATCCCGGTTACCGCGCCCTTGGAGTTGCCCTCGGCATCCTTGAGGCCAACTCCAAGCGCTGAGAACGCCTTGGCGGCCGATGACTCGGTGTCGCTCAGGGCCTCGCCGATCTTCTCGGCCATGTCCGTCAGGGCGTCACGCGCAGTCTCGGCATCGCCACCCGCCGCAGCAGTGGCACGGCCAAAGGCGTCGACCTCTTCAATGGCCTCACCCAATGCCTCGGCGGTCTGCTCCAGGGCGGTGATATCGGCGGCCTTCTGAATGGTGCCGCTGACCAGTGCCTTGGCCCCCAGCGCGGCCGTAATTGCGCCCAGCGCGCCCTTGGCGTAGTCCTTGAGGGTGTCACCGACCCGCCCGGCCATCGCATCGGTATCGCGCAGGCTGTCCAGCAAGCCATCAACCGCGTTTTCCGAGCGCCGCGCACCGTCCTCGACGCTGCCGGTGTCGGCCTGGAACAGGATGGTGAAGGTGTCGAGTAATGACATTTATCGCCCCTGCTTCTTGCTGTGCTCGATGGCCAGCCATTCGTTGTAGCGGTTGACCTGCACCACCTCCCACAGCTCGAAAGCCTCTTCCAGGTCTATGGTTGTTTTGAGTTCGGTGCGGGTCGCAAATCCCGCGCTGACGATGGCGGCAAAGAATCCATCAGCGTTTGGATAATCAATGGCAGGTGCTTCTTGACGAGCCCTTCCAAGAAACCGGAGGGGCCGCCGTTGCCGAAAAAACTGGTGTTGTGCTCCAGCATGGCGAACTCCAGGCGCAGCAAGGCTTCGCCATCCGGCACATGGTTATCGATCAGCGCTTTGGTGGTCAGGCGCAACAGGCCGCTTTCCATCGGCACCGCGACATAGGACATCAGCAGGCGCATTGCCTCGACGCTGGCGTTGTATTCGCCCAGCCTGGGGATGTTGCTGACCGGGTACTTGGCGAGGATCTCGCGGCTGTCCAGCGCCGGCAGCCGGGAAATGACAAAGGTGTGCAGGTTGCCATCGATATCCTTGATGGCGACCTCTTTGGGTTTGATCAAATCAGCCATAGAGCCTCCTTATTCAGCTGTCGGCCGGGTGGAACTGAGGTCCTGGAAGGCAAAGGCATAAGCCTTGGATTTCTTGCGGCCGGCACTGGCGACCGAGTTGCCAGGGTTGCCGCTGAGGATCTTGCCGTTGGAAACCGTCAGGGTGGAGCCGTCCGGGTAGCTGGCAACGATCTTGACCACATCACCGGCCACCTTCTTGCCCTTCGCCGCCCGATTAGCCTCGAACAGGATCTGCAGGTTGTTATCCGCTTCGCTGCCAGGAATCACGTTGAGGGTCGGCAAGATCGGCTGCGGCGAACTGAACACCACCAGGTCGCCATTGACATTCATGGCAGCGGTTGCCGCCACTACGGTGGGCAGGTCGAAAGGGTCGGCATCGTCGGCAAACTCGGTGACCGGAAAGCCATTGGGAAAGGTCTTGTGAGCAATGATGGTGAGCGACAGACCCGTCGCGGAAATGTCGTACATTTCATGACCTCAAAAAAAGCCCGGCAATGCCGGGCTGGTTGAATACAGAGTTAAATAAGGACAGACAGGACTAGGTCGTCAGTACGGCACCGACGAATACCAGCACAAGTCCCGCAGTAAAATAAAAGAAGCCGTGAATGTTCAGTCCTGATGCACGATTGATAAGCCGCTTGATAATAGGTAAAAACAGCAGCCCACCCCACATGACCAGACTTCCGCCCCACAGGTGCTTACTGCTTAAACCCAAACCTGCCAGAGAGAAAAATACTCCTGCTGCCCAACTGATGATCGAGCGGACTGTGGATACAACTTCCGCCAGACGTTTTCTATGCCAGGCGGCATCAAAGAGAATTTCACTCTCCGCTGGTTGCGTTCGAGAGTTCATCATCGTGGTAGTGGACAGCCCTGTACCGGGCACTCCCGCTGTGACCCGAGTTCCCCGTCGACTGATGTTAGCTGTTAATCCTCGACCACCAACGGACAAACTGGCGCCCTTCTTTCCCAGATTGAGCTTTACTCCGGGAATAATCTTGATCGACTTTCTGAATCGCAATGCCATTAAGTTCCTCCTTAAACGAGAAACGGAAGCTAAAACGGGCAAGCAACTTTGTATGTCAGAATCTTCTAATTACTCAGTAGGACGTTTCAGAAGATTGGAATATCCAAGGGTTAGATCAAATTGTGCGACCCTTCAATTTTGCGCACCACATCGTTCTTGCTATAGGCGACCGCGTATTGCGCCACGTACTCGGTCACGCCGCTCTCGCCGCTGCGCGGGACAATCCGCACATCAGCCCAGAAGCCATTGATCTGTACGTCGCGCCAGGCGTCAGGGTCGCCGGACAGTTGGGTGATCGCCACCTGCTGGGTGGCGTCCAGGTCCTTGCCGACGATGATGGTACCGTTGAAGCGCGCCAGGTTCACCGCCTCGATCACCTGCCCCAGCACCATGCCACGCCCGTCGTTGTTGGCCGGGATCTTGCCGACCGACAGTTGCAGGCTGAGCAGCCTGGCGGTCAGAAATGCCTTGAACCACTGCTCATTGGCGTGGACGTTCATGTCCAGCGGCGCCGTGGCGTCACCCAGCAGATAGCCGCGTTGGAAGAATGCGATTTTCTGCCCGGCGTTGGCGGTTTCGCCGTAGTAGTTCACCCGTAGCCCGTCCAGCAGGTTGGCCAGTTGGTTGCTGCTGACCTCCGGCGTCATGCCGGGTACCTGCCGGTACATGTAGTTCACCGTCGCGTTGCGGCGCTGGTAATTGGTCGCGGCCATGATCGCGGCCGGGATGGCTTCCTTGTACTGATTGGCAATGCCGCTGAGGATCAGACCCGTAGACGGGAAGCTGCGCAACGCAGCATGCCAGGCCTCGGCATTGGTCTCGTTAACCGCCACCAGCAGCATGTATTTGACGTTGAGGGCCGCGTTGTATTGCGCCAGCGGTACTGCCTGCTCGATGTTCAACACCGGGAAGCTCAGCGAACCGAACGAGTCGGTGATGTTTTCCACGGCCTGCAAGGCTTCCAGCGGGGTCTGTCCAAGACTGCCCGGCGACCTGATGGTCAGGGCATTGCCCCAGCCCAGAAGTTGCGCCAACTCGTCCTTGGCATCGATGCCCACCGCTGCCTGTTCAGCCACACCACCGGTCAAGGTAAAGATGGCTGCAACGGCATCATAGGTGACCGTCGCATCGGCCCACTGCTTGCCCCCGGCCGCGTGTGCACGGACAGCGCCCTGTACCGCCGAGGCAATCTCGGCAAAGGTCTTGGCGGCTGACAGATCAATCCCGCCCAGAGTCGCAACCGTCCCGCCCAGCGTGAGGTGCAAAGAGCCGTCTTTGACGCGGTTGAAAGCCGTCACCGTGTTACCCGTTTTCACCCCGTAGATCCGTGGTGGCCGGGCCACATCGGCATAAGCGGCAAAGCGGATCTTTTGCGCCTGGCTGGCCGGTGCCGGGCTGATGTAGCCAAAGTACTGATTGGCAAAGGTCGCCTCTGGGCTGCCCGCGCCAAAGTAGGCATCGGCATCGCCTTTGCCCATGCTGATCACCGCGTCGAGTGGCACTCGCGGGTCGCTGGTAAAACGCAGGCCCACCAGCTCGCGCTGGGCGACCGATTGACCGCCGGCCACGCCGGAGGTGATCTGGATGTAACGATCAATGGAAATGGTCATGGTGACCTCATACCCGAGTGAATGCGTGCTCGAACGCCTCTATCGAAGGCGTTCGCTGTGTCAGGGTTCGTTTGTGCGTCAGGGTGATGTCGAACGACGGCGTGGCCTCGTTGCGGCCTTGGTCGTTCTCGATGAACAGGGTGCGAATGGCCGTGACCCGCTCAACCCCTGCCCCGCCTCGTCGCAACGCGGTAATGGCCGACGCCGAAACCAGCAGCATGGCGGCCAGCCCGGTGATGTCCTGAGCGGTCAGCACCGAGGCGTCCTGCAGGTTGGCTTCGGCAAAGCCGCCAACCTGGAAGGTCGAACGCACGAGCTGGGTTTCGCTATGGATCTGCTCGCCGCTGGCCGGGTCATAGCGATCCTTACGGTATTGCCAGCCATACCCAGGTTCGGCCAGCGGGAAGAAGTACAAACCTTTGGGTTCACGCCCCTGCCCCGTGGGTTGGTAGCCGTTGATCACCGGCACATCATTGATGCCTTGGGCCAGCAGGCCGTCCAGCAGGGTCTTGCGCAACAGCGCCTTGAGCTGGTTTTCAGTCATGGCACCGGTCCTGTGTCGACCACCAGCACACCCTGCCAACCGGCTTGCGCTATCCAGTCCAGGTCGTTGACCACTTCATGGCGGCGACCAGCAAAGTCCAGCAGGTCCGGTGACTCACCGCGTTCAGTCCCTTTGAGCGGCACCGTTCCATAGAACAGGCAGTAGCGGCGGGCCAGGTCCAGACCCAGCGCCTGATAACGAGTGCGGTCCACCGCTTGCAAGCTGCCTGATACTGGCTTTGGCGGCTCATAGAGGGTGATCCATTGCCCTTGGTCGTTCTGTCGACGGCCATTGGCCTGATGCCAAACCAGCTCTTGAGTGCCGATCACGCCCAAAGCCAGGCCAAGAATGTTCAGGTCGGCAATCATCGGTCCACCACATCGCTGTTGACTGACTGGATCAGCAGGCCGGTGTCGACCAGCGGTTTGGTCGACACACCTGACAGATTGTTGCGGTCGTCGGCCGCTCTTGGGCCAGTGAAACGGGCATCACGCGCCGCCTGCCCCACAGCACGACCACCGGGTGTGAAGTCCGGAGAGTTCCTGCGCTTGCGCAACAGCAAGGTGATCGGCGACAGCTCTGGCGAGGTGATGCGGCTGATGGTCAGGCGAACATCCCCCGCTGCCAACATGCCGAACTGCTGCAGCATCGCGGTGGCGTCGATCCGCCCATTGATCACCGCCTGCATGCCTTTCTTGAGGGTGTCTTGCCAAGCGCTGCGCTGCTCTTCAATGGTCGGGCGCATGAACGGTCGGGCGTGCTGCGGGTGGAACTCCTGGATGGTCGCCACATGAGCCACCGAAGTGCCGTCCGGGTATTTACTGTGCTCGAAGAAACCCACACGGGCCTGCTTGCTGGCAATCTCGGCCAAAGCCCGGCGCAGTGCCTCGCTGCCGGCCGTATTCGGGGTCACCGTCGCCATCGGCCACCTCCGGGAAACACACCGCCGACCGCACGAAACGCCGCCCGCTCTGAACGACCACCGACGTATAAGCCACCGGCAGTACAGGCCTTGAGCAGCGCCTGCAACTGCTGACCATGGCCGGTCAGGCTCAACCAGTAGCCCCACATATCACGGCTGGGTGGCGGCGCAAGGCTGACCGAGACTTTATCCACGCCAGCCCCGGTGACCTGGCCCACCACCCCGCCCGCTTGTGCCTTCTGCTGCAACTCCAGCAAATGAGCCACCATCAGGCGCAACTGCTGCTCGGAACAGGCGCACCCGTGGTCAGCCAGAAAGCCCCGGCCATCGTCAGCCGCTGCCAACACCTGCTGGTCATCCAGATGAGCGAACTGCGGGAAGCGAAGACGAAACCCCTCAAGGCTGAACATCAGCGGGCCTGCTTGCGTTCGATCCGGCCAGTGGTCGGCGCCTCGCCTTCGGCAAAGTCCTGGTCAACCAACGGGGCCGAAGCATCGCGGCCCTGCATCGAGGCTGCCACCTGGTCAGGATCGGCCTTGGCCTGGGACACAGAGATATGGCCGTTCTGCTCATGCATGCGGAACACCGGATTGCGGCGCAGCTCGGCCAACTGCTCGGCGGTAACCTCAGTGACCATGCCCAGCGGCGTGATGAAGTGGTTATTGGCGACGTTGGCTTTGCCAGCGATGAAAATCGCCTGATCCTTCTGCGGCACGCCGCCGGCCAGTTCGGTATAGGTGGTGTAGCTTTGGTCGTTGCTCAGGGTGGAATAGACGTAGATGGGCATACAGGTTGTCCTGTGCTTAAGAGGAAAAAGTCATTCAGGAAATAGAGCTGCAAGCACTTGCACTTGCTGGGTGTCGTGTTGACACAATTTATTGAGGTGAGTACCGTGCCCGCAGTCGCTGCAAATTCAGCGATACAGGATTGGCGTCCTGTTAAGTACAGGCGGACACAACCGCCGCTCACGAGCGGTTTTTTTGTGTCTGCAGCATGGCTTCACCTGTTATGGGCGGGCCGTGTGTGGGAGCCTTCGGGCTCACCGGTTCCTGTACCCGGCACGCCAACCCGCACGGTTCCGCTCACCCATATTGGCGTATGGGCGCGGTTATGACTGAGGTACAGGAGATCCAACATGCAAGCAGCACACGTCATTCCGTTTCAGTTTGAATCTCAAGAAGTCCGCACTTGCATCATCCGTGAACAACCCTGGTTTGCGGCGCAAGATATCCTCCGCTCGTTGGGCTACACAGAAAGCTACAAGCCTGCTCGTGCAACAGCTCATGTCCCTGAGCAATGGAAGGATGTGCATCGGTTGCACACCCCTGGCGGCCCCCAGAAACTGCTGATGCTTTCCGAGCAGGGCATGTATTTCTTTCTGGGGCGCTCTGACAAGCCAAAAGCGCTGCCAATACAGATGTGGGTTGCAGGTGAAGTTCTGCCAGCCATCCGCAAACATGGCCGCTACGAAGACACTGACAACCGCATGGCCACCCTACTCGGCCAGACCATCGGAACTGACGGTTTCCATATGCTCGGCGCATTGATCAAAGGCAAGGTGTCGTCGCTACCGGTACCGGTACAACGTCGGGCCAAAGCCAAGATCTGGTCACAGACCCATGCCGCCTTTGGCGTGCGCTCGGCAGCCGACATCCCTGCCGACCAACTCGATGCAGCGCGCAACTTCATTGCCGCTTATGCGCTGGAAGGTGAATGGTTGCCCAAACCGGACCGCCTTGAAATCGAGGCCGGCCCCACTCGCCGCTATCTGGTGAGTTTCAACGATGCAGGTGAACGGCAGATCAAACCGGTGCCGCTTGACGCTTTCGTCATGACTCATCAGCAGTTCATCAAGGGCCTGCTCACACCGGGCGACATGATGGTGAGTACGGAAGAGCTGATCGAGGTTGCCATGGCTGCCCTCGGTCACCTCAAAGCGCGCTCTGGTTTTCAGTCAGACGCCCTTCCCGGCCTGTGACAGCGAAACGACTCACAACCCGGTGTACCGCCGCACCGCCCACGGCCGCTTGAAGGTCACTCCGGCCGTGGCGTTGCTGAAATCTTCGACCTGGCCCTTGGCGCGCTTCTCGACACCGATCACCTGGAAGCGCGACGGCACGACCTGCGCCACCACCCGACCGTCATCGGTGCTGCTGTCCTGCACGGCGTCGGCCATCAGGTAAGCGGCGTTGGCACCGCCGTTCGCACCTGCCAGTTCGGGCACTTCGACGATGCGCATGCCGGGGTAGGTCTTGGTGAGCCACTCCTGCACCGAGTTGCCGAAGTCCGACGTCACGCCCAGGTATTCACCATGGCCCAGCGGGATGGCCAGGGTCATGAGGGTCTTGTTGTTGATGTGGCCACCGCCCGACACCACCAGATCAGCCACCATGCGGCGAATATCGGCGGTCAGTTGCAGGTAGTTCTTGTCCGCCCATGCGGCAGAGGCTGGTGAGCCGCCGTTGGTGGGCAGGCTGATATAGGCCGGCAGCACCGGGTCATTCAGGTAACCGTAAGTGCGGGTCTCCGGCGCGTTGTAGCCGTAGAAGCCCACCCGGTTGCGCGAGATGTCCAGCGACTCAGTGGCCGCACTGCGCTTCTCGGCTTCGGCGTTGATATTGGCCTTGGCTGCGCGCAACGCTTCCAGAGTGGTAACCACAAAGCCCTGTTCGAAGCGCACCACGGTACGCCGCACATAGCCGCTTTTGTAGTTGGCCAGCGGAATGTTGGTGGTATCGCCATACAACGCAGCCTTGCCGGTCGCCTCCATGGTGCCCTGGATGACTTCTTCGTCTTCCCAGGCACCGGCAGTCAGCACACCACACAGCTCGTCGATCATGCGCACCTGGGTGATCTGCTTGACCAGACCCGGCAGCCAGACTTGCAGGAACTGCGCGGGCGTACCGGCACCGCCAATCGCCGGGCCGATCAGCGCCGAATCCATGGCCAGGCCATCCAGGCCAATGCCGATCTGACTCAATTGAGCATAGTGCCGGGCGTGTTCGGGTTTGATCACCAACGGGCCGCGCCGCGCCAGCTCTCGCCCGCTGATGTAATTGCTTTCAGGGGTTCGCACGGGGCGCCTCCTTAATTGGTGAGTTTGACGAACGCCAGCGACGGCGTGTCGTTCGAAGCGTTGCAGCGGTCGACCATGCAGTTGGGCACTCGCGCCCGACCGGCACCGGGATCGGTCGGGTCTGCCGTCCAGTCCAGCTCGCCAGTGGCCAGGTCGTACACCACGGCCACACCGATGGTCGCGCCGGGGCTGGCAAGGGCCACGGTGACAAAGCCCATTTCCGCGAACTCCGCCTGGGCGCCGTTGGGCAGGGTCATGCTGTCGGCCAGGGTGTCGCCCGGCACGCCGTACAGCACATGGGTTTTCGGCAAGATGAGAATGCCGCCAAAAGGACCTTCGCCACCGGCTTGCAGGGTCTGCCGGGCGGTGTCGGCGTAGGTGAAGGCGCGTCCGATAACGTTGTGCGCCGGATCAGCGCTGTCCAGTTGCCCGGCGCGGGCGCGAAACGGGCCGTCGTGGGAAATATCTCCCACCACGCCGGAAATCAGATCGGCCTTCACCGAAGATGGAAATGCCATGTGCTTACTCCCAGCCAGCGAGCAGATTCACGCCGGCATTGTCATGGGTGATGGTCGAGTGTTTATGCGCCGGTACGCGGCCATGCAGCCAGGCATCGAGCGCAATGCGTTCGGTGCCCTTGCGCGCCGGGATGCCGAGTTTCTTCACCCCGTAGGCCGCCACCGCATGGGTGGTCATGCGGCTGTGATCAAAAGTGCCGACAAACCCGGACAGCTTGCTGGCCAAGGCGTCGCGTTCAGCAATGCTGGTGAGCAGCGCCGCATCCATGCCACGGGCGTTCTTCTCCAGACGACCCAAACGCTTGCTGATGCCGTCCAGCGCCTTGAGCACCGCCTTGTCGGCGGCTTCCAGCTCAGGGTCGTCATCCGTAGTCGGCTCATCGTCCTGAGCCAGGTCGTCGTCCAGTGCCGGTTCGTCATCCGCGACTGGCTCGTCGTCGGCAGCCGGTTCATCGTCAAGTACAGGTTCGTCATCAGCCACAGGGTCTGTCGGTGCCAGACCGACTTCAGCCAGCAAGGCATTGGCTTCAGCCTGGCTGGCCAACAGGGGTTTGAGTTGTTCGAGCAGCGCCTTGATCTGCGCCAGGGTATCCCCGTTATCCGGGTTGTCAGTTGCTACAGCCATGGGTAATAGCTCCGCTGAATCAATGGTGATGGTGAGGTGGTCTTGCACGGCGACGTCCGGGCCGGTGCGCCCTTCACTGACCAGTGCCAGGTGGTTGCCACGGATGTGGCGCTGAACGGCGTCATAGGGCTGGCCCTCGAACACGCCGGGGGTGAAGTCGTAGCGGCAGCGGTAACCGGGCGACAGCTCGATCTTGCCGGCCTCAATCAGCCCCTTGGCGGCTTCGGAAACGATCTTGATATTGCCCAGCAGGTACGGGGCTGCGAAGTACACCTGCTCACCGATCATGCCCTGTACGCCTTTGCGCTCAGCAGGCAGACCACCTTCCTGCTCGGCACCAAGAAAGTCGTGCTCATCGATGAAGGGCAGCAGGCGAAACGAGGCAATACACGCTGGGTCGGACAACTCTTCGGCAGGCCGGTAAACCTGATAGATCCGCTCCGGCTCAGGCGCGCCGATCTCGCTGCCCAGATAGGGAAACACCCCGACCTTGCTCAGCGGGTTATCGCGGACCTCCAGCCAGCCATTCAGGTCGGTGGTGCGCTTGGATTGCGGTACAGGCATGGCAGACGCTCAAGAAAAAGCCCACCGAGGTGGGCTGGATGGATCATTCGCCGAAGTTGATCACCGGCCGCAGGGTGCAACGGCAGTTGGGTAACTGCCCTGGCAAGCCTCGCTCGCCGGTGCGTTCGTCAATCACCGGCAGGTCGTCAAAGCTGAACACTTGGCCATGCAACTCGACATGCAGCTTGCGCGGTTCGGCGCCACCACCGGAGTGAATCCATTCGAACTCGCGGATGCCGGTGGACTGCATGCGTGCCGAGTTCATTGCCGTGGTGACCTTGCGGGTCTGATCCTCGGCAATGAACCGGGCGCGGCGCTGGGTGATGCCTTCCTGTTGGCTCAGGGTTTCCACGACGTCCTGCAGGCCGTTGCCACCGGGCTGGATCGAACGCAACACCGCGCTCTCGATCCGGGCGTGAAACTCTGCCGGAATGGACTTGATCAGCGCCACGTTGCTGGCGGTGGCCGCTTGCATCTGGTCATACAGAGCGCCGGGCATCTTCGGAGTGGTAAGGGTGATGCCGCCAGACAGGTCACGCAGTGAGGTGTTCAGGCTGCTGGTGCTGGCTTTATCAATCTGGCCAAACAGGTTGTCGGTCAGGGTGCGCGCATTGCTGCTGAACAGCCGCTGGAACCGTGACTTGAGCCCGGTCAGCGCCCGCTTGGCCAAGGTGGCCGGCGAAGCATCCTGCGTGACCGGGCCAGCCGCCAAGGCGGATTTCAGCTCGGCCCGGTAAGCCTTGAGCATCTGGCCGATCAGCCGCTGTAGCGCCGCGTCATAACGGGCTGCCGGGGCTGCCGGATAGGCCAGCTTGCTGCCCTTGACCGTCGCCCTCTGCCGCTGCGCCACCCAGCGCTGACGCTTGCGGGTCAGTTTCGCCAGCATCGATCAGTTCCTCGCTCAGGCCGTAGTAATCGGAATCCTTGTCGGCCGCGACCCGGCGGCGGATATCAAGGCCGTCCACGGCACCGGCATCGAACAGGATCTTGTCGGTCTCGGCCTTGGTCTTGTTGATCGTCGCCCACACCTCGGCTTTGGGACTGTCCAGCGGCCGCCAGTCGACACTGGTCGGCGCCGGCTCAATACCCAGCCGTGGCGCGATATCGGAACGCATCACCAACGCGTGGTGACGCTCCAGCATTGAGGTCAGGTCGTTGGCCTGGATGCTTTCCAGCTCCTCGCGGTAGCTGGCTTCCTCATATTCACCCGTGGCGTTGAACCCCTTGGGCGTGGTGCCCAGCAGCTTGGTGGCCGGCACGTTGGCAATCGCCGCCACCAACTGGTACTGGCTCATGATCACCGCATCCAGATCAGCCAGGCTGGTGTCGCTCTGGGTCACCGTGTCATCCGGGCCGATGGTCCAGATGCCATAGTTGTCACGGTTCTCGATCACGCCTTGCAGCACCTGGGCGATCTTATCCGGGTTACTCAATGCCGCATCCGGAACCTTGAAGGTGGTCAGGCGCTTGGTCATGGCCAGTTGCGGCGCTTCGTTGGCCGTGCGTTCAGCGGCATACACCCGCTCGTAAATCCGCTGCGGCACGCTGATACCGCCGTAGAGATAGGCCGGTTTGAGCATGTCGACCACCGGATGCGGCACGTAAATGGCCAGGTGCGAACGGTGGTAACGCTGGTTGCCGATCCGGTAGTAGGTCGGCTCGTAGAACATCAGATTGGCCGGATCAGCCAGCGCGGCGGCATCCAGCTCGGGCGTGATCCAATACGGATCAATTTGGCTGATGCCCTGATAACTGCCCGCCGTCACCCCGTCGAGGTTGAACGGTTTCTCGTAATACTCGGGGTCGGTGCTGCGCACCTTGAACAGCGCATGGCGCACGCCGAACACCCGGCCCATCCGAATGAACTCGCGCATCGAGGCGTTGATACCCCGGCGCTTGTCGATCTTCTTCAACAAGGCGATGGCTTCGGCATTGCTGCCGTTGATCTCGTAGCCATGGCGAATGGCGTCCCGGCCGGTCATGGCACAGGCCTTGTCCACCAGCCAATGCTGAGCGATCAGGGCACAGGCACCAAAGCCGATAAACCCCTGCGCCGCATACCAGGCCAACTGTGCATCAGGCACACTGGTCGCCGACATGCCCAGCTTCAGCGCCGAAGCACTGTCCATGGCCACACCGCTGGCGGTCGGCAAGGTAAAGGCCTGGGCCATGACCTGCTGCGATGATGGCCGTTGCACCAGTGGCCCCAGGTCAGTGGAAAACACTGTTGCGGGCGGCCGGGGCTCAGGTGGGCGGGCTTTGCGAGTGAAAGGCCACATGCGGCTCCCCTAACTGAAAATGCTGCGTCGGGCCTTCATGACCGGCTCCAGCGCATAACGGATGGCATCGATGTAGTGGTTGTGGGCATCAACGATGTCAGGCAGAACGTCGCCGGATAGCCGGTCGACCTTGTGGGTGTACTTCTTCATTTCGCTCTGGACCTCGGTACAGCGCGTATGCACCACGATCTCGTCGTAGCTCTTCATGTGCGCTATACCGTCTTCCACGCTGCCCTTGCCCTTGTCACAGGCCACGATCAGCGGCAGGTGGGCGCGCTGGCCGTGGGGGTCGCGGCGTTTGAGGTAGCTGATGGATTCAGGCCGGGCGTTGTCGGCGCGCAGCGCATAGCGCTCGATGCCCGGAATCCCCTGCACCAGGTAGTCGGCAGTGTCGTCCAGCTCCAACCCGACCTTGCCCGCCTCATACTCGATGTGCAGGCGCCGGTTGTAGATCCAGCAGCGCACTCCGGCGGTGGGATCGTTGGCAAAGCCAAAGTCCAGGCCGTGATACGGGCCATCCCAATCGGCACCGGGCGTGAAGGTGTCCATGCGCCATTTGCCGAGGAAGATGGTGGCCTTGCTCTGCTTGAGGTAGGCGCCTTCCCAGATATGGCTGTAGGTCTCGGGGTCGAGGGTGCGTTGCTGGTGGTGGCGCTGCTCTTCAAGCACCGGGGTGAACCACGGGTTATCCGTGTAGTTCATCTCGACGATGGCAGTGCGCGGTGGTGTGTTCTGCCTGAAGCGCTGGTCCACCGGGCTGTTTTCCAGCCGGGGGTTCCAGATGACCCAGATCTCCGACTTCGGCGCACGAATGGTCGGCTCCAGCGCCTGCCAGGACGCCTCGGGAATGTCCTCGGCTTCCTCGACGATGCACAGATCAATCTGCGCCAGGGACTTGATCGAGCCGATGTTATGACGTAGCCCCTTGAACAGGAACTCGGTGCCGTTGAAGCCGCGCAGGTAATCGACACCCACATCATACGCCGCCGCCAGCCACGGTTCAGAGGCGATGGCGTTCTTCAGCTCAGCGTGGAACGACTCCTTGATCGAATCCTGCAGTTCACGGGTACAGAGGATGCGCAGAGGTTCGATCACACCCCAGATGGCGGCCATCTTGGCAAAGTTGAACGACTTGCCCGACCCTCGCCCACCGTACGCCGCCCGGTAACGCATCGCGCCCCGTGGTGCGGCGAACACCGGCAGCAGCCTGGGCGGTAACTCAATGCGTGCCGTCGACATTCGGCACCACCAGTTCAATACGCGTTGGCAGCGGCGTCATCGTCCCGTCTGTGCTGCTGTGATCCACCGACTGATGCGCCTTGCCATAACCCCGGTCGAGGATCTCTTTCGAAGCCGCGACCCGCGCTGCGGGCGGTGCCTCACCATCGCGGAGAATCTCCACCAGGGCGGTGATGGCTTCCTCGCCGTAGCTCTGGGCAATCACCTTGATATCCGCCGTAACCTTGTTGCGCCCACCCTTCGGACGGCCAGCGCCTGGACGCTTTCCGCCAGCAGTCATTTTGAAATCCTTTGATATTTTTTCAAAAGCCGAAAATAGAAAACCCCGCACGGGGCGGGGTTCATGGGGTGGAGCAACGTGGCCTAAGCGGCGGCCTTCAGACTCTGTTTGTAGCGCCAGCGGTAGACGATCTCTCTGGCAACCATCAGCGAGCCGCCAATGCATAGCCCGGCACCGATGGCAATATTGCCGTCTGGCCGGATGAACTGCAGCGCCCCCCAGAATGAACCAGCAAAACCAATCATCACGCTTGTGACAAAAAGCCATCGCGAAGCAGCGCGCTTGGGAAATCCTTTACTCATTAAAAGTGCTCCAGAAAGTTAACGAGCAGGATTCTAATGATCGAGCCACTTTATTAAAAACGTCGTCGCATAAAAAATATTACCAATTGAAAATTATCAATAGAAAATGTTTATTTAAACATCAAGGGATAGCCGATATCTGACGCTTAATCTCGTCGTGAATAATTTTCGCTGTCCATAAAGTCTGAGTAGTATCAGTTCCTGCCTGTAATTTACCGGCGTCACCATTACCAGGGGCTGCGGGAATGGTTGGCTTGTTGCTCAGGTCGACGTAGCTACCGGAGAAATTGGACGTGCCTGCACCGATGGCAGCTCGTGCAGCAGGCTGGTCGGCGCTGGTGAGCACACTCTTACCCGTCGCAGACGCGTCAGTGATATCGGCGGACGATATCGGTCCACTGCCGCCTCCACCATCAGGCGTACCTTTGACGATGGCTTGCACCAACTGGAACGTCTTGTGGGTCTGCTGAAGCGTGATGCAGATGGGGTTGCCGTAAGGTTGCCAGCCATCTGAGATTTTTGCCGTCATTTTATCCTGCAGTTCATCTGCATGATCAGCAAATACAGTTTCATAATGGGTGTAAGACATCGAGCTCCCCTGAAAATAAATCTCACTTAAAATTTAAAGAACTGATTTGTGCTGCCGAGAAACAGCACATCACAGCCAGTGCTACGAGGGAGCGAACCACATGCGCATTAGCAACCCACAACCGGAAACGCAGACATCAACTGACAAGGTGATGCTAGACATTGTCTACGTCACAGAAAATAAATACACCGCAGCAGCAGCCCAGAAATCCGATGGTAAATCTGGCCAAGATTTCGTCATGGTTGGAAGAGAGCCGCTCACTGCCACAAGTCTTGTAAGCGCGAGCCCGCTCAGCTTGATAGCGAGTACATCCCCCCTACTCTTTCCGATAGGTCTACTAGCTAATGCCATTAGCAGCAGTCCATCAATAGGATCAATGCTTAAGAGTAAGTCAGATACAAATACCGATGAAGTCGACTCTGCTCAGTTAGAGCTAGCTGCTTATGTTGCGTACCACTCAATGACAAAAAATGATGCTAAAAGCAGAGGGTATCGTTTCCAGCCTGGACACCCTGTTGTGGGCAAAGCCTACAGGCGCCATCCTCTTGCCGATTATCCAAACACTGAAACCGGGGACCTGTACATACCCAGCGATAGCTATGACGCGATATTGCTTGAGGAGCGAGAGTCTGAACTACTGAAACTTTTGGTTGATCTTGGCGCGACTAAAATCACTATCACCAAGAGGACATCAAACAATCAGCACAATTCCACCGCAGCCGGCCTAAAGGTCGATGCCGGTATTGCGGGCGGAGGTGGCTTGAGTGGCGCTTATGACTCTCAGCAGAACACAAACTCTCTCGACGTTCGAGAGTTTTCACTGTCAGGGAAGCGCTGGCAAGAGGGACACGCGCTGAATAAGAACAATTATTTCTGGCTGTCTTATGAGCCGTCTTGGAAAGCAGTCGTATTCGCCCGTGAAAATGGTGGGTGTCTAACCGCTTCATTGGAAATCAAAGAGTCCACTTCCTTCTCAACGGACAAGGGCATCGAACTATCCGTCAAAGCCAAAATGGCGGAAGTCACCGGCAGCGTGAAGATCTCCAACTCCGGCGATGAAGAGAAAATCTATCTTGTACGTGCTGAGTTTTCACCGCTGATTGCTGGTAATCAAACCACCCCCAATGGCCAAACGGATCTCAGCGTAACCACCTCATGAGTTGGTATCGTTGGGCAGCTTAACGTGAGCGATCCGCTCCACCCAACCGGCGACCTTACGCACACCGAAATAACCAATCCACACGCCTGCCGCGAGGGCCAGGTTGTGTGGTAACTCGAAGTGCTCAAGCACAGGTATCAGCCCCAAGGTCATCAGCATGCACATTGGGGCTTCCAGCAGCGCCTGGCAAAGCGTACCCCCACGGCGCATCACGCCCAGGAAGGCCATGACCAGAGTAATGAGTGCGGCATAGATGATCGGGGCATGGTCATGCAGCCAGGCAAGCACCAATGCCCAGGTCTGTGGTTTATCAGGCATCAGGGACATTCCGAGTTCTCCCGTATGCGGGAGAGAAAATAAAAAAGCCCCGGCGGCTGCCGAGGCTTTGATGACGCTGGCCTTGTATCAGGACCAGACTTCAGATTGATTGGCGCGCTTTTCCTGCATGGTCAAATCTCCCCAATACCGCCTGGGGTTGCCGCACATAAAACAGGAACAGGGCTTGCCGTGATGAGCGAATCGCCCGGCAGCAGCGGGATCGGTGCAGCGCCATTCGTGATCGCGAGTGCGCTGGATACGGTGATACTTGGCTTTCATGCGCCACTCATGGTGACGCCGTTCGGATCGTTCCATAGGGTTCTCCAATGGCTAGATCCGAAAAAGCCCCGGCAGCGTGAGCTGGCGAGGCTTTTAAAGGTCAATTCTCAACATACGCAGGAATGACAGAATGGAGATATATTCGGCAATGCGGCAAAGCCTGTCAAGCGGCCATTGGTTCAAACAGCTCTTGCCGTTCAAGTAACCCAAGCGCCGCAGTGATTGCCTCATCCAGTACACCATTCAACGCCTCATGGATTCGTGATCGCCAATAGCGCCGCGTGCGCTCCGGCGTGCCTTGGTTATTGTCCCAGCGATTCATGTCGTAGATATCCGCCTGCAGGATGGCCGACGAGCGTTTGCCCTGCAGACCGGGCTTCTGTGGCTCAGCCCATGTCAGCACCGCATAAAACTTGAAGTGTGGGTGGGCATGGCTGGCTATCACCTTTCCCAGCCGTTTGATCGCCTGGCCACGCTCGGCGGCATCGAGCGTGTAACGGGCAATCAGCGCATCCCAATATCGAGGCACCAGGTGCTGGTGCAGATAGCGCCGGTACTCACAGTCCAATTCAAAGCGTTCTTGCCGGCTCATGCCGCCGTAGCCTGCACATCCTTGATCCGCATCCACCCAGCCGGCCGAGGCCGTCTTGCCTTCTGAGCCGGCCAGCAGAATCCTGACCAGTATTGATACCCTGTTCATGCTGCCCCCTTGAGGTGTTTGATGTGTGCTTGAAATTCAGCCTTCAGAACCTTCAATTCATCGATGCTGTAATGCTTGGGTTCGTGCGGTCCTTCCAGCCAGGCCAGTCGCTTGGCGCCGATGCGTAGCAGAAGGTTGAGGCGGTAATTCACAAGATCACCGGACTTGTAGCGGTTACAGGGCACGCATTGTTTGTGGCAGTTCAACGGCTCGAAGCGCAGCGCCGGGTTGCTGCCCACCGTCCGGTAATGGCCGGCGTCATATTTGCCTTCGTGATGACGGCTACAGCTGATGCACGGCAGCTCCGCATCACGCAGGCGCACCCACTGGTTGAATACCGCCTGGGTTTCTTTCAGGTAGTCCGCACGGCTTTTGAGCCTGGCCTTGCAAGCCCTGATGGTTCGACGTTCTCGCTGGGCAATCGCCAGACGCTCTTTTTCTCGCCGGGCTTGTGCCCAGATCAATGCGCAGGCAGGACCGCAGACGATCTGTAACGACCTGAGCGTCTCGAAACGCAGCCGACATGCCGGGTTCTTGCAGGTCTTGCTGAACGGTTTTTGGCGAGCGAGTGTCATGCGGCAGCATCCCATTGCATTGGCACATCGTTCCTGGCCTGCCCCCAGACCACTGCACGTTCGGCGCCGAAGGCGTAGATGCATTCGATGACGTCGCCCAGCTCGGCCACGCTCATGCGTCGGGTGCTGACGCCCAGCATCACCACGCCGCCATTGATGCCTTGGGCAATGCGCACGTCCTGACGTGCCGCAGCTGTCATCAGCGCCTTCCAGTCCTCAGCGTCCAGGTGCTGCATGACGCCATTCACCGGCCATTGCACCTGTCTGGACAAATCGCCCAGCATGCTCCAGAGCTTGGCGTTCTGCTCCAGGGTGCGACGGGATTTGACCGGCCGCACGATGACCTCAATGGCACCGCTCAACGCCAGCTCAGTGGCAAACAGGTACGCCAGCTTGAATACCTCACGTACCCGCTTGGGACCGGCGGACCAGAAATGGCGAGGCTTGAAGATAATCTCACCCATGGTTTTGCTCCTTACAACGCGCCGCAAGCGCCTGGCGGACCTTGCGCTTGCGCAGATAGAAATACACACGCTCGGCCTGGGCCTTTTTGAGGCGACCACGCTCGCGCCGTGCCTTGGCGGCCTCAACGCTTGCCCGGACCTCAGCCCATTTCTCGCGGATGTGTGGTGATGGCTCGACAACGGAGCCGGTGAGTAGCCCGGCAATGGCCTGGCCGTCCTGGGTGATGGGGACCAGTTGCAGATCCGCGAGATAGCGGGTACCGGCCTCCTGGCTGATCAACTGCGCACGCACAGCGGCCTCGACGGCCTGTACACGACGACCCGCATCAAACCCCAGCGACACGCCCCATCGGGCCGGCTGCGCGGCCGCACGGGCCAAGGTGACCAGACGCTCGTAGGCGCTGATGAACGCCATCCGTGCCCCGATCCGGTCGCCTGCGGCCATCACCGGTCGAGCCGCGACCAGTGCCTGACGAATCTCGTCAGTCAACACCACCGTCTCACCTTCGTCATATGCCGTCAGGGCGATGGCCCAGGCCTCGTCCTTGCCGGGGCGGCCATCACAGCCATGAATCCGTTGCAGGATGGCGGCTAGGGTTAGCCGGCCAGTCAGCTCCCGGCGGCAGGCACGCAATGCGCCCTGAATCGCAGCGGGCTGGTATTCGGCAAGATCGCCCGCCATCAGCCGCGCCGCGTTGGCGCTGATGGTCTGCCCCAAGGCTTCAGCCGTGGCGCAGATGGCGGCAGATAACTGAGCGATTTCGTCACAGGAAAGCATTGGGTTGGCCCTCCCCGGCCCGGATCGCCTCGGCAGCCGTCTGGGCAGCGTTGAAGTTGGCCTGAGTCTGCTCAAGCTGACGCGCCGTGGTCGCATTCATCTGCCGGTTGGTCGCCCATTGGGTGCGATACGCCTCGCACCTGGCCAGCAGCAGGCCAAGATCGTGACAACTGCGGATCAGGTAGCTGTCGTTGATCCAGACGAAATACTCCGCCACCGGCACGGCCTCCTCCCCGAGACGCTTGCGCAGCTCGACCACCTGACGGCTGATCTTGGCATTGCGCACCGGGGCAGTTGCGTAGCGTTGCTCGTAGGCGGCAGCGTACGCCGACCAGATCCTGCGGCAGGCCTCTTGCCTGATCTGCTCCGCCTCGTCCCTTGGCTTGGCGGCGCGCTTCGGCCTGGCCGGAGCGAGCTGCACCACTGTCGTAGTCTCCTGTGTAATCTCCTGTGTAGTCTCTTGTGTATTCTTTGTAATAGTTGTCTTGTCCAAGACGCACCGGCTGTCCTTGGGTAGAAGCACCGGTTGTTCTTGGGTAAGAGAACTGGTTGGTACTACCGAAAGAACACTTGTCCTGTCTACCGAACGCGGACTTGCAGGTCTTTGGTAAGCGACACTGCCGCCCTTGGCTGCTCTGCAACCCGCATGGGTCGGCTGCAGGTTCTCGAAGTGATGAGCGCCACCCGCAGCCAACGGTTGAATGTGATCGAACGACAGGTGCATGCCTGTGTTACCTGGCCCGCGCTCAATCGGCTTTGCACAGCAGCCACAGATCAATCCGTCGCGCCTGAGCACATCGGCATAGCTCACAAACTCGCAAGGCACACCGGCCCTTTTGGCGCGCATCAGCCCAGCCTTGGACAATTGCCCCAGCTTGGGGGTGTACAGCTCGAAAAGCTGATTAAGGGTAATGGCCGGAACGTCCCCTTCAAGCGCTGCGAAGAGAGCCGCCTCGTCAACGCGGTAAAACATCTTCGCCGGTATGCCTTTGCGCTGCTCTTCCAGGACACCCAGCGCCTTGAGGCTCTTGCGCGAGTCTCGCACCTCATCTGCTGCGAGCCCCACCTCGGCCAGCCACTCGTTTTCAGTCTTGTAGAACCAGCCGTCGTCAGTCCTTTCGGTCCAATACACCGCCTGCGACAGGAACTGCGCGGCGGCGGCACTCAGTCCCAAAACGCGCCTGAATGCGGGGTAGACAGCCACCGCACCACCGGCCAATTCCGTGAGTTGCATCCTCAACCGCCCTTTGCTAATCGCATGTAGCGCTGCCATAATCTGTTCCGTTCTATGTCGTTCAAGAAATAGCCGCCCTGCCAGGCGGCTTTTTTGTGCCCGCCAGGCCCTACCGAAGAGGGCGAGGCTGATGGGCACTGATTGGGGTGTACGGCAGTACTCATGACGCTGTGGGATTTCCGCGCATGCGCGGCTTTTTCAAGCGGCCTTCAGCGATTCACGCAACACCTGCAACGCCTCGATGGCCTCATCGATAGCCCGATTGCACTGCGCCTGTTCGTGCCGGGTGATCGTGTGATCCTGCAATGCATCGAACACCAGGCGCGTCACGTCACCCGACTCTGCCGCCAGATGGGCGAGAGCCTGAATCACTGGCCGAGGTACAGGCCGCTCACGCGGTACCAGCTCATAACCGAAGTCATCCGCCAGGGTCGCCAGCGGTCTTATGTCGTTGGTGTGCAGCAAAATTCCGTACAGGTGGTTGATCGTCAGCCGGTGAGCGTCGTTGTCCGGATTGGCCCGCTGCAGCAAGTTCACATGGGGCAATCCCATCCTGGCCGCCAGCCGTTTGGGTTCGCTGTCCAGCACCGCGCAGTGACAAGCGCGCAAAAAACTTTCCATTCGTAAAACCTCGTTGCTTTTTCTGTAGGGGCTGCCCTCACCGAAGCGGATAATCCGTCCGTTCCCGATGCAGAGGCGCCCTGTTGAACCGTCTGGTTCGCTTGTTTCAGCGCTGTACTCCCTCACTGCTGTGGATGACAGGTCAGCCGGTAGCCAGCACCTGGGTTGGGCGAATGCAAAGCTCCCGGGCGGTCACTGCGCCACCGGTGAGTTCTTCAGCCCGAAATGCCTTGTCGGCGCCCATAAAGTGAATGCCGGCCACCCAGTACGAAACGGCCGCCTGGGAAACGCCGAGCGCTAACGCTGTCTTGGTTTGCCCGCCGAAGAAGTCGACAAGCCTTTCGATAGGGGTCATTAACGAGCCTCCTGATAAGCCTACTTATACTCTATTTAGAAGAAGGCTTATTTGCAAGACCATAAGTGAACTTATAAATTCTTAACCATGACCACACTCGCCCAACGCATGAAGCTTGCCCGCAAGCACGCCGACCTGACTCAAAAGACCCTGGCTGAAAAAGCCGGTGTCGAGCAGCCTGTGATATCGCAGCTTGAGACGGGCAAAAACCTGCAGAGCGCCCACTTGGCGAAGTTCGCCCATGTCTGTGGCGTCAGCGCGATCTGGCTTTCCGATGGCATCGAGCCGATGATCGTCGACAGCCAGGCGAAGACGGACGCCAACGTGAAGATGGCCCTCCAGCCCCAGCAGACCTACCGCTACCCGGTGATCAGTTGGGTATCGGCCGGCGCCTGGGCAGAAGCCGTACAGCCCTACCCTGACGGTTTTTCCGACCGCTACGAAATCTCCGACTACAACGCCAAAGGTCCAGCGTTCTGGCTGGAAGTCAAAGGCGACTCGATGACCGCGCCTGCCGGTGTTTCAGTGCCCGAGGGCATGATGATCCTGGTGGACACAGAAGCTGAAGTCCTGCCAGGCAAGCTGGTCATCGCCAGGCTGCGCAACAGCGACCAGGCCACATTCAAGAAATTGGTGGTCGACGGCGGAATCCGTTACCTCAAGCCGCTGAACCCGGACTACAAAATGGTGGAGTGCGGCGAAGACTGTCGGATTATCGGTGTCGCGGTCAGGATGACTGGCAAGCTGTAAGCCCCTGCCAGCGCTCAAAATCCAGCCGATAGCTGAACAAAGCTTCCAGCGCCACCCCAGCGCAAAAATCAGACGTTTCCTACAACAGCCATAACCAACGAACCCCTAAAATACTGTTTTTATATACAGTAAAGGAGTGCATTCGTTGGGTATGGTCCCTTCCCCATCAGCCTACGACCGGATCGGTTTCCGGATACAGCGAATCATCACCCATCCCAGCGCACAAAAAGTCCAGAGCGCAACGGTGAGTCGATGTCCTGGCGAACCTGAACCAGAGTGGTCTCGCCTGGTGCATGACCTCCAGTCTGTTGAGGGCATCCACGTCCATTGCCACGACGACGGCAGCGTCACCATCGGCTGGGAAGCCTACTGCGACACCTGAACCAGAGCCCGCCACGTGCGGGCTTTTTCTCGCCTGCGTGATTTTTTATAAGCATGCTTATTGACAGCCAAAGATAAGCAACCTTATATTCTACTCATCGCGACGTCACAACCGCGATGGGCAAAGCGCCCACACAGGACTGGTGAAGCCGCCAGATAGTCAGGGGTCAGCGACAGTGGCCTCCCAGCCCCGGAACCGGGACCGACTGGCACAAAGCTCTTTCAGCACGGGATTGCGGCAGCGCAATCAGGCTTTCACTCATGCAGCCTGGCAACAGGCTGCATCGGGAAACCCATACCCCAGAGGGAACTGCTCCATGTTGGTACTCACCCGCCGCGTAGGCGAAACCATCTGCATCAACAACGACATCCAGGTCACCGTCCTTAACGTTCAAGGCCGGAGCGTGAAAATCGGTATTTCAGCGCCCAAAGAGTTTTCGGTTCACAGGGAAGAGATCTACCGCCGGATTCAGGCAGAGAAGTTGGCCAGGCATATCGAAGAAACCAGCCGGCAGGACGCCACAACGTGATGGGCTGGTTATCCCTGCACGCTCGCTGGCTCAAGAATCGGTAGAGAAAAAACGGAGGCTCCATGAACTTCACCCTTCACAACTACGACGTCTGGAAAACCGGAAGTCCTGAAAACTCAGGCTGTGCCGAGCAGCATGACCGCTGGATTCAAAACGCGGCCGAGCAACTGGTGCGCTTCGGCGCAGACGTCAGGTTCCAGCGACCAGGACGTCGGCCCCAAAGCATGACCTTTGAACAGTTCGCCATGGCCGTCGATGAGTACGCCATGGAGCGACTCGGGAAAACCGGCGCGAGCCCATCCGCCCTGGGGCGCATGGTAATCGGCAGCCTGATCAATGACCGCGGCTTGTGCCGGGATGGCGTCAGCGATGCCCTTGGTGTCGGGAATCCGGTCGGTGAGTTGTACCGCATCGCGGAAGACCTCCTGCGCCCTCTCGCACGGGATGGCTGGCTTGCTGAGCAGGAGGATAATCGCCTGTGATTCTGCAAACACCTATCTGCGAACTGCCCGAAAACCAGACGCTCCCCGATGGCCGGCTTCTGCTGCTGTTCAAGGGTCAGACGATGCGCGAGGCTCTGGAGCAAGCTGCCTGCGCCAGCATCGAGAATATCGATGCATGGTCCTGCCGCGCCTGCGTGTGTGGCGAATGGACGATTGGTTATGAGGTACGCGCATGACCACGCGCCGGCTCTCAAACCTGAGCGTGACACCGTGACGAGCCGCTATCAAAAAGCCCGACGCTGGGCATTCTGGCGCGGCTTTACCATTTCACTGCTGGTGTACACCGGCTGGATTCTGCTCAGCGCCTTCGCCGGCCACCTCACCCGCTGACTCCCACTCTTACCACCAGCGCTCAGCCTCGAGCGCGAGGATATCTGCATGCCCAACAATATGCGCATTTGGTCCTGCGTCGACAAAACAGACCCACGCTACACGAAAGGCGCCAAGGTCGACGGCCAGAACATCACCAGCCTCAACGGCACCGCCATGATCATGAAAGCCACCGAAATGTTCGGCCCGGTGGGTATTGGCTTTGGCTGGAGCGTGCTCGAAGAGCGTTTTGACAAAGGCGGTCAGATGCTCAGTGGCCAAGGAGACAAAGCTGTCGAGATCGGCCACGAACTGACCCACATCATCAAAATCAGGTTCTGGTACATCCTTGAGGGTCAGCGCGGAGAGATCGAGCAGTACGGCTGCACGCCCTACCTCTACAAATCAAAATTCGGGCAATTCACTGACGGCGAAGCCCCCAAGAAATCCCTGACCGACGCCATCAAAAAATCCCTGTCCATGCTGGGCTTCAGCGCCGACGTGTTCCTCGGGATGTTCGACGACGCCGACTACATGAAGCAGCGCAAGGCCGAACAGGCCATTGAAGATGCCGACGACAAACAAGCCGAACGCGAGCGCCAGGCAACAGAGCGTCTGCAGTTCCTGGAATCGACCATTGAGACCATGCGCAAGGCGACCACCGCCCATGAACTCAAAAAGATTCATGACCATGCGGTGCGCAAACTGATGGCCCGCAAAGACGAAAAAGGCGCCGCCCGCATCTCGCTGGAGTGGAACAAGATCACAACGCCAGATGAAGGTGAAGCCGCATGAGCCAACTCTACACACTCACCGGCCAGATGGCCGAGCTGGCGGCCATGGCCGAAACCGACGATGCGGGGCTGAAGCAAGCCATTCAGGACACCATGGATGCCGTCCAGGGCGAGTTCGCCGATAAGGCCGACAGCATCGTCATGCTGCGTCGAAACCTCGAAGGCGACATCACGGCCATCGACTCCGAGATTGATCGGCTCAGCGAATTGAAGCGAATCAAAGCCAACAGCGTGGGCCAGCTCAGCGACTACCTGCGGCGGAACATGGAAGCCGCCAATATCAAAACGATCAAGCGGCCTTTGTTCACCATCACCTTGGCGTTGGGCCGGGAGAAGGTGGTGGTGGATGACAAGGATGCCGTGCCGGATGAGTTCACGTCGGTGAGTACCAGGATTGAACCGGATAAGGCAGCCATTGCTGCGAAGCTCAAAGCAATTCGTGAGCATAATGAGGCTGTTCGGAAGCGGATGGATGCTGGGGAAGATGCTGAGGTTGATCTGATACCGGTTCCGGCTTGGGCTAGACTTGAACGAGGCGATGGAACAGTCAGGATAAGATAAAAAGTATGACTAGTGAAATATCATGTTTTGATGGGACACTTATATCAACTGGATATTCTGATGGTTCTGCGTAAGCCATTGAACGAACAACGACCATTCTCGGATATGGCGGAGAATGGTTGCTATTCAATAGCAGGTCGGTATCAGTTGATGAGCAAGCCATAAATGCAGCATGTAAACCATAAGATACCAACAAAAATTCTTGACCGCAGGCCTGCAAGTTATGCACACCTCAAATCAACTGCGAAGGATCCAATTGCGGAAAGTTTTTTGCCAATTCTTGGGCTCGGGAGAGTTCTATACCAATCTCCGTCATGTGTGAGAGCGCTTGCTCCCTAGTAGCTCCGACCCCTTTTAACATTGCCAACATCTTACGTTCGCTACTAATCAAGGGCTCGGTACGTAATGGCCCACTAAGTACCGCCATCGAAGACATACTATCTTTACGATCATTTTCAAGAGCCCTGATTCGATGAGAAAGCTCGCGTGTAGACTGAAGAATCTCTACCAAGATATCATCTTTAGTTCGCTTTGGAGCTGCTTCTGAAGGAGGATTATCGGTAAGGGCTTGCGCAAACCTACTCTCAAAGCTTGGCCAGTAAACTTCGAAAGCTTGGTTAAGAACTTTTTCAGGAAGGGACTTATCTTTCAAGCAGGAATTTAATGTTTTAACCAATTGAAACATGCCATCACGATCGGGATAAGAATGATTGAATTGAGCCAGCGGATCAGTGATATCCGTAGGCTTTAGGTCAACTAACAAAGTACACAATCTGTTACCTGACAATCCCTTTGCCATAGCGCCAGACTCAAAAAGTATCCATGGCTTGTCTTTATTATCTTGGGTTAGGCAAACAATCCCTACCGTCACATCTGCAAGTTTCCCTACGATTTCCGTGAACCACAGCGAACCGCGATCTACGTTCTGTGTGGATATCCAAGGTTCGGTAGCTTGAAGTACACCCTTGATCCATTCACATGTGATCTCTGCAACAGCTTTGCTTCTGGAACCGGACCAGCTAATAAAAATTTGCATTACGACCTTCCTTGAAATCACCACAGAACGTTATACATTATCCTACGGCAAGTTGCCACTACACAAGACTGAAATTGACGCCTGACCAAGCCCTCTCGATCTTTCGATTCGCCAGCCTTTGATCAGAAGGATAGCGCGCGGAGTAATGCGACTACCTCACTCCCTCGAACCAGCAGACCAATCCCAGTTTCTCGAATCACAATCGCCTTATGTCTCAACACCCAACTTTTGTTTGCACGTCTTGCGAAAGACAAACCTGACAGGCCGCCAACGGCTGCCCGGAGTTTTCATGATCAGTACAACCGATGGTGACGTGGACAAAGTCACCGAACAGCGCATGGCGGAGCTGATTGGCACCACCAAACGCGCACTTGAAGGACGCCGCGTCAGCGGCTCAATGCCTGAAGGCGTCTGGATGAAGCATCAAGGTCGAATCATCTACAGCAAGAAAAGGTATGACGAATGGCTCGAAAGCCTCTGGATCTGCCCTCCGGGCTCGACATCCACTACGGAGCGCTCCGGCTCCGTTTCACCTGGGAAGGTGCTCGCCGAAGTGAAACCCTTCCGTACCCCGCGACACAAAAAGGCATCAAAGCTGCATCCGAACTACGCGATCGTGTAAATGGCCTGATCAAGCTGGGTCTGTTTGACCAAGAGAAATATGCTGAGCTGTTCCCGGAGTCGACAACCGTCGTTGGCGGTAAACCGACCTTTGGCGAGTACGCTCAGTTGTGGCTGGACAGCCGGGAGATTGTTCCAGGAACACGGAAAAACTATAAGAGCATTCTCAACATGTACTGGATGCCGCATTTCGCGCTCCGGCGTATTGACCATCTCTCGACAACGATGATCCGCCAAGTGGTTGCCTCTACCAAATGGACTTCGCCTTCCGTGAAACGCAACAGCCTTTGCAGACTGACCACGATCCTGATGTCTGCGGTGCGTGATGGGCTGATAGAGAAGAACCCTGCCGCGTCCATCCAGTTACCGAAGCGCACCAAAAAAGAGGTAGATCCTTTTACGCTGGAAGAGGCGAATCTGATTATCGAGCGCCTGTACGCCACCGAGCATTGGCCCAGCCAGATCTACGCGGCCTATTTCGAGTTCGTGTTCTTCACCGGCATGCGCCTGTCTGAGGCACTGGCTTTGCGCTGGGATGCGGTAGACGAAGTGGCGAGAGTCGCCCACGTCAAACGTACCGTCGCCCTGGGCATCGTGGTCGAGAGAACCAAGACCGGAACAGATCGGACGGTGCTGCTCAACGAGAGGGCTTTGCACGCCCTCGCCTTTGCCAGGCAATACGCGCAACGGCGCCTGGCGGGTAAGAGCAGCATTACCGAGTTGCCCTATGTGTTTCCGCCGTCCAAAGGCTCTGAGTACGTCAAGCAGACGTCCGACATTCACCACCAGTGGCGGCCAACCCTGCGCAATCTGGGTATCCGCTACAGGCGGCCATACAACTGCCGTCACACGTATGCGACAATATGTTTAATGTCTGGTCTCAACCCCGCATTTATCGCCCAACAACTCGGGCATAGCGTGCAGATGCTTCTGTCGACGTATGCACGATGGATCAACTCGTCCAACGACTGGCAGGAGCTGGAAAAGCTCCAGATTGGTCCGAAATTGGTCCGAAGTTTAAATCTGCGCTCGTAACTCATTGATAGGTAAGGCACTTGATCTCTACAGCAAACATCACCATGCAATTCGGACCCAAACCTCTGTTCGAGAACGTCTCGGTCAAGTTTGGTGCCGGTAACCGTTACGGCCTGATCGGCGCCAACGGCTGCGGCAAGTCCACCTTCATGAAGATCCTCGGTGGCGATCTGGAGCCTTCGGGCGGTCAGGTGATGCTCGAACCTAACGTGCGTCTGGGCAAGCTGCGTCAGGATCAGTTCGCCTATGAAGAATTCACTGTGCTCGACACGGTGATCATGGGTCATGAAGAGCTGTGGAAGGTCAAGGCCGAGCGTGATCGTATCTATTCGCTGCCGGAGATGAGCGAAGCAGACGGCATGGCCGTGGCGGAGCTTGAGACCGAGTTCGCCGAGATGGATGGCTACACCGCCGAATCGCGCGCCGGTGAGCTGTTGCTGGGTCTGGGCATCGGTATCGAGCTGCACAACGGGCCGATGACTGAAGTCGCGCCAGGCTGGAAGCTGCGGGTGTTGCTGGCCCAGGCGTTGTTCTCGGACCCGGAAGTGTTGCTGCTCGACGAGCCGACCAACCACCTGGACATCAACACCATTCGCTGGCTGGAGAACATCCTGACCCAGCGTAACAGCCTGATGATCATCATTTCCCACGACCGTCACTTCCTCAACAGCGTGTGCACCCACATGGCTGACCTGGATTACGGTGAGCTGCGCCTGTTCCCGGGCAACTATGATGAATACATGACCGCTGCGACCCAGTCGCGTGAGCAGTTGCTGGCCGACAACGCCAAGAAGAAGGCCCAGATCGCCGAGCTGCAAACCTTCGTCAGCCGCTTCTCGGCCAACGCCTCCAAGGCCAAGCAGGCCACTTCGCGGGCCAAGCAGATCGACAAGATCCAGCTGGCCGAGGTCAAGCCGTCGAGCCGGGTCAGCCCGTTTATTCGTTTCGACCAGACCAAGAAGCTGCACCGTCAGGCCGTCACGGTCGAGCGCATGGCCAAGGGTTTCGATGGCAAGACCCTGTTCAAGGATTTCAGCTTCACCGTCGAAGCCGGCGAGCGTGTTGCGATCATCGGCCCCAACGGTATCGGCAAGACCACCTTGCTGCGCACCCTGGTCAATGAGCTGACGCCGGATGCCGGCAGCATCAAGTGGACCGACTCGGCAGAGATTGGCTACTACGCCCAGGACCACGCCCACGACTTCGAAGACGACGTCACCCTGTTCGACTGGATGGGTCAGTGGACTCAAGGCGGCGAGCAACTGGTGCGCGGCACCCTTGGCCGCATGCTGTTCTCCAACGACGAAATCCAGAAGTCGGTGAAGGTGATTTCCGGTGGTGAACAGGGCCGCATGCTGTTCGGCAAGCTGATCCTGCAAAAGCCTAACGTGCTGGTGATGGACGAACCGACCAACCACCTGGACATGGAATCGATCGAGGCGCTGAACCTGGCGCTGGAAAACTATCCGGGTACGCTGCTGTTCGTCAGCCACGACCGCGAGTTCGTCTCGTCGCTGGCCACGCGGATCATCGAATTGTCAGCCGATGGCGTGATCGACTTCAGCGGCACTTACGATGATTATCTGCGCAGCCAGGGTGTAGTCATCTAAAAGGCGCCTTGAAGCCTCTGGCGGCAGGTCCGGTTCAGCCCCTGCCGCCAGATTTCAACGCCGCGTTACAGGCTCAGGCCTGCGGGACGCGAACCATCTCGATCCACACCGCTCCTTTGCCCGATGGGGCTTCGCTGACCCGCTTCAATTCGCCGTTCTCGCCAATTGCGTAACTGCCCACCGTGTCACTTTTTTCCCCGCTGACCAGCAACCATTGTCCATTAGGCGACACGGCGATATTGCGTGGCTGCTTTTCCTGCACGGCGTAGTTTTCCAGGAAGCTGACCCGGCCAGTGGCGGTGTCGACCTTGAATACCGAAACCGAGCTGCTGGCCCGTTCGCTGATAAACAACAGGTTGCCCTGCGGCGTGATGCGGATGTCGGCCGCCCAGATGCGCGGCGTCGGGTCGTCCTTCAGGTCGTTATTACGCGCGTCGCGCACTTCACCGTGGGCCAGCTTCAGCCGCTCGGGGATGCCTGCCGCTTCGTTGACCAGGCTCAGCGCCCCGCTGGTCTGATCAATCGCATAGCTGGTAACGCTGCCACTCATTTCGCCAACCACATAAACGAACTTGCCATCTGGCGAGAATGCCAGGTGGCGCGGCCCGCTATTGACGCTGGCATCAACCTGTCCGCTGCCGATGGGCACCAGGCTGCCTTGCACGGTATCAAGACGGTACTGCAACACATGATCGACTCCCAGGTTGCCAGCGTAGGCAAACCGATTGCTCGGGTCGCTGCGCAGCGAATGGGCATGCAGGCCGGTTTTGTAAGTCTTGATCTGCGCGGCATCTGTGCTATCAACCGGCTGGATGCTCACCAGGTCAGCACCGTAAGAGGCACCCAGCAGGTAGCGGCCGGTGTGGTCCAGTGACAGGTAAGCGAGGCTGTCAGCCAACGGGGCTTCAGAGAGCGTTTTCAAGTGGCCGCTGCCCGGCTCGATCTGGTAGCCCAGCACCTTGAAAGGTTTGGCGCGCAAGGCAGCGTACAGACGGCTGCCATCGAGTGAGGCGGCCAGTGGATTGACCTGTTCACCGGCGCGAATCTGTTGCACCAGACTCAAGGCGCCATTGCTTTCATCAAGGCGATATTGAGAGATCAGGCCATCAGCCGGGCTGGAGATATAGGCGAAAGTCGCGGCATGGGCATTGAGGCTCAAGCCGGCTGCGATAGCGAACAACAGGGGTTTGATCATGGGAGGCGCCTTTGTTGTTTTGATTGTTATCAGTCATCCTATGACCAAGTATCAACCAACGGCAATCCCCTTTTGATGAAATAGTTAGGGTGCTTTCCTTTGCCACCTGCCCACGCCATCATGAACCACGCCCACCCAGCCGCCAGCGAAGCCGTCTCATGTCAGTAAGCCCCACCCGTGCCCTGCCCGTCACCTTGCAGATCGTCAGCATCGTGCTGTACACCTTCATCGCGTTCCTGTGTGTTGGGCTGCCCATCGCAATCTTGCCCGGCTATATCCATGACCAGTTGGGTTTCAGCGCCGTCGTCGCGGGGCTGGCGATTGGTGCGCAATACCTGACCACCCTGATGAGCCGCCCGCTGGCCGGGCGTATCACCGACAATCTGGGCAGCAAGCGGACCATCGTCTACGGCCTGGCGGGGTTCGTGCTCGGCGGCGCACTGACCCTGTTCGGCACGCTGAGCCAGTCGATTCCAGCACTCAGCCTGAGCCTGCTGATCGTGGCACGGATGATCATGGGGGTGGCGCAGGGCTTTATCGGCGTGGGCACCATCAGTTGGTCAATTGCCAAAGTCGGCGTCGAGCACACGGCCCGCTCGATTTCCTGGAACGGTATTGCGTCGTACGGTGCCATCGCCATTGGCGCTCCGCTGGGCGTATTGATGATTGATCAGGTCGGTATTCACAGTCTGGGGGTGGCGCTGCTGGTCCTGGCCGGTAGTGGTTTGCTGCTGATTCGCCACAAGCCCTCGGTGCCGGTCATCAAGGGCGAACGGCTGCCCTACTGGTCGGTGTTCAGCCGTATTTCGCCCTATGGGCTGGCACTGACCCTGGCGTCCATCGGTTACGGCACCCTGACGACGTTCATTACGCTGTTCTACATCAGCCGCGGCTGGGAGGGGGCGGCCTGGTGTCTGACGTTGTTTGGCGTGTGCTTCATCCTTTCGCGGCTGTTATTCATCGGCGCAATCAATCGTCTGGGCGGCTTTCTGGCGGCGATGCTGTGCATGGGCGTTGAAGTGGTCGGCCTTGGCCTGTTGTGGCTGGCACCCAATACCGGGTTTGCGCTGGTAGGCGCCGGCCTGACCGGCCTGGGGCTGTCACTGGTGTATCCGGCGCTCGGGGTTGAAGCGATCAAGCGCGTACCGGCCACCAGCCGTTCAGCGGGGCTGAGTGCCTATGCCGTGTTTTTCGATCTGGCCATGGCGGTCGCCGGCCCGGTGATGGGGGCCATAGCCCTGGGCCAGGGCTATGGCTTGATCTTCTTCTACAGCGCCCTGCTCTCGCTGCTGGCGCTGGGGCTGACCTGGTGGTTGTCGCGGCGGGTCTGACAGGCGCTGCCACACAACGTTCCGCTTCAGCCACGAACGCTTGGTGCTGCGTTCGTGGCTGAAGCCGCTCCTCCAACTGCAAAGCCCCCGATTATCCGCGAGGCTTGAGCACCACTACACCGAGCGGGGGCAGGTTGAGCAGCAGAGATGCCGCCTGGCCGTGGCTGACCTGCGCTTGAGCCTGAACTTCACCGGCGTTGCCGACATTGGAGCCGGCGTAAGTTTCCGAGTCGCTGTTGAGCAGTTCTTGCCATGCCCCCTCGAACGGTACCCCAACCCGGTAGCCCTCGCGTGGTACAGGGGTCAGGTTGCAGACCACCAGCAGCGGCTCACCGCCCTTGCTCCAGCGCAGCCAGGCGTAGACGCTGTTGGCGTGGTCGTCGCCGATCAGCCACTGAAAGCCCATCGGTTCGGCGTCGCGCTCGTGTAGCGCCTTTTCTTCGCGGTACAGCCGGTTGAGGTCGCTGACCAGCTTCTTCACCCCGATATGCTCGGCGTATTGCAGCAGATACCAGTCCAGTTGCTCGTCGTGATTCCACTCGCGCCACTGGCCGAACTCGCAGCCCATGAACAACAGCTTTTTGCCCGGATGGGTCCACATGAAGGCCAGGTAGGCGCGCAGGTTGGCGAACTTCTGCCAGCGGTCGCCAGGCATCTTGTCAATCAGCGAGCGCTTGCCGTGTACCACTTCGTCGTGGGAGATCGGCAGGATGAAACGCTCCGACCACGCATACACCAGGCCGAAACTCAGCTCGTTATGGTGGTGTGAGCGGTGCACCGGGTCTTGCTGGATGTAATGCAGCGAGTCGTGCATCCAGCCCATGTTCCACTTGTAGTTGAAACCCAGGCCACCTTGTTCGGTGTGTTGGGTAACGCCGGGCCAGGCCGTGGATTCTTCGGCGATGACCAGCGCACCGGGGGCTTCGACTGCAACCACATCGTTGAGGTGGCGTAAAAAGTCGATGGCTTCCAGGTTTTCCCGACCGCCATAACGGTTAGGCACCCACTCCCCGGCCTTGCGTGAATAGTCGCGGTACAGCATCGAGGCCACCGCATCGACCCGCAGGCCGTCGATATGGAACTGCTTGAGCCAGTGCAGCGCCGAAGCCAGCATGAAGCCGTGCACTTCGGTACGACCCAGGTTGTAGATCAGCGTGTCCCAGTCCTGGTGAAAGCCCTCTTGCGGGTTGCCGTACTCGTACAGCGCGGTGCCGTCAAATTGCGCCAGGCCGTGTTCGTCGGTAGGAAAATGCGCCGGTACCCAGTCGAGAATCACGCCGATTTCGGCCTGGTGGCAGGCGTTGACGAACGCCGCGAAGTCTTCCGGCGATCCATAACGCGCAGTGGGCGCAAACTGCGCCAGCAGTTGATAGCCCCAGGAACCGCCGAATGGATGCTCCATGATCGGCATCAGCTCGATATGGCTGAAGCCCAGCTCCTTGACGTAGGGGATCAAGCGGTCGGCCAGTTCCCGCCAGTTGTATTGCCGCCAGGCCGTGCCGTCCTCGTTCTGCTCCATCTGCCAGGAACCGGCATGCAGCTCGTAGATCGACAGTGGCGCAGCCGGCGAGTGGCGATCGGCGCGGCTGGCCAGCCAATCGTGGTCCTGCCAGTCAAATTGCAGCGGCGCGGCAACTTTCGAGGCGGTGTCTGGCGGCAAAGTGGTGGCGCGCGCCACCGGGTCGCATTTGAGCGGCAGAATGCCGTGGGCACCGAGGATCTCGTATTTGTAGACATCGCCAGGCTGCAGGCGCGGAATAAAGATCTCCCAGATGCCCGACGGATGACGCACGCGCATCGGGTGCCGGCGGCCATCCCAGTTGTTGAAGTCGCCAACCACCGACACGCGCCGGGCATTGGGTGCCCAGACCGCAAAGCGCACGCCTTGTACGCCATCAACGTTGATTACCTGAGCACCCAGGCAGGCGCCAAGATCGCGGTGGTTGCCTTCCGAGAACAGGTAGATGTCCATCTCGCCCAGTTGCGGGCCAAAGCTGTACGGGTCTTCGGTGATGTGTTCGCCGCCGGCCCATTGCACTTTCAGCAGATACGGCTGCTTTTCAGCGAACTGGCCAACGAACAGGCCAGGCACTTCGCCCATGTGCAACTCGCCCAGCTCTTGCTCAGTGCCGCGGGCCAGCACTCGGACACTCAGGGCGCCGGGCAGGTAGGCGCGAATGAACTGCCCGCCCTTGCCGTCGTCATGGGGGCCGAGAATGGCGAACGGATCGTGGTGCTCGGCACGGATCAAAGCTTCCGTGTCGACGGCAGCGGGCATTGGTTGGCGGCCCGCGCCGCTTTTGTCAGACGCATTCATTTCGACTCTCCATCGTTCAATTCCAGCAACCCACGTAGCCCTTGCCATAACCCTTGCAAAGGTACGGCCAACCAATCCGGGCGATTCTCGGCTTCGTAGATCACTTCGTATGCAGTTTTTTCCAGCGTAAACAGTTCCAGCGCTGCCGCCTCTCCCTGCGGGTCTTGCCAGGCATGCGCCAGGCCTTGGGTCGCCTTGCGATAGCCCTCAAGAAACGACTCGCGGGCCTGACGCAGATACTCACTCGCCACATGCTCACGCGCCGCAATCGCCTCTGCCGAGGTGTCCGCGCTCTGCGCGCTGCGCACGGCCATCGCCGCAGCGTAGTCGAACGAACGCAGTACGCCGCCAACATCCTTGAAAGGGCTGTATTTGCCACGGCGCTCATCCAGCGCACGCACCGGCTCGCCTTCAAAGTCGATCAGGTATGCATCTCCTTTTACCACCAGCACCTGACCCAGATGCAGGTCGCCGTGGACCCGCATGCGCAGTCCGCCCACAGAGGCCTTGGCCAGGGTCTGGACGTGTTTATCCAGCGCTTTACGACGGGTGAGCAGCTGTTCGACCAACAGCCAATCGGCAGGTTGCAAACTTTCGCGGCGCTGCTCGAGTAATTTCAGGGCATGGTCGAGTTGGGCCTGCACCCGTTTGGCTGTGGCCTGCGCTTCTTTGGTGCCCGTGTTTTCGGTGGCGAAATCGGGGTTGTCAGTCGGCGCCGCCAACACCTGATGCATCTCGCCGAGTCGCTGACCCAGGGTAAGGGAAAAATCGGCCAGTTCGGCCAGGGCGTTATAAGCCTGCTCCTGGCTGGCGGTGCGCCGCGTCAGCTCGTCGCGCACCGCACGCTCCAGGTTGTTCTGGGTCCATTCCCAGGCATCGCCCTGATTGTCCAGATAGCCTTGGGCGATCATCAGCAGGTGTGGCTGACCCTCCGTGCCGATGCGCTGCAGCGAGCCGAGCAGCGGTGAAATGTTCGGGTAGCCGGCGGCCGTCAAGTAGGCGCCCATTTCCAGTTCCGGGTGAACACCGGCGCTGACCTTGCGGATCATCTTCAGCACCAACGCTTCGCCCACCACCACCGAGCTGTTGGATTGCTCGGCCGACAAATAACGCACGCTCGACTCCTGATCAAGGCCCAGCGGCGCCAGCCGGGCGGTGGCCTTGAACTGCAAATCGCCCTCGCCGCTGTCGATCACGGTGCCGTCCTGCATCGCCTGAACCAGGTTACGGATGAAGGCCTCCAGGGTGAAGGCATCGGTGATCAGGCCGACCTGAGCACCGCGCCGCACCCGCGCCAGGGCCAGTTGCTGGGGCAAGGCGCTGCTGATGTCGTCCTCGGCCAACAGGCCGAACGGCAACTGGTAGCGCTCGGTCTGGCCGCCAGCAGTCACCTCGATTTCACTGAGCAGCACCGGCCGCAGCCCATCAGAGAAGCGCACCGCATGGGCGATATTGACCTTGTCGATGGGCTTGTCTTTGCTGGCGAACCAGCGCCGCTTGGGCAGGTAGACCGCCAGCGAGGTGTTTTCGATGGTGCCGCGCAGCGGTTGTTCGAGCAGCTCTTTCAGACGTTTCTTGAGTACCAGGGTCGGGAAGTCCGGCATGCTCTGCGCCGGTTCAACGTGCCAACTGGGCATTTGATTCTCCGCAGCGAGTAGAAACCAATGAAACCCGTAGGGGGCAAAGGTCAGCAGGTAAGTGAGCTGGCCAATGGGCGGAAACGCACTGCCGCCGAGCATTTCCACCGGCACCATGCCGGCGTAGGCCGACAAGTCCAGCTCCACCGCCTGGGCGGCGCTGGACATGTTGGCGACGCACAGGATGATCTCGGTGTGTCCGTCGGTGCCGGTGTATTCCCGGGTGTAGGCCAGAATCCGTCGGTTGTTGGGCGACAACAGGTTCAGCGCGCCACGGCCGAAGGCTTTTTGTTGCTTGCGTACTGCCAGCATGCGCCGGGTCCAGTTCAGCAATGAATGCGGGTCACGGTCCTGGGTCTCGACATTGACCGACTGAAAGCCGTACAGCGGATCCATGATGGGCGGCAATACCAGGCTGGCCGGGTCGGCGCGGGAAAAACCGCCATTGCGGTCAATCGACCACTGCATGGGGGTGCGCACCCCGTCGCGATCACCCAGGTAGATATTGTCACCCATGCCCAGCTCATCACCGTAATACAGGGTCGGCGTGCCCGGCATCGACAACAGCATGCTGTTGAGCAGTTCGATCCGCCGCCGATCGCGCTCCACCAGTGGCGCAAGACGCCGCCGAATGCCCAGGTTGATCCGTGCCCGGCGGTCAGCGGCATAGTGGTTCCACAGGTAGTCACGCTCGCGGTCGGTGACCATCTCCAGGGTCAGCTCATCGTGATTGCGCAGGAAGATTGCCCATTGGCAGTTGGCAGGAATCGCCGGCGTCTGGCTGAGGATGTCGGTGATCGGGAAACGGTCTTCCTGAGCCAGCGCCATGTACATGCGCGGCATCAGCGGGAAATGAAAGGCCATATGGCACTCATCGCCGTCGGCGCCATTGCTGTCGCCGCCCTTCACGTCACCGCCCTTGATATCACCGCCCTTCACGTCACCAAAGTACATCTGCGTGTCTTCAGGCCACTGATTGGCCTCGGCCAGCAGCATCCGGTCGGGATAATTGGCGTCGATTTCAGCGCGGATGCGCTTGAGCACCTGATGGGTCTCGGGCAGGTTTTCGTTGTTAGTACCATCGCGCTCGATCAGGTACGGGATGGCGTCCAGGCGCAAGCCGTCCACCCCCAGGTCGAGCCAGAAGCGCATCACCCCGAGCACCGCGTCCATCACCTGCGGGTTATCGAAATTCAGGTCTGGCTGATGAGAATAAAATCGGTGCCAGAAGTACTGACCGGCCACCGGGTCCCAGGTCCAGTTGGATTTCTCGGTGTCGAGAAAGATGATCCGCGTGCCCTCGTACTTTTGGTCAGTGTCGGACCACACATAGAAGTTGCGCGCTTTGGAGCCGGGCTTGGCATGCCGGGCGCGCTGGAACCACGGATGCTGGTCGGAGGTGTGGTTGATCACCAGTTCGGTGATCACCCGCAGCCCGCGCTTGTGCGCCTCACTGATAAAGCGCTTGGCATCGGCCATGCTGCCGTAGTCAGGATGCACAGCCCGATACTCGGCAATGTCGTAGCCGTCATCGCGCCGCGGCGAAGGATAGAACGGCAACACCCACAGGGTATTGACCCCCAGCCCGGCGATGTAATCGAGCTTGGCGATCAGGCCTGGAAAGTCCCCGATGCCGTCATCGTTGGAGTCGAAGAACGACTTGACGTGGACTTGGTAGATCACCGCATCCTTGTACCAGAGCGGGTCGTTGATGAAGCTGGCGGACCGCGTTTTTTGCGACTTTGACTTCGACTTCGGCATGGCGAACTCCCTTTGAACTACGTCGCGCTGATCCGCCAGATACCGAACGGTTGATAGTGAGGATCGATGCGCATCCATTGCACCTTGCCGTACCAGGTCCAGCGGTGGCCGTTCATCAAGTCTTCGCCCTGGGTTTCGGCAGTGTCATGCAGGCCCATTTCCCAGAGCGGCAACTCGAAATGCGCCTCCTGGACGTTGTACGGATCGAGGCTGACCGCAACCAGGATGAAGTTGCTGCCATCCTCGGTGCGCTTGCCGAAATACAGGATGTTGTCGTTCCAGACGGTATACAGCTTCAGGCCCAGATGGGTCTGCAAGGCCGGGTTGTGCCGACGAATCCGGTTGAGCTGGGCAATCTCGGCGATGATGTTGCCCGGCGCGCTGAAGTCACGCACGCGGATCTGATACTTCTCCGAATCCAGGTACTCCTCCTTGCCCGGCAGCGGCGCCGACTCGCACAGTTCGAACCCCGAGTACATCCCCCACAACCCCGAGCCCATGGTGGCCAGCGCGGCGCGGATCAAAAACCCGGCGCGCCCGGAGTGATGCAGGAAATGCGGGTTGATGTCCGGTGTGTTGACGAAGAAGTTCGGCCGGTAGCAATCGCGCAGCGGCGCTTGGTTGAGCTGAGTGAAATACTCCGACAGCTCGGCCTTGTTGTTGCGCCAGGTGAAATAGGTGTAGCTCTGCGAATAGCCGACCTTGCCCAGCCGCGCCATCATCGCAGGCTTGGTGAAGGCTTCGGCGAGGAACATGACGTCGGGGTGCTTGCGGCGCACATCATCGATCAGCCATTCCCAGAACGGCAGCGGCTTGGTGTGCGGGTTATCCACGCGGTAGATCTTCACACCTTCCGCGACCCAGCCAAGAATAATGTCGCGCAGTTCCAGCCACAGCGCAGGAATGGCGTCGGGTGCGTAGAAATCGACGTTGACGATGTCCTGGTATTTCTTCGGCGGGTTTTCCGCGTAGCGAATGGTGCCGTCCGGGCGCCAGCTGAACCAGCCAGGATGCTGCTCAAGCCACGGGTGATCCTGGGAACACTGAATGGCGAAATCCAGGGCGATTTCCAGCCCGTGTTCTGCCGCCGCAGCAACCAGAGCGCGAAAGTCCTCGCGGCTGCCCAGTTGCGGATGAATCGCCTCATGGCCGCCATCGGGGCTGCCGATGGCGTACGGGCTGCCCGGATCATCGGGGCCTGCGGTCAGCGAGTTGTTCGGCCCCTTTCGATGCGCGCGGCCGATCGGGTGAATGGGCGGGAAATACAGCACGTCGAAGCCCATGTCACGGATCATCGGCAGCCGCGCATGCACGTCATTGAATGTCCCGTGGCGCTGTGGGTCATCGGTGATCGAACGGGGAAACAGCTCGTACCAGCTGGCAAACTGCGCCAGCTCACGTTCCACATCCACCGGAAATTGCGGGCTGATGCTCAGGTAGCCACGGTTATCCGCCTGGGCCATCAACGCCGCTGTTTCACTGCGCAGAAACAGCTCAACCCGGTGCTGCGCATCCTGGCCCTCAAAGCGTTGCAGCAGCGCCTGAAGCTGTTCGCGCAAGGCGCCCTGGCTGCGTTCAGCAGCGTGTTGCAGATGAATACGCCCCTCTTCCAGTTCAAGCTCGACCGGTACCCCGGCTGCATGCTTTTTTTCCAGCTCGTAGCGATAGCTGGCGAACTGATCGATCCAGGCTTCGAGCCGAAATACATAGCGGTCGACCGAGCCTGGGGTAAAGCGCCCCTGCCAGCCATCGTTGCCCAGCTCACGCATGCGCACACTGTGCCACTGCTCATCGCCCTCGGCACGCCAGCTCAATTGCACCGCCAGCTTGTCATGGCCGTCGGCGTAGACCTTGCTGGTCACATGGACCGGCTGGCCGACGATAGCCTTGACGGCGAAGCGCCCCGCTTCGAGCACCGGCGTGGTGTCTTCAATCACCACCCTGGGCAGTTGCAGCGCCTGGGTCAGTGACAGCGGCCGATTGACTTGCGAAACGACAAAGGCCTGGGCATCCGGACCGTAAGACTGTTGATTCATCGAGCCTCTCTCCTTACGCCTCTGGGACGCTCCGTTGAAGTTGAATAAGCTGCGCTCTTGAACAGGACCTGCGCGACGGCGGCCGCAAAGATTCCGAACGACCTGCATATGGAAAGTTCAAAGGTTTTAACGCCGTTGCCGATAGCCTCCGGTGCGCTCTGGGCATAGGTTCTTAACCTGCCGGGCAAGCATAGGAGGCTCTGGCGGATTTGCCCGCGGCGGCCACTTGTTATGCAAGCCAAATGGCCATCACTGTCTGTATGCTGAGCAGCGTCGAACAGGAAGAGATTTCAATGCAGGGACGTCCATCACGCGATTCAAGCAGTGCCGCCGCCGGCCCGTTGCCAGAGGACCGTGAACGCGCCACGCAGCTGCTGCGCCTGACCGTCATATTCATGCTGCTGGTGATCAGCACCTTCATGGCTGTCGAAGGCTGGCGCGCCTGGCGCGATTACCGCCAGGCGTTCGCAGCGGCCGAGAACTCGGTGAACAATCTGGCCCGTGCGACGGCCCAGCACGCCGAAGACGCCATTCGCCAGGTCGACATCCTGACCTCATTGCTGGCCGAACGTATCGAAGGCGATGGCCTGGAAAATATCGACGTGGGCAGAATGCACGCGCTGATGATCGAGCAGACCCGCATCATGCCGCAGTTGCACGGGTTGTTTGTCTACGATGCCGACGGCAAATGGATTGTCACCGACAAGACCGCTACCCCTGACTCAGCCAATAATGCCGACCGCGATTACTTCATCTACCACCGCACCCATACCGACCGTGCGGTGCTGGTCAGCCGGGTGGTCAGTAGCCGCTCGACCCAGGAACTGATCATTCCCGTCTCGCGCCGCCTCAACAATCGTGACGGCTCATTTGCCGGGGTCATGCTCGGCACCGTCCGGGTCAGTTACTTCGTCGACTATTACGGTGACTTCAAGATCGACGATAAAGGCGCTCTGGTGCTGGCAATCCGTGACGGGACAATTCTGGTCCGCCGCCCCTTCGTCGCCGCGACCATCGGCAAGAGCCTGTCGCAAAGTGAAATATTCACCCGCTATCTGCCCTGGTCCAGCGCCGGGGTGGCCGAGGTCCGCGCGGTGGTCGACGGCACCTGGCGCCTGTATGGCTACCGGGCACTGAGCCGCTACCCGCTGGTGGTCGAGGCCGGCATCTCGCGCAGTTCGATCATCGCCCCCTGGCGCCAGGACCTGTTCAAGACCGGCCTCATTCTGTTGCTGCTGATTGCCGGGCTGGCCAGTTTTGGGGTTATCGTGATCCGCCAGTTGCGCGCGCGCATGAGCATGGAGACCGAGCTGCGCCGGGTCCACGGGCTGGTCCGGGACATGGCCCTGACCGACAGCCTGACCGGCCTGGGCAACCGGCGCCGACTGGATCTGGCACTGGCCGAAGAGATTGCCCTGGCCCGGCGGCAGAACACCAGCCTGGCGCTGATCATGCTGGATGTCGATTACTTCAAGCGCTTCAATGACCGCTACGGCCACTCGGCTGGCGATGAGTGCCTGCGTCAGGTCGGCCAGGCCATTGCAGGCACCTTGCAGCGCGAAACCGACCTGGCAGTGCGCTACGGCGGCGAAGAATTCACCATTCTGTTACCCGATACGTCGCCGGCAGCGGCGGCGAAGATCGTCAGTGACCTGCTGGAGGCCATTCGTGGCCTGGCGATCGAACACCTCGACCACCCGGCCGGTCAGGTCACCGCCAGCGCCGGCCTGACAGTTCACGCACCACGCCGCGAAGACATCACTGCGCAGTTGATGATCAAAAGCGCCGACGCATTTCTGTACGCCGCCAAGCACCGTGGACGCGATCAGTGGTGCGCCGCGCTGCAGCCAGCCAACGAGCAGGCCGCCGCTGCCAGCCCTTGAGTGCTGGCTGAGAAAAAAGCGACGCCCGAAGGCGTCGTAGAGCGGATCAGGCAATCAGTCCTGCCTTGAGCGCCTTGATCCGGGTGTTGATGTCTTGCTGGGCAATTTCCTGCTGTTGCTTCAGTGCCTCGGTAAACTTCTGATCGACCGCCTTCTGCTGCTCAGGACTCATCGCCTCGTACTGTTGCTGGCTGACACCGGTCAATTGCTCACGCAAGCGCTCGCTGGCCGGCTGCTGCATATAGTCAAGGA
The DNA here is from genome assembly GCF_024129905.1 of Pseudomonas sp. 21LCFQ010. NCBI lineage: Bacteria > Pseudomonadati > Pseudomonadota > Gammaproteobacteria > Pseudomonadales > Pseudomonadaceae > Pseudomonas > Pseudomonas sp. 21LCFQ010. The sequence goes on along the minus strand of NZ_JAMYDZ010000001.1, from coordinate 428,247 downwards.
ACGCCTGCTGCGTCGAGGTCAGGTTCGACCCCTGCTCGGTCGACACACCGTTGTCGCGGTTCACCCCGTTGTCACCGTCGGCGACAGAGGCGGACAGCGATGACTGACCCTGAGTCTTCAGGTTGAGCATCATCCGGGCAAATGACTCGTTATAGCCGGTGTCGCCCTGAGCATTACCTTGCGAGGCGGCACTGCCTGACCCGGAGCTGAGCGTCGCCGCCGTTGCCTGCGTAATCGTCGGCACAAAGGCGCCAAACTCCTGGGACAGGTCGTCCAGCGTTCTGCGCCCGTTGACGAACCTGGAGGCCAGGCCTTCGAGCGTATTGTTGCTGACAAACATGATTGATCTCCTGCCGTTGCGGGGCTTTGTGACCCCGATGAAGGCTCAGCAAGATAAGTGCCACTGTTGCAAGGCCTTGAATAACAAGGTGTCGGCCAATGCGCACGCGGTCCACCCTGCGCCCCGCTCGGCCATGGCTTGCCAGACCCGGCAAGCCTTTGCCGATCAGTTGGTCAGTGGCAGCATCAGACTGGCTTCGGGCATCGGCCTGGAAAAATGATAGCCCTGCGCCTGCCCTGCACCGATCTCACGTAGCAGATCCAGGGTGACCGGGTCTTCGACACCTTCGGCCACCACCGTCAGATCCAGCGATTCGGCCATGCGCACAATGGCGCGGACGATGGCCCGGCTTCGCGCACTGCTACTGAGTTCAAAAATGAACGATTTGTCGATCTTCAAGCCACTGAAATGGTACTGGTGCACGTAACTCAAGGATGAGAAACCCGCGCCAAAGTCGTCGAGAACCACCGACACACCGTTGTCCGCCAGTTGCTTCATGGTCTGCCGGGCACGCTCGGGCTCAGCCACCAAAGCCCCTTCAGTCAGCTCCAGGCAAATCCGCGACGGCGCTACGCCATGGTCAGCCAACAACGCCAGCACTTCGGCGGCGAACTCCGCCCGTGTGATGCTGTAGGCCGAACAATTGACATGCACGGCTGGCCAGTGCGCATTTTCCGGTAACGCGAGGATCTCGATCACCCGCTGCAACATGTACAGGTCCAGCCGACCGATCAGCCGCAAGCCTTCCAGCGCTGACAGGAAATTGCCCGGTGCAATCACCCGACCGTCAGGTTGATGCCAGCGAATCAGTGCTTCCAGGGCCAATAGCTTGCCACTGGTCACACAGACGATGGGCTGGAAATACGGCACCAGCTCGTCAGTACGCTTGAGCGCATTGCGCAGCGCGCCTTCCTGCTCGATCTGGTCAGACACTTCGCGACGCAACTGCTGGTTGAACACCGCAAAACTGTCACGCCCGGCGTTCTTGACCCGGTACATGGCGATATCGGCATCGCGCAGCAGGTCGTCAGGTTCTTTATGGAACTGCCGGTCAGCCCCCACCACGCCGATGCTGCACGACGAAAACACCGTATGGCCGTCGATTTGAAACGGCAAGTCAAAGGCCACCAGAATCCGCTCGGCAATCACGCTGCCCATCTCCAGCGACGCGCCTTGCGCCAGCACCGCGAACTCATCGCCGCCGAGCCTTGCCAGCAAATCGTTACTGCGCATGCAACTGCGCAGGCGCTCAGCGGCCTGGATCAGCAGATCGTCGCCGCAGTGATGGCCGAGGGTGTCATTGACCAGCTTGAAACGGTCCAGGTCGATGAACATCACGATCAACTGCCGGTCGTCGTCGCAAAACTGCTGCCAGGCCGCCTGCAGGCGTTGCTGCAGATGGCTGCGGTTGGCCAGACCGGTCAGCGCATCGTGGGAGTTCTCGTACTGCAACTGGGCATTGGCCAGGTCCAGCTCACGGGTACGGTCATTAACCCTGGCTTCGAGCTGCAGGTTGGCGGTATGGATGGCTTCGGCGGCGCTGCGCCGTGACAGCGCGGTATCGATGTGCCGCGATACGAAGGTCAGCAGCTCTTGGTCGCGCAAGGTGTAACCCACCTCGGGCGAGTAGCTCTGCACCACCAGGATGCCGCGTACTTGCTCCCCCTCGAACAGCGGGATGCCCAGCCAGGACCAGGAACGATGCGACTCTTTTTGGGCCTCGATCTCGCCCTGGGCCTCCAGGCGCAGGGCTTGTTCCCGATCAATCAGGCAAGGACGCTGTTGACGGATGACATACTCGGTAAAACCCCGCTGGCCACGCCGGGTGCCGGGACGCGCAGTGCGTTCATCGACAAAATACGGAAACGCCACTTCACCGGTCGCGTTGTCATACAGAGCAATGTAGAAGTTCTGCGCCTCAAGCAACTCACCGACAATCACATGCAGGCCATGAAACAGCGCATCCATATCACCCTGCTGGCTGGCCAGTTCGGTGATCTGGAACAAGGCACTCTGCAGATGTTCGGCACGTTCACGATCGACCACTTCCTGACGCAACGCATGATTGGCCGCCGACAACTGCTGAGTGCGCAGCAGCACGGTCTGCTCAAGGTCGGTGCGATGCAGCAGCCGCTCCAGCGCCATGCCCACATGCTGCGCGACCACCTGGAACAACGTGCGGTCTTCTGTACTGTAAATTCGCGAAGCGTCGTAGACCTGCATCGCCAGCATGCCGAACACCTCGTCGGCGGCGTTTTTCAGCGGCGCTCCCATCCAGAACTCGGGACGTTTGCCGGCGCAGAAGAACCGCCCCTGCGCCTCGCCCAGCTCAATGTCATGAGCATCGACGAACAATGACTGGCCGCGGGTCAGCACATGCCCGGTCAGGGTTATCCGCTTTGGATCAAGAAACTCATAGCTGTCTGCGGCGGGCGCATGCTCGTCAGTGTTGTCGATGTAGTAAGGGAAGGTAATCTTGGCCCGCAGGCGGTCGTACAGCGCCAGAGAAAAATTCTCGGCGTCGATCAATGTCGTCAGTTGCTGGTGTACGCCTTTGATGAAGGTGCCGCGATCACGAGTGGAGCTGGCCAGCGAGCTGATTTCGTATAGCACTCGCTGGGTGGTCTGGGCGCGAATCAATGCCGCGCTCTGTAACAGCGACCCCAGGTGCAGCGCCAGATCCGCAAGCCACGGAGTGTTGGCACACGATGCGCAAGCCAGCACCCAACCCAGAGGTTCCTCGCCCATACCGGCGACCCGGCGCTGCAGGCCTCTGGCGCGACAGAATGCCTCGACATCGCTACCGGCAATGCGCTCGGGCCAATCGTAACCCTGACCATCGCAGCCGAGCAGATGCTTGTGCTCACCGGCCAGATAGGCCGCCCAGCGCTGCCCGGGATGCGCCGCTCTCAGTGCGTCGAGCAGCTCAGTAATGGCCGCCGAACGATGGCTGCCAGCCCTGGCCAACGGGTCATGCAGCGAGCGATGGGCATCGTGGATCACTATGGGAACATTCATGAAAGCAGCACATCCATAAACGTGGAATCAGGTCCCGCATCCTGCTGGGAGAAAAGCTGGCTATTCTAAGCGACCGCCACTGATCGCACATAGCCATAAATGGCCAAGACCAGCCGACGGGCACCCGCCTGCTCGTCCACTGGCCGTTGACACGCGGCTCACAGGCGCGCGCAATGGTTATCCGGTTGAAACAATGGAGAAATGAACATGGCTAAGATCAACGTTTTAGCGGGGGATTTTCTTCAAGGTGATGGCGAATATCGCTCGGGCACCATCACACTTGTCACCCCGTTGTTTCCATGGCCGGGTATCAGCTTTCGGCACAGCGACATCAAATCGGTAGAAATCGCCAGCCAGGGACATAATAGAAGCCTTGAAGGCACTCTCGGACGCGGCTTGGCCGGCGCGCTGGTGTTGGGTGCGGTGGGCGCAGCAGCAGGCATGATGCTGAGCGGCGAAGGAAAGGAAATCACCTTTCTGGCGACGCTCAAGGATGGCCGGGCATTGCTGGGCGCTACGGACGACGGAACCTATCGCGCAATGGCGCAGCAAGTCAGCACAGCCTCTGGGACCGGGGATTTCTGATTATTGTTGAAAGAGCCCGGCATGCCGGGCTTTTTCATACGTTCAGAAAACTCTGAACCTTTATCGCTACAAACGGGACAAAGCCTGCAATGGAGCGATCCATCGCAGACAGGAACTGTAAGAACGATGAAAGCCAGAGCGACCGTTATCTGCAAGCGCGATAACCAGATTCTGTACGTACGCAAACCCAAATCCCGCTGGGCGTTGCCCGGTGGCAAGATAGAAGCCGATGAAACCCCGCAACAAGCCGCGATCCGGGAACTCTGCGAAGAAACCGGACTGCACGACCTCGACCTGCGCTATCTGGCTCAATACCCCGGCAATCAAGTGCTGCATTACGTGTTCATCACCGAAGTGCCACAGCACGAAACACCCCGCCCGCTCAATGAAATCAGCGATTGCCAATGGCTGGCCGACAGTGAAATAGGCCAACGCAAGGCCAGCAATGCGACCCGGCGCATCATCCAGTATCTTGCCCGTCGCCACTGATCCAACAGCGCAACTGCCAAGCAGCGCACAACTTCACAACCCTGCGCGAACCGCACCTTGGTGAAGAGGTCTTACCGGCATTGAAAACAACCGATGCCGGAAAAACCATGAGCCTGATCGACTGCCCTGAATGCAATGCGCGGATTTCCGATAAAGCCTACGCCTGCCCACAGTGCGGCAACCCGATGAATGCAGGCCCGGGCAATCGCCTGCTCAGCGAAAAGAACATCGGCCAGATCGCCGGCGCGACGGGTGTGTGGCTGACCGCGCCATGGATTGCGCGGATGATCTTTGGCGTGGTGCTAGTGATTGCCGGCGCGGCGGTGCTGATTTTCAGATAAGCCAATGGTCGCAAGCCATGCGACCGGCAGCTGAAACAAGTGCAAAACAAAAAGGGCAACCCTTGTGGATTGCCCTTTTTGATACCGCCAGCAGAGGCGGATTTGTTTGGTAGGCACGATTGGACTCGAACCAACGACCCCCACCATGTCAAGGTGGTGCTCTAACCAACTGAGCTACGTGCCTGCTGTGGGGCGCATTCTACGGATATCCATAACCCTGTCAATCAGTTTTTTTCACTAAGCCACTGAAAAGATGGATTTTTATAATCCTCTGTGTGAACCCTTCGCGCCTCAAGCGGCTCAAAGAAGCACATGACATCCGACGGAATAATCATCGGGCGTCTTGCTTTTGACGCCAGAATGCCATCATATGGTATTAACACTTTAGTAGAGGTCCGCCATGGTTTCACTAATGACATTGGGTATCGACGAGACGGACTTCTCCTCGGCCACCGTGCAGGCCACCCTGCTTGCAATCACGACCCGCATGAACCGCATGGACAGCAACACCCCGGACGACAGCGGCGAGCTGGCCATGGATTATTCGCAACTTGCACTCTATGCAGACCGGCTGACCAACTTGCTGGCAAGCCCGAGCCTGCTCAAGCGCCCCTGAGCGCCAGGCTTACGCCTCAAGCCGGTTACGCCCCTGCGCCTTGGCCCGGTACAGGGCCTCATCGGCCGCTTCGACGATAGAACCATCCGCCAATTGCTGGCCGTTGAAGCACGCCATGCCGATACTCACACTGACCCGCCCATAGGGGCTGGCAGGGTGAGGGATGCTCAGCGCCTCCAGACGCTGCAGTATCAAGGCCGCCACCTCCGACACGCCTTGGCTGTCGGTATCAGGCAGAATCAACGCCAGCTCTTCGCCGCCATAACGAGCAGCCAGGTCAGTGGCGCGCCTGACGCACCCGCCGATCGTCTGGCCAACCGCTTGCAGGCACTGGTCACCCGCCACATGCCCCAGGCTATCGTTGAAACGCTTGAAAAAGTCGATATCGACCAGCAACAGACCCAGTGTCGTGCCATTTCTCTGTGCGCGGGAAGACTCCATGAGCAGACGCTCATCAAAGCAGCGTCGATTGGCCAGACCCGTCAATGGATCCTGCAACGCTAATTGTTCAAGCTTCTCATTACTGCTCAATAACTGTTGCCGAGCAATCAGCAACTCCGATTCGCTTTCAATGCGCCGTTTGATATGCCGTAACAAGACCAGGCCGGCAGCCACGACAAAAACGATCAACACCGCCAATACCGCCAATGACAGCAGCGCTTCAAAACGCCAGTTGCGCAGAACTTCACTCTTCTCCCGGGCGACACTGACCAACAACGGCAACGTGTCACTTTGGCGAAAGGTCGAGATCCGCTCTACACCATCCAGACTGGAAGTAAATGTCGCATTCCCCGAGGAGCGACCCATGAAGTATTTTTTATAAATGGGCGACTGGGAAAAATCGCGCCCCATTTCTTCTTCGCGAAATGGATAACGCACCAGTAATTGGCCATGGGTAAACGCCAGTGAAATCGTACCGTTGTCACCCACATCAATTTTGCCAAACAGGTCGAGAAAGTTTTTGATGCCCAATGTAGCGGCCACCACGCCGGCGAACTGACCCTGCGAATCATTGACCCGGCGACTGATGGTAATGACCCAGACATCGGTCGAGCGATTCTGGATGGGCGGACCAATGAATATTTCGCTGGAGGCACTGCGCTGGTGATGAATGAAGTACGCCCGGTCAGCACTGTTCAGACCTTGTGCATGCAAGCCGGTGGAAGACAACAGCCAGTTACCCTGCCGATCGTAAATGGTTAAACCGTTGAGTTGCGGCATGACCCGCTGTTGGGCATGCAGCAATTTATCCAGGCGATCCAGTTGATGCTCGCCAAAACCCTCTGCCTCCAGACGTTCGACCAGACCGTTGAGCAGCATTGAACTCTGCCGGACGACACCATCGGAATAAGTGATCAATGCCTGCGCGAGATTCGCACCGTTGACATAGACATTATTGAGTGCCGCTTTACGTGCCGTGAACACTTTCCAACCGGTAATGAAGGTCAGTGCAAAACACACCACACATAACAGCACCACGGCGAGGTGAAGATCACGTTTCACTTGAATACCTGAAGGCAAATGCGCATTCAGCTTGGCCAACTGTTGTCACAATGGCAAGCCTGACAGGTACTGCAATTAAAAGTGCGCCGCCGGACGGTCGTTATCAACGCCCATGATGCGCTTTGCGCGAACAGTCATGAATCAAACGAACATTATGAAAAGCACAAAACAAAAAGGGCAACCCGAGTGGGTTGCCCTTTTTGACACCGCCAGCAGGGGCGGATTTGATGTGGTAGGCACGATTGGACTCGAACCAACGACCCCCACCATGTCAAGGTGGTGCTCTAACCAACTGAGCTACGTGCCTGCTGTGGGGCGCATTCTACGGATATCCATAACCCTGTCAACGGATTTTTTCGCTAACGTACTGAAATCGAAAACTTTTTATGGGCAACCGGTGTTGCGTGTCAAAAATCTCGGGTAGGATCAGCTCATTCGTCAATAATTTTAAACGGAACCCTCGAATGGCGAACATCACATACCCTCAGTCGTTTTATGCCGCTTCAGCCAATCCTGCGCCCGTACATGCCGCCCTGCAAGGCGAGGCACAGACCGATGTATGCATCATTGGCGCCGGCTATACCGGACTTTCCAGTGCGTTGTTCCTGCTGGAGCACGGCTTCAAGGTCACGGTACTGGAAGCCGCCAGGGTCGGCTTCGGCGCTTCAGGGCGCAACGGTGGCCAGATCGTCAACAGCTATAGCCGCGACATCGACGTGATCGAACGCAGCATGCCGGCCGGCCAGGCGCGGCTATTGGGGGACATGGCCTTCGAGGGGGCACGAATCATTCGTGATCGGGTGGCACGCTACAGCATCGACTGCGACCTGAAAGACGGCGGCGTGTTCGCCGCACTGAACCCACGGCAGATGGGCCATCTGGAAGCGCAAAAGCGTCTCTGGGAACGCTACGGGCATAACCAGCTTGAACTGCTGGATGCATCGCGCATGCGCCAGGTCGTGGCCTGTGACCAGTATGTCGGCGGCATGCTGGACATGAGCGGCGGGCATATCCACCCATTGAACCTGGCGCTGGGCGAAGCCGCTGCAGTGCTGGCATTGGGCGGGGTAATCCATGAACAATCAGCGGCCACCGGCATTGAGCGCGGCGCCAATCCGGTCGTGCACACCGCTCAGGGCCGGGTGCGAGCCAAGTTCGTCATCGTTGCCGGTAATGCCTACCTGGGCAACCTGGTGCCGGAGCTGGCCGCCAAGTCCATGCCGTGCGGCACTCAGGTGATCACCACCGAACCATTGAATGAAGAGCTGGCCCGTTCGCTGCTGCCCGATGACTACTGCGTCGAGGACTGCAATTACCTGCTCGACTACTACCGCCTGAGCGCCGACAAGCGTCTGATTTTTGGTGGCGGCGTGGTCTATGGCGCGCGCGATCCGGCCAACATCGAAGCCATTATCCGGCCCAAAATGCTCAAGGTATTCCCGCAGCTCAAAGACGTGAAGATCGATTACGCCTGGACCGGCAACTTCCTTCTGACCCTGTCGCGCCTGCCGCAGGTCGGTCGGCTGGGCGACAACATCTATTACTCCCAGGGTTGCAGCGGCCATGGCGTGACCTATACCCATCTGGCCGGCAAGGTGCTGGCTGAAGCCCTGCGCGGGCAGGCCGAACGCTTCGATGCGTTTGCCGGCCTGCCGCACTACCCCTTCCCCGGCGGCCAGATGCTGCGCACCCCGTTGACGGCACTCGGCGCCTGGTATTACAGCCTGCGCGACAAGCTCGGCTTTTGACCCGCCCACGTTGACCCGCCCACGTGCGGCAGTTACTGCCCTGCCTGGCGGGTCAGCGCCTTGCGCGCCTCACCGGCGGCCTGCTCCTGACCCGCTCGGGATAACTCATCAGCGGCTTGTAACCAGCGCTGCTGATCGACCTTGGCTGGCAGTTGCCGTGCGCCCTGCACCAGCACCGCCCAGTGGCCGGCATCTGCCCAGGCGGAAGTAAAGCTGCTGAAGCTCATGGTCTGGCGCGGGTTCATGCCCGCCTGGAGAATCACCACGTCGCGATAACGATCGTAGCCTTTGAGCACGGCATAGCGCGGCTCCTTCCACAGCACCGCGCCCTCGCTGAAGCGCACCAGCACCGGATAGCCCGCCGCGACCTGGGTCATTAACGCGCGAAAGTTCTGATCCAGCGGGTAGACCACAAATCCGTACTCGCGGGCGACCCGCTGCAGGTTCTGTTCAAGTTGCGCCTCGGCGCCCGGCAGTTGCAGATTCTTTTCCAGCAACCCCGGCGTCGTGCCGACCTTATGATTGGCCAACATGCTGGCCAGCGCGCCCGGCCCGCTCTGGTAGGCATTGCCACGAAACACGGGCACGGCCTTGAGTTCCACCCGATCGGGCAAGCCTTGTGGGTCCGGCGGTATGGCCGCCAGACGATGTGCCGAAGCGCCGCAGCCAGCCAGCAGCGACAGCATGAGCACGGCCAGCACGCCCCTGGCCGACCGCAATGGAAAAGATACCGACAGCATGTTCCCTCACTTTTTCGAACGCCAGGCAACCGCTGACCTGACGGGAACGCCGATCATAGAGCCCTGCCCTGCGTCGGTATAGCCCGGTGGCGCAGTCTGCGGCTGTCAATAGATCAAAACGGTCGAAGCACAACGCCATTGGTCAATTTGGCGCAACACTTCCCGGACTAGACTGTCGGTTATCTAGAGAGCACTAGAGAATACGTGGAGGCACACCATGAGCCCGGAAATGACCATCGTGATGCTGATCGCCGCCTGGCTGGCCGTTGCATGCGCCATGCTGTGGGGCGTCATGCGCATCGCCCGCCGCCATCATCAGCCGCTACGCCAGCCACCTCAAGTCCGACCGGCAACCCTGCCGTCACAGCCGCTTGCCAAGCACAAGAGCCACCCTGCCGCCGCACACTGAGCCCCGGCCACTGCTGCATCCGCCATTGCCAAGCCACAAAAACCAACGGCCGATCCCCTCACAGGGATCGGCCGTTGGCTTTATCCGCAGCACCGTTACTGGGCAGCAGCGGCTTTCTTGCGCTTGGCGCGACGGGCCATCATGTTCAGCATCTCGATCAGCGCCGAGAAGGTCATGGCGGCGTACACGTAGCCTTTCGGTACGTGGGCACCGAAGCCTTCGGCGATCAGGGTCATACCGATCATGATCAGGAAGCCCAGGGCCAGCATCACCACCGTCGGGTTCTCGTTGATGAACTTGGCCAGCGGTTCAGCAGCGACCAGCATCACCACCACCGCAGTCACCACCGCAATGATCATGATCGGCAGGTGTTCGGTCATGCCCACCGCAGTAATGATACTGTCGATGGAGAACACTAGGTCGAGCAACAGGATCTGCGCAATGGCCGCGCCCATGCTCAACGCCACCTTACCGCCAACAGTCGCCTCTTTCTCCTCGGCATGGTCCATGCTGTGGTGGATTTCCGTGGTCGCCTTCCAGACCAGGAACAGACCACCGGCAATCAGGATCATGTCTTTCCAGGAGAACGCCTGACCCAACACCTCGATGACCGGCTCGGTCAGCTGCACGATCCAGGCCACCGTACCCAGCAGGCCCAGACGCATGATCAACGCCATGCCGATACCCAGACGGCGCGCCTTCTCGCGCTGATGCTCGGGCAACTTGTTGGTCAGAATCGAAATAAAGATCAGGTTATCGATACCCAGCACGACTTCCATCACCACCAGCGTTGCCAATGCGATCCAGGCCGCCGGGCTGGTCGCAAGTTCCAACAGGTATTCCATAGTCATGCCCTGCTTATACGAGAGTTAATGAGATCAGATTTCCTGGCCGTTTTTTTCGCTTTCAGCCTTGGGCTTGGGCGCTGGCTCTATCACTGACAATTCGTCCTTGGCCTCTTCCAGCGCCTTGGTGGCCGCCTTGTGAGTGTCGTCGATGGCTTGCTTGGCCGAGTTGGCCGCAGTATCGAGCAATTGCTTGCCGGATGATTCAACCTGATCACAACCGCTGATGACAACCAGCGAACAGGTCAAGAGTGCAGCATACATAGCGCTTTTCATGATTCCCTCAATGAGCGATGCCGGCAACGTCAAATGTGCCCGGCGTTGGGAAGCATTCTAATGACTCTGAAACATCCGGAAAATTCGTATTTACAAGGTATATACTTCGGTTTTTACGAACTATTCGATCGCTATGCTCAATTATCGACAATTGCACTATTTCTGGGTGGTGGCCCGTACTGGCAGCATCGTGCGTGCCGGTGAGCAATTGAACCTCACCGCACAAACCATCAGCGGGCAAATCAGCCTGTTGGAAGACAGCCTGGGCGTGGATCTGTTCCAGCGTGTCGGCCGGCAACTGGAATTGACTGAGGCAGGCCGGTTGGCCTTGCCCTACGCCGAGCAGCTGTTCCAGCTCGGAAACGAACTGGAAAGCGTGCTGCGCTCACAGCCCGGTGAACAGCACACGCTGTTCAGGATCGGCGTGGCCGACGTGGTGCCCAAGTCGATTGTCTATCGCCTGATCGCCCCGACCATGGAGCTCAACGAGCCAATCCGCATCACCTGTCGCGAAGACAAACTCGAACGCCTGCTCGCCGATCTGGCCATCCAGCGCCTGGACATGGTGGTGTCTGACAGCCCGATGCCGCCGCATCTGGATATCCGTGGCTACAGTCAGAAACTGGGCGAATGCGGGGTCAGCTTTTTTGCCACTGAAGAAGTGGCGCAGCGTCTGACCATGGAGTTTCCACAGGCGCTGGACGGTGCTCCGCTGCTGATTCCAGGTCAAGACACCGTGGTACGCGCCAGGCTGATGCGCTGGTTTGCCGAGCAGAAAATCCGCCCGCGGATCATCGGTGAATTTGACGACAGTGCCTTGATGAAGGCCTTCGGGCGCTCCGGCAGCGGGGTGTTCGTCGCCCCCAGCGTGATTGCCCACGAGGTCCAGGAGCAATATGGCGTACGCCTGATTGGCCAGACCGAGGCGGTGACCGAGTCGTTCTACGCCATTACCGTCGAACGCAAGGTCCGCCACCCAGGCGTGGTGGCCATCACCGAGGGCGCGCGCAGCAAGCTGTTCAGCGACTGACTGCGGTCGGCAGCGGATCGAACCTGAGCATCGCCAGGGCCAGCAGGATCGCCAGGCCAACGATGGCGGCAGCGGCCACGCCAAGATGGGTCAGCCCCAGGCTGTCGATCACCCGCCCACCAATCATTGCCCCCAGGCCGATACCCAGGTTACCGCCCGCCACGTTCAGCGACGCGGCGAAGGCCGGCGCCTGGGGCGCGGCCTTCATCAAGCGCACATGGCAGACCAGAAACAGCGCCGCCTGGTTGATGCCCCAGACGATCAGGGCCGCCATCAGCGCGGCAATCGAGCCCACGCTGGGCACCACCGCCAGCATCCCGACGCTGAGCAAGGTACAGAATGTCAGGCTGGCCACTAACGGGTGACGATCAACCATACGCCCGCCCAGTGCATTGCCAATCAGGCCCACTGCGCCAAAGCCCATCAGACACCAGCCCACCACCGTACCGTCGAAACCTGCCAGACGCTCAAGCATGTCGGCCAGGTAGGTGTAGGCGGTGAACATGCCGCTGAACACCAACACCGAGAGCAGCACATGGCCCAGCATCATGGGGTTGCGCAAAATGCCCAGTTGCTCGCGCATCGACACGGCGTGAACGGGGCGGCTGGCCGGCAACCAGATGAACAGCAACAAAGCCTTGAGCAGTGCCAGAGCGGCCACCACGGCAAACGCCATGCGCCAGCCAAACGCATCACTGATCAGGGTGCCGACCGGAATGCCGAACACCATGGCCAGGATGATCCCGACCCCGAAACGCGCCACCGCCCTGCCCGCGTGTTCCGGGCCGGCAAGATTGACCACGGTCTCGCTGGCCAGCGACCAGAACACCGGCAAGGCCAGCGCCGGCAGCAGCCGCGCCAGCGCCATCACGCCATAATTGGGCGCCACGGCGGCCAAGCCATTGGCTAGGCCGAACAACACCAGCACGCCGATAAACAGCCGGCGTCGCTCGAAGCGCGCAAACCAGGCGGTCAAAAATGGCCCAAGGGCTGCCACGGTAAACGCGAACAGGGTCACCAGCAGGCCGGCTTGAGAAATCGAAACGCCCAAATCGCGGGCCATGGCAGGCAACAAACCGACAATCAAAAACTCCGTGGTCACCACCGTGAAGCCGGCGGCAGACAACAGATAGACAGCTAACATCAGAACACTCCAACAACGATACGCCCCGCATGCGGAACGTCGGGTGAAACAGAGGCCGAAGAGCCTCTGACACAAAGATGCGGCAATTCACAAAGGCGCGGCAATTATAGACAGCCGGGGCTGGCCAGTTGTTGCGGGTTTTTCGCTAGGGGCTGTTGCCGTTTCAGCGCAGGCCGCGTTGCAGTGCCAAATCGTGTCAGGCGAGGCGAAGGACGCAGGAAATGGTCGCTCCCTTTTCAAGTCCTTCAACGACGCATGGCGCGATTTGGGGCGCAACCCGCGGGGCCGTGGCTGTTTTGTCGCACGTATTCCAACAGGTGAAGCCTACACAAGCCGACAAAACAGACCTCGGCGCGGTTGTGATGAAACGGTAACAGTCCCTACCCACTGGCAATTGTGCCTGACAAGCCCTAGGCTGGCCGCCTGCCATTGTCCAGGGAGCACACCATGACCGACACCCCCGAATCCAGCAATGAATCCTCAGCCCTGCTGCTCGATGCCACGCAGGTCCGGATTCTCGGCAGCCTGATTGAAAAACAGGCCACCAGCCCGGAAAGCTATCCCCTGACCCTCAATGCCTTGATGCTGGCCTGCAACCAGAAAACCAGCCGCGAGCCGATAATGAACCTCACCCAGGGCCAGATCGGCCAGAGCCTGCGCAGCCTGGAAAACCTGGGGCTGGCCAAGCTGGTAATGGGCAGTCGCGCCGACCGCTGGGAGCACAAGCTCGACAGGCATCTGGAGCTGGTCCCGGCGCAATTGATCCTCACCGGCCTGTTACTGCTGCGCGGCCCGCAGACCGTCAATGAACTGCTGACCCGCAGCAATCGCATGCACGACTTCGAAGACGCCGAGCAAGTGCAGCACCAGCTCGAACGCTTGATTGCCCGTGGCCTGGTGTCACTGCTGCCGCGTCAGGGCGGTCAGCGTGAAGACCGCTACATGCACAAACTGGGCAGCGAAGCCGACCTGCAAGCCCTGCTCGACAGCCGCCAGCAGGCGCCAGAACGCAGCGCTTCGGCCTCCAGCGACCGGCTCGATGAACTCGAAGCGCGCATCGCCGCGCTGGAAGCACGGCTGGCGCAACTGGAAGGCTGATCAGCCACGGGCAAATGCAGCCGCCCGCTGGTATTGCTCATCGCTGGGCCGCACCCCGGTGTACAGCACGAACTGCTCCAGCGCCTGGATCGCCGCCACCTGATCGCCGGTGATCAACTGTTTGCCGAGCTGGCGCCCGGCCTGGATCAGCGGCGTTTCGGCCGGGGTGGCGACCACGTCGAACAGGGTCTGGGCCGCCTCGATGGCCGCCCGGTCGAACGCCAGCTCATCAGCCTGGGCGCCAGTCATGCCCAGCGGCGTGACATTGACCAGCAAGGCCGGCCTCTCAGCACCCAACTCCGGCACCCAGCGCCATCCGCAGGTGGCCGCAAGCTGCTCGCCGGCCTGCCGGTTGCGGGCCACGATCACCCCGTCGCTAAAGCCGGCATCACGCATCGCACAGGCCACCGCCTTGGCCATCCCGCCACTGCCACGCAAGGCAAAAGCAGTACGCGGCACGGCGTGGCTGTCGAGCAACTGCGCGACGGCGATGTAGTCGGTGTTATAAGCCTTGAGATGGCCGTCCGTGTTGACGATGGTATTGATCGACTCAATGGCCGCCGCCGACGCATCCAGCTCATCGACCAGGGCAATGCAGTCTTCCTTGAACGGCATCGATACCCCGCAACCGCGAATGCCCAGCGCGCGCATGCCCGTGACGGCGCCGACCAGGTCATTGGGAGCAAAAGCCTTGTAGTAGAGGTTCAGGCCCAGTTCACGGTACAGATAGTTGTGAAAGCGCACGCCGAAGTTTCCGGGGCGGGCGGCCAGGGACATGCACAACACGGTGTCCCGACTGGCAGTAATGGACATGCGAATCTCCTGAACGGTATTGGCTAAAATCTGGACAACAGGCGTAAACTTGCTGCGACAGACAAATGCTCGAAAAGTGCCGTCTGTCGTCAGGGCTTCTACCTTACACAAACTTTACCCAGCGGCTTCGCAGTTTGAACAAAACCGCTGTCTTAGTATTAACCCCGTGGCAGCACTGAAAGACGGTGCCCTGCGACAACGGGTCGAAAGCCGAGGAACAACCGTCATGATTCGTCATTTTTCCAAGATCGCCCTGTTTGCAGGTGCCCTGGCGCTGGCAGGTCAAGCCAATGCCGGCGGCCATGGCTGGGGAGGTCCGGCGATAGCGGGTGCAATAGTCGGTGCCGCCGTGGTGGGCGCCGCCGTGGCCGGCAGCCGCGACCGGACCGTTTATGTAGAGCGCGAGCCTGTCTACATCCAGCGTGAGCCCGTCTACGTGCAGCCACGCAACGTGTATTACGCACCACCACCGCCACCGGTCTATTACCGCCCGGCACCGGTCTATGAAGTGGTCGAGCGCTACCCTGGCCCACCACCAGGCTACTACCGCCACTACGGTCCACCGCCACAACCGGTGTACTACGGCCCGCCACGCGGCCGCTGGTAAGACTCACCCAACCCCGCCCCCACGGCGGGGTTGTCGTTTATGGCCTTTGTATCAATGACCACTATCGAAAGCGTTGATTTCTGTCAGCCGCCGGGCGTGAGTAAAGTGAACTGCATCGGTTACGGAGGCAGTCATGAACAAGGTCAATATCATGTCGGTGGTAGGCAGTGCAGTCCCGGCGCAATTGCGCGAGCAAGGGCTGCTGGCGTGCTGGTATCTGATGCGCGACGGTGAGGCGGTCAGCGGTCCCCTGACCTCGCTGCCCGCCGCCCAGGCGCTTTACCAACAATTGGAAAAGCCCGGGCTCAATGGCTGAAGCCGCGGCTCAAAGACGCTCAGCGATCACTACGATGATCTGACAACGCTGCGCCAGCTTTTGCAAACGTCGTTCAATAACCGTATACACCGCCCGATCAGTGCGACCGCTGTCCAGTTCATCGATTACATCGTTGGCGATTTGACGCAACTCGTGGACGACCACGATCCGGTCGTCATTCAGATCATGCTTGTGCGACTCGAACAACCGGTGCAGGTAGTCCTGCAAGGTGAATTTCAGACGATGCCGGTCATTGGCGCGCAGGTGCAACAGATTAAGGCTGATGCGCCCCTGCATTTCGCTCAATTCACCGCACAGGTACTGGATGCGCCGTGCGTAGCCCACTTCGCGCTCGCGCAATTGCCGCTGCGCTTCACGCGCCTGCTGGCTGCGCTGGATGGCCGGCACCGCCACCGCCAGCAACAACGCCACGATCACCCCGGTGGCCTGCACCCAGCCGGCCCAGTCCACTGGCTTGACCAGAAAACCGGCGCCCAGCATAACCACTGTAATTACCGCAGCAACGACAACCAGTAACAGGTAATCCTTGCCGATCAACCCCTTGGGCATTGCCTGACTCCTTGAACCCGTGACATTCGAATGACGTGGGATGCTAATCGGTGTAGGTGATAGATACCACGAATATTACGGGCAATACCGTTTTGTCACTTAACCCTCTCTGAACAAATATCCAATGGCTCGACTTAATGCACAAATGCGCCACTCGCCCCATCGACTTTAGGCAAAAACTGCTTCTAAAATGCGCTGTTTTTCCTGTTTTGTCGTGTGCTGACGCACCTTCCATTGAGTGAGTACTGTTCTTGAAAATCCGTCTTTGTACGCTGGGCCTTTTAGTTGCACTTACAGGCTCGCTGATCGGTACTCAGGCACTGGCCAATGAGCCTGCCCCGTTCAATCGTGACCCGGCCAATCTGCACCTGGCCTCCGGCAGCACCATGGTTGTCGACCTGCAAACCAATAAAGTCATCTACGCCAATAACCCGGATGTGGTGGTGCCGATTGCCTCGGTCACCAAACTGATGACTGCCATGGTCGTGCTGGACGCCAAGCTGTCGATGGACGAACTGATCCCGGTCGATATTTCCCAAACCAAAGAAATGAAAGGCGTATTCTCGCGGGTCAAGCTGGGCAGCCAGCTCAATCGTCGTGACATGTTGCTGATTACCCTGATGTCTTCGGAAAACCGTGCGGCAGCCAGCCTGGCCCACAGTCACCCGGGAGGTTATCCGGCGTTTATCAAAGCCATGAATGCCAAGGCCAAGGCGCTGGGCATGAGCCATACCGCATTTCTGGAACCGACCGGCTTGTCGGTATTCAACGTGTCGACGGCGCGCGACCTGACCAAACTGTTGATGGAAGCACGCAAATATCCATTACTCAGCGAACTGAGCGCGACCGAAGAAAAGACCGTGCGCTTCAGCAAGCCCAATTACACCCTGGGCTTTCGCAACACCGATCATCTGGTGCATCGGGAGAATTGGGATATTCGCCTGACCAAGACCGGCTTTACCAATCAGGCCGGGCACTGCCTGGTGCTGCTCACCACCATGGCCAAACGGCCGGTGTCGGTGGTGATTCTTGATGCTTTCGGCAAGCAGACTCACTTTGCCGATGCCAGCCGCCTGCGCAAGTGGCTGGAAACCGGCCAGAGCGGCCCGGTACCCGCGGTGGCATTGCAGTACAAGAAAGAGAAGAACCTGGCAATCAAGCAAAATGGCTTGCAACAGGCCAAGGAATAATTGCGCGCCTGACCTCCCCCTGTAGGAGCGACCTTGGTCGCGAAGATGGCGTGGCACTCACAACAAATGTGCTGTTTCACCGTCCTCTTCGCGAGCAAGCTCGCTCCTGCAATCAACCAGACAGCATTGCGACTCAACCGAACTGGGTGACCAGTTTGGTGTTCAGGTAAGCCTCAATGGCCTCGGTGCCCCCTTCAGAACCGTAACCGGAGTCCTTGATGCCGCCAAACGGCACCTCCGGCAGGCCGATACCCTGATGGTTGATGCTCAGCATGCCGGCTTCGATACCGTAACTCAGCGCCTGGGCAGTCTTGATCGAGGTGGTGAAGGCATAGGATGCCAAGCCGTAAGGCACCCGGTTGGATTCGGCGATCGCCTCTTCGACACTGTCAAACGGCACCAGCAAGGCCACCGGCCCAAACGGCTCGTCGTTCATGATGCGCATGGCAGTAGTCAGGCCGCTCAGCACGGTGGGTTCGAAGAACCAGCCGTCGCCTTCAATCGCCTTGCCACCGGTTTCCAGGCGGGCGCCGTGGCTGACAGCATCGTCAACAAGTTCCCGTAGCGCCGGGACCCGGCGCGGGTTGGCCAACGGCCCCATGGTGGTGCCTGCGTCCAGCCCGGAACCGACCTTGACCTCGCGGGTCAGGCCGACGAACCGCTCAGTGAATTCATCGAACACCTCACGCTGCACCAGAATCCGGGTCGGCGAGACACACACTTGCCCGGCATTGCGGAATTTGCTGGCCGCCAGGGTGCGGGCGGCAAGGTCCAGGTCAGCATCGGCGAACACCAGCGCCGGAGCATGACCGCCCAGCTCCATGGTGGCGCGCTTCATATGCTGGCCGGCCAGCGCTGCCAGTTGCTTGCCGACGGGTGTCGAGCCGGTGAACGTGACCTTGCGGATCACCGGGTGCGGGATCAGGTAGCCGGAAATCTGCGCCGGGTCGCCGTAAACCAAGCCGATCACACCCGCCGGTACGCCGGCGTCGTGGAAGGCGCGGATCAGTTCGGCCGGCGATGCCGGGGTTTCTTCCGGGGCCTTGACGATGATCGAGCAACCGGCGGCCAGCGCCGAAGACAGTTTGCGCACCACCTGGTTGATTGGAAAATTCCACGGTGTGAACGCGGCGACCGGGCCGACCGGTTCCTTGATGACTTTCTGCTCGACATGCACGTTACGCGACGGCACCAGGCGACCGTAACTGCGGCGCCCCTCTTCAGCCAGCCAGTCGATGATATCGGCGGCCGACAGTGCCTCGGCACGGGCTTCGGCCAACGGTTTGCCTTGCTCTTGGGTCATGATCCGGGCAATGGCCTCGGCGCGCTCGCGAACCAGCACCGCAGCCTGACGCATGATCTTGTAGCGCTCGAATGCCGGCGTCACCCGCCAGGTCGCAAAACCGCGCTCGGCGGCGGCCAAGGCTTCGTCCAGGTCGGCGATATCGGCATGGGCGACCTGGCCGATGGTCTGGCCAGTGGCAGGGTTCAGCACCGGCTGCGAGCGGCCGTCACGTGCGGCGCGCCATTGACCGTCGATATACAGTTGCACATCTGGATACATCGTGACTCTCCATTGGCTGACTTCGAATAAAAACTGTCTGTCATTTCTCTCTATGGGTTACATGGGGCTGTCTGCGCGCAGATCAACCACAGCGTTACAAAATCGGCCGCCCGCCAGTGACACCAAAGCGTTCGCCTGACAGGTAGCTGCCTTCGTCACTGGCCAGCAATACATACAGCGGCGCAACCTCGACCGGCTGACCGGGGCGACCTAGCGGTGTGTTGCTGCCGAACTGCTCGACCTCCTCTGCCGGCATCGTCGCCGGAATCAGCGGCGTCCAGATCGGCCCCGGCGCAACGCTGTTGACCCGAATACCCCGCTCCCCCAGCAACTGCGCCAGGCCACCGGTGAAGTTGGCGATCGCCCCCTTGGTGGTCGCGTAAGGCAGCAGCGTCGGTTTGGGCATGTCGGAATTGACCGAACTGGTGTTGATGATGGAGGCACCGGCCTGCATGTGCGGAACCGCCGCCTGGCAGATGCGGAACATCGCGGTGATGTTGATATCGAAGGTGCGCAGCCACTCCTCGTCCGGGATATCTTCGAAGCGCTGATGGGTCATCTGGAATGCCGCGTTATTGACCAGCACATCGAGGCGCCCGAATTGCGCCACGGTCTTGTCGACGATTTCCTTGCACATGGCTTTTTCAGCAAGGTCACCGGGCAGCAACAGACACTGACGCCCCGCGCGCTCGACCCAGCGTGCGGTTTCCCGCGCGTCATCATGCTCATCCAGATAGGCCACTGCCACATCAGCACCTTCACGGGCAAAGGCGATTGCCACCGCACGGCCGATACCACTGTCGGCCCCTGTGATCAGCGCCACCTTGCCCTGCAGGCGGCCCGATCCGGTGTAGCTTTCTTCACCGCAGTCGGGATAAGGGTCCATGCGGCCCTGGCTGCCGGGCACCGGCTGGGTCTGTTTAGGGAACGGCGGGCGTGGGTAGTCAGTCATGAAGGGTTTCCTCTGCATGGGATGTCTTTGTGTGTCCCCCATGCGCCGCCTAGTGTTCAACACAGTCATCTGTGGCCCTGACGAATGGTCGGCATCGGGCATGCCGACCGGATGAGACCGCCGGTCGGAAAAGGCCTGGCGACAAACCGCCGTCATTGGCGTGCGCACACGAACATCTCGCCCGCAAGTCCCTGCCCTTTAACAAAATGTGTAACGGGTTTTGTATCAGCAATGGACTAACACTGCGCGAGTCGACAAGCGGCTATATGCCAGCACTTTTGGATTTCATAATTTGAGCAGGTACGCAAGGCGCGTCGCATCATCCGCAGGAGGCACTGATGAAAACCCTGATACTCGCGCTGGCCTTTGTGGCCCCCACACTGGCAGTCCATGCTGCGGAAAAGCCGATCAGCGTTCCGCACGATCCGGGCGCCCAGCACGCACTGGTGAAAAAGTCCGGTCACCCGCAGCAGCGCGTGGTCGTGACCCGACGTGAAGGCATGCTGGGTGTGTTGTACTCCCGGCACCTCTACAACTGCGAGCGCGCAACGGTCTCGCTGCTGGGCACCGGTGAGAGCCTGGAAAGCCTGGACAGTGCCAAACCATTGAGCGGCATGTTGCCGGTGGTTGAAGACTCAACGGCTTACTACATCGCGGCGGAAGCCTGCAGTTGAGCGGCAAGGTACAAGCAAAAAAAGGGCCATTCCCATGCCTTGGCGGAATGACCCGAAGCTCACTGTCTTGAAGGGGCAGTTGCTATTTCGCGGTAATCACTGACAACTTGGTAATACCGGCGCGTTCGATGGAGGCCATGGCCCGCGCCACTTCGCCATAGTTCACGCCATTATCGGCCTGCAGTTGCACCCGAACCTTGTCGTCCTTGGCCTTGGCCGCCTGCAGGTTGGTTTCCAGCAGATCAGGCTGGATCTCATCCTTATTGATAAACACCTTGCCCTGCCCATCGATACTGACCACCAACGGGTCTTTCTGCTCGGCCGGTGCAACCGCTTCGGTCTTGGGCAGGTTGATCGGGATAGAATTGGTCAGCAGCGGTGCGGTGACGATAAACACCACCAGCAGTACCAGCATCACGTCCACCAGCGGGGTTACGTTGATCTCGCTGAGCACTTCATCACTGTCTTGGGTCGAGAACGCCATATCAGGACGCCTCCTTCACTTTCTGGCCGCTGGCAGTGGCGCCGGACTTGAGCACCGGGTGCAGCAGGACGCGGAACGAATGCTTCTGGGCCAGGCTGTAGAAGTCATGGGCGAAATCGTCCAGGTCGGCAGCGGTCAGCTTCAGGCGACGCAGGAAGTAGTTGTAAACCAGTACCGCAGGCACCGCGACGGCGATACCGACACCGGTTGCGACCAGTGCCGCACCGATTGGCCCGGCGACGGTTTCCAGGCTGGCCGAACCGGCCGCACTGATACCTTTGAGCGCTGACATGATCCCCCACACGGTGCCAAACAGGCCGATGAACGGCGAGGTGCTGCCGATACTGGCCAGTACCGCCAGGCCGGTTTCCAGCGAGCGGCGCTCACGGACGATCTGCTGGCGCAGGGCGCGCTCCAGACGGTCCTGGTGGTTGATCGACTGGCTCAGGTCGTTCTGGGCGTTTTCCTGTACCTGGATGGCCGCGTAACCGGCCTGGGCGACACGGGCAGCAGAGCCTGGGTTGTTGTGCGCCAGCTCGGCTGCGGAGTCGAGACTGGAGGCGGCCCAGAATTTCTTGTGGAAGGCCTTGTCCTGGCCCTTCAGGCGTGAGAACTGCACGCCCTTGAGCAGGGCCAGGCCCCAGGTCACGACGGAGAAGCCAATCAGCAGCCAGATGACCGCGTGTTCAACAGATTCGAATGGAGATGCCAGTAGGTTCATGTTCGGTACTCTCGTGCAGATGCATCAGGTCGGGTGTGCGATGCTCCTTTTGTCAGGTCGCCCGCTGAAATGGGGTAAAGCGCAATTTTTGGTTAGAAAACCGGGTAAAGCCGTTACTTGAGCTTGAAGTCGATCGGTACGCTGACCCAGCCATCGACCGGTTTGTCGCCCTGTTTGCCGGGTACGAAGCTCCAGCGCTTGACGGCGGTCACGGCGGCTTCATCGAGCTGGTCGCGCCCGCTGCTCTTCTGAACCTGGATATCGCCCGGACGACCACTGGCCAGTACATGCACTCGCAGCAACACAGTGCCTTCCCAACCGCGGCGCATCGCCAGCGACGGGTATTCCGGCGCCGGGTTACGCAGGTAACCGGCACTGGCCGATGGCGGAGTCACCGGCGCAGGCGCGGGTGGTGCCGGCGGTGCTGGCGCGGCGACCGGTTGCGGCGGCGGCGGCGTTGGCGCTGGTGGCTGCTCGACCGGCTTAGGCACAGGTTTTGGTGCAGGCTTGACCACCGGTTTCGGCTTGGGCTTGGGCGGCGGCGGTTTGACCGCCAGTTCGTCTTCAACCGGTGGCGGCGGCTCCTGAACCACCGGCTCAGGGATCGGCTCCGGCGGCGGAGGCTCGACCACTGGCGGAGTGGGGGCGGAAAATTCGATGGTCATCGGCGGAATTTCCGGCGGCACGACCGGCAACGCGGGGGTTGGTGTCTGGCTGACCCAGTAGATCACTGCGCCGTGCAACACCAGGGCGAAGGCGCCCAACAGAATGCCTTCCCGGCGGCCCAGAACCCGCTTGGGCGTGCTGTGCAAACGCGACAGCGCCAAGGGTCCACGGTAAGGACGGCCCAGGTCGACCAACTCGCCGCTTGGTGCCTGGCGCCAAGGCACCTCATGTGCACTGGCAGCGGTCTGGACATTGCCCATTGATTCACTCCTGCATTTTTTCGGTAAAAAAATCCAGGTTCTGTTGGTATCAGTCACCCTTCTTCAAAGTGGTTTTCGCTGAGGGCAATCATCTACGAAACCCTATACGCCAGAAAGGAATATTTAGTTCGTTGTTTATTCACAAAAGAAATATGCAGTTTTTAGCCATGGATACTGCGCCGGTCCGCAGAGCCCTGTGCCAAAGCCGTTGCACAGCCGCTGGCAAAAAGCGCTTTGACAACGCAGAGCAAATAGCCATTACTCATCGAACCCGCTCACCAGCGGTGCAGAACCAACAAGGAGCTGTTCATGCTGAAGGATTCAGAACCGCCCGGCTGGATCAAGCCTGCCACTCAGGACACCGGGGTCATCATCATTTGCAGCGGTGACCTGCCCTGCTACCTGGTTGACACCCTCGCCGCCCGGATCAGCGATTGGGACCAGGTCGCGTGCCTGTATATCCCGCACCCGGTGCAACTGGAGCATCAATGGCTGGCCGCCGAAGCCAGCAACCCCGATGCGCACCAGCCAACGCGCTGCGTCGCCAGCGAGTTGCTCGGCCAGATCCCCAAGACCTGCCATTTGCTGGACGTCGAAATGCTGCACAGCGTGCACCTGACCTGGCTGGGGTCGGTGTGCGGGCACCGCCTGCACTTTTTCGGTCTGGATGCCGCCGAACAGGCGCAAGCCGTAATGGATATCCAGATCGAGGAAATTCTCGACACCACCGGGCAATTGGTCAGAGGCTATCTGCAGGACCACTTTCTTTCGCCGGCGTAGCAATAATGCCGATCACTCAAGCCCCATGATGCGCTAAATCTGTAGAAGCGAGCTCGCGAAAGGGCCGGTGAAATCAGCACATTAGCGATCGGTTTCACACCGCCTTCGTCGGTATGCCGCCAGACCAAGGTCGCTCCTACACTGTCCTGTTTCTCAGGCACGGCAGCATGATGACCGGCTAAAACGCCAGTTGGGTGGTCGACAGCACCTGGCGCAGGCCCATGAACGAGCGTATCTGCCTGACCCCGGGCAGGTACAACAACTGCTCGGCGTGCAGTTTGTTGAAGCTCTGGCTGTCACGGGTGCGCAGCAGCATGAAGTAGTCGAACTCGCCGGTGACCACATGCACCTCCATGCAGCCGGAGATCTTCTGAGCGGCGGCTTCGAACTGGGCAAACGACTCCGGCGTCGAACGGTCCAGTACCACGCCAATCAGCACCACCATGCCCGCCTCCAGCGCCTCACCGTCGAGCAGCGCAACCACCCCTTTGATAATTCCGGCCTGCTTGAGTCGCTCGACCCGGCGCAGGCAGGCTGGCGGGCTGAGGCTGACTTTTTCGGCCAGCGCCACGTTGGAGATTGAAGCATCGCGCTGCAAGCTGCGCAGGATCGCCTTGTCGATCCGGTCGAGAACCGGTGGCGGGCCGGGCTGGCGGGTTTTGCTGTGTTCATTTATTGCTTTCATGGTCCATTTCACGAAATAAAATGATCTTCAAATAGAAATCACGAACATCAAGTTCGTCAACTGATCATTCTTTGCAACCCGTCATTTCCACGCTTTTCTTAAGATGAGTCCATCGTTCGACCACTGATGGAGCCTCACCATGAATCTGGGAAAATTCAAACGTTACCCGCTGACCTTCGGCCCCTCACCGATCACCCCGCTCAAACGCCTGAGCGAGCACCTGGGCGGCAAGGTCGAGCTGTATGCCAAACGCGAAGACTGCAACAGCGGCCTTGCCTTCGGCGGCAACAAGACGCGCAAGCTTGAATACCTGATTCCTGAAGCCATTGAAGGCGGCTACGACACGCTGGTGTCGATTGGCGGTATCCAGTCCAATCAGACCCGGCAGGTCGCGGCGGTGGCCGCCCATTTGGGCATGAAGTGCGTGCTGGTCCAGGAAAACTGGGTGAATTACTCCGATGCGGTGTATGACCGGGTCGGCAATATCGAGATGTCGCGGATCATGGGCGCTGATGTGCGCCTGGACAGCGCAGGCTTCGACATCGGCATCCGTCCAAGTTGGGAAAACGCCCTGGCCGATGTCCAGGCCAAGGGCGGCAAGCCGTACCCGATTCCGGCCGGTTGCTCGGAACACCCGTACGGCGGCCTGGGCTTCGCACGCTTTGCCGATGAAGTGCGGCAACAGGAAGAACAACTCGGCTTCAAGTTCGACTACATCGTGGTCTGCTCGGTGACCGGCAGCACCCAGGCCGGCATGATCGCAGGCTTTGCCGTCGATGGTCGCGCCCAACGGGTGATCGGCATCGACGCCTCGGCCAAACCGCAACAGACCCGCGAGCAGATCCTGCGCATCGCCCGGCATACCGCAGAGCTGGTCGAGCTGGGTCGGGAAATCAACGACGCTGACGTGGTACTCGACACCCGTTTCGGCGGTCCTGAATACGGCCTGCCCAGTGACGGTACGCTGCAAGCGATCCGCCTGTGCGCCAGGCTCGAAGGGGTGCTGACCGACCCGGTCTACGAAGGCAAATCGATGCACGGGATGATCGAGATGGTGCGCAATAACGAGTTCCCGGAAGGCTCGCGCGTGCTGTATGCACACCTGGGCGGCGTGCCAGCGATCAATGCCTATAGTTTCCTGTTCAAGGATGGCTGAAACGCACGGCAGATTCAGGGCCGCCTTCGCGGCCCTGAAGAGCGGGGTCAATGGTGGGTGGCGGGCTTGCTGGTCCGGGTGGGCAGGCACACGGCATAGGCCATGGCCTCATCGCGGGTGTTGAAAATGGCCAGACGGTCGTGGTCGGTGCAGACCCGCCAGGGGCCGTTGTTCACACTGATCACCTGGTAGCCGTTGACTTGCACCTTGTGCAGCATCGCAGTACTCATGTTCACCTCCAGAGATACGGGTGTGTTGCATCATTTACCTTACACCTCTGAAGGCTGCATGACAGGACCGTTCGGCACATTGCAGACTCTGCGGCCCACCACCGCCGATCAATGACCGCTGTGTGCACCGTGCCCGGCATGCGCATCATGGTCACTGGTGTTCAGCGCGCGGACCTGGGCCTGTACTTCAACGCTCTGGCGCTCGCCCTTGGCGTCCTGCACCGTGAGGGTCAGCGGGATCTGGTCGCCTTCCTTGGCCTGAGCCACCAGACCGATCAGCATCACATGGTAGCCCTCGGCGCTGAACGTCACGGTCTTGCCGGCTGGCAGCTCGACGCTGCTGACCGGTTTCATGCTCATGACCTCGCCTTTCATGCTCATCTCGTGGATTTCCACGGTCTTGGCCGCAGGCGAGGCGACACCGACCAGCGTGCTGTCGCTGCTGGCAGTCAATTGCATGAACGCACCGGTGGCCGGCTGACCGGCGACGGTGGCGCGCACCCAGGCATCCTTGACCTGGGTCTCGGCATGGGCAGGCAGGCTCAGGCCCAGCAACAGCGCGCAGGAGCCAACGACCTTCAACGATCTAACCATCAGAGTTTTCATCAGCAGACTTCCATAAGGGTGAGCAGGTCTTCGGTGCATTGCTGGGCGGTCAGTTTGTGGCCCAGGCTCAGGCGCAGCACGCCGCGGCTGTCGTACACGTAGCTGGTTGCGGTGTGGGAAATGGTGTAGCTGTCGCCCAGCGGGACCTTTTCAAAGAACACGCCGAACTCTTTGGCGGTAGCGGCGGTTTCTTCGAGGGTGCCAGACAGCGCCACAAACTCGGGATCGAAAGCCTTGACGTACTTGTCGATGATCTGCGGCGTGTCGCGCTCCGGGTCCAGAGTAATGAAGATCACCTGGAAAATCGGCGCATCGGCGCCCATCAGTTTCTTGATCTGCGCCGCACGGGCCAGCGCGGTCGGGCAGATCGCCGGGCATTGGGTGAAGCCGAAGAACACCATCGGCATGTAACCGCGAAAGCTCGACACGGTCTTGAGGTTACCGTCGACGTCACGCAATTTGAAATTGCGCCCGATGATCTGGTTGCTCATGTCCTTGCCGTGCTTGAACGGCAGGACGTTGGAGTTGCCGCATCCGGCCAGCAGGCCGCCCATGCTCAGCATGGACAGGCCGGCGACCACCTGGCGGCGGGAAAAGTGATGACTCATGCACTGCGGTCCTGTTTAGAGGATCGGGACGGGATCACTCCCGTACTGTCAGACAGCGCGCACCGTGTACACGGTGGGCCGCACAAAGATGCCACGCGGTGGTATCAGGGCGCCTGAGCGACACGGCCCGGTGAACAGTGGCGCAGCGATGTCCAGCTCAGGCGTTCAGGCATCAGGGCGCGGCGGCGCAGGGTTCGCACCAGCCAGCCCAGGGCTGCGAAGCCGAGCAATGCGCTGGTCAGTTTGCTGGCGTAAGCGCAGTCGAACAGCGCCAGTTGCATGAGCAGACCGTGGCCGGTCTGGTCCTGACTGTGTGCGGCAGGACTGTGCACGGCGGACTCGTCCGGGCCGCAGATATCGCTCATGGCAACAGGCATGAAGGCACTAAGCATCTGCCCGTGGCCGATGCTGCAGGCCAGGGCGCCGAGAAGGACCAGACCGGCAAGCAGGACGGCCAGCGGCGAGCGATGAGTGCGGACGAATTTCATGGCGGCGAATTTACCACTGCGCAGGCTGGGGGAACACCTTCATTGCGTCACCGGTGTCCGGTAGCCGGAGCAAAGCGCCTGCTGGCCGGGCGTGCGTGTCTGTGCGGCAAAATGGCGCACGGGGTCATATTCGTCTGACCGGCCGGGCGGCGAGCGGGTGCGCAGTGTGAGGTGCCTGTATTCGGCCTGGTAGATGTGTAAGCGTTTATGTAGCAACACGCCAGCAGCGGCCAATCCTCAACTAGGCTCAGGCTGACTGTCTGAGGAGTCACTGCCATGTCTGAGAATCTGCCCGACGATCCGCTGGTCAAGCTGCTGGACCGGCTCATTCAGAACAACTCGGCGCTGGTCGCGACCGTCGAGGACATCGCCCTGTGGATCGACCAGCAAGGCGACCCGCACAGCCTGGCGCGCATTCATGAGCATCTGGCGGTGATCCGCGACAACAGCGAGGTGGTGCAGGCGAGCTTCGCGGAACTGGTCGCCCGCGCTGCGCTGAAGCACGAAGAAGATCCCGAAGACTAGTCGCTCGCCAGCCGATAGCCGACGCCCGCCTCGGTGATGATGTACCTCGGCGCGGTCGGCTCATCGGCCAGTTTCTGGCGCAGGTGGCCGACCACGATGCGCAGGTAGTGGCTGTCCTGGGTGTGGGTCGGCCCCCAGATGTCCCTGAGCAGTTGTTGCTGGGTGATGACCCGGCCGGGATGGCGGGCCAGCGCGGCCAACACCGCATACTCCTTGCGGGTCAGCGCGACGTCCTGGCCGTGCAGTTGCACACGGCGGGCCGCCAGGTCAATGCTCAGCGGGCCGAGGGTCAGCACTGCCTGGGCCTGCTGAGTGTCGGCAGGCTGACGCAGCAACGCACGAATACGGGCGAGAAACTCCTGAATACCAAACGGCTTGGTCACGTAGTCGTTGGCCCCGGCATCGAGGGCCTGGACCTTCTGCGCCTCGCTGGCGCGCACCGAGAGCACCATCACCGGGACTCGCAGCCACTCGCGCAGCTCGACCAGCAATTGCTGGCCGTCCATGTCGGGCAAGCCCAGATCGAGCACCACCAGGTCCGGGCGGTTGAGCGCCGCCTGGTTCAGACCTTCGGCACCATCGCCCGCCTCCAGCACCTTGTAGCCTTGAGATGCCAGGCTGATGCGCAAAAACTTGCGGATCTGCGGCTCGTCGTCGATGACCAGAATGGTCGCTGTCTGCTGGGTGCTCACCGGCTGTAATCTCGTGGGGGATACGCGCTCATTCTGAGTCTGCCTGGGGTTGGGCTGGCAAGGGTAAATGCAAGGTCATGCAGGTGCCGAGCCCGTCAATGCCCTCGGTCACTGTGACCCGCCCGCCATGGGCACCGACCATGCCCTGACAGATCGCCAGCCCCAGGCCGGTGCCGGGGCCACCGCGATCACCGCGTGCTGCGGTGTAAAACATGTCGAAGATCTTCGCCCGCTCTGCTTCGGGAATCCCCGGCCCCTGATCGCTGACCAGCAACTGCAACTCGCCCTCACTGACCCGGCTGTGCACGCGCAGCACCCCGCCGACTGGCGAAAAGCGTGCCGCATTCTCCAGCACATTGACCAGCGCCTGCTCGATCAGTGCCGCATGCACGTACAACAGCGGCAACTCAGCGGCCATCTGCACCTCGACCTGCAACGGCGCCAACACCGCACGCAAGCGGCCCAGCGCACTGCCGACGATGTCGGCCGGGGCCACCCAATCGCGAGCCAGTTTCAGTGAGCCATGGCCCAGGCGGGTCATGTCCAACAGGTTCTGGATATAGCGGTCCAGCCGTTCGGCCTCGTCGCGGGTGCCTTCAAGCAGCTCGCGGCGGTCATCCAGCGGGATCGCTTCGCCCAGCGCCAACAGGCTATCGATGCTGCCGCGCATAGCGGTCAACGGCGTGCGCAGATCATGCGACACCGAGGCCAGCAAGGCGCTGCGCAGTTGTTCGGTTTCACCATGCAGGCGCGCCGATTCCAGATCCTGCACCAGTTGCGCACGGGCCAGCGCCTGGGCCAGCGGCTGGCTGAGGGCGCTGAGCAAACGCCGGTGCTGGGCCGTGAAGCGATGGCCTGGCCGAGGGCAGACGCCAAGCAGCGCCAGCGGCCCTTCTTCAGCCGACACCGGCCACCACCACCAGCGTCCGGACGGCAAAGTACCGGTGTCCAGCCCGGCTGCCTGATCGTGCTGCCAGGCCCAATCAGCCGCTACTCGCTCGGCCTCGCTGAAGGTCAGCGGACCGCCCAGCTCCACCACCCAACTGGCGTCCTGGTCACGGCCGAGCAGGCACAGTTGCAGCTCCGGCCAGCCACTGAGGTGTTGCTCGGCGGCGCTGAGCACCGCCTGACGGTCAGTGGCGGCAGTAAGCTTGCGCGACAGGTCGAGCACCGTACTGGTTTGCTCCTGAGTGGCGCGCAAGGCCTTGAACTGACGGCGCTGGCGGCTGGCAAGCTGGCCGGTGAGTGCCGCCATGAGCAGAAAGAACACCAGCGTCAGTACGTCTTCCTCGCGCTGGATACTCAACGAAAAGTTGGGCGGCATGAACAGGAAGTCATAAGCCAGAAACGACAGTAATGCACAGAACAGGGCCGGCCCGACACTGCTGCGCACCGCCACCAGCAGCACCGCCATGAGGAAGATCAGCGAGATATTGGGTAACGCCAGAATCCCGGCAATCCCCCAGGCCACACCACTGGCCAGCGCGGTCGCGAGCACCGCCAGCGCGTAGTCCAGCCCCTTGATCGGGGCGCGCTGACGAGGCCGGTCGGGCAAGGCCTGGCTGTCCAGCACGCTGATTTCCAGACCGTGGGCCTCACGCAACAAACGCCCGGCCACCCCGCCACCGAACAGCCGCCGCCGCCACAGGTGCCGTGACTGACCGACCATCACCACGCTGGCCCGACGCTCGACGGCATGCTGCAACAGGGTCCGGGCCACCTCACCGGCGCGCAGGGTCACCACCTCGCCGCCCAGGCGCTCGGCCAGTTGCTGGGCGCCCTGCAAGTAAGCCCGGCCCTGCTCATCCAGTGGCCGGTCGGCGTCGACATGCACCAGGCTCCAGGGCAGGTGACGACGTTCGGCGACCCGGCTGGCATGGCGCACCAACAGGTCGGCCTGGATATCGCCGTCAATCCCGACCAACAGCCGGCCACGCACCGCCGGTGCCTGTTCGCCGCGTTGCCGATACCCCTGGGCCAGATCGTTGTCCACCTGCGCGGCGGCGGTCTGCATCGCCAGTTCGCGCAAGGCGGTGAGGTTGGTCTGGCTGAAAAACGCATCGATGGCTGCCCGTGCCTGCTCCGGCACATACACCTTGCCGTCGCGTAGCCGCTCCAGCAGCTCTCGCGGCGGCAGGTCGATCAGCACCAGCTCGAAGGCTTCCTGCAACACCCAGTCCGGCAGGGTTTCGCGGACCTGGACGCCGGTGATGGCGCGTACCTGGTCGTTGAGGCTTTCCAGGTGCTGGACATTGACCGTGGTGTACACATCAATGCCTGCGGCAAGCAGTTCGTGCACATCCTGCCAGCGCTTGTCATGGCGGCTGCCCGGCACGTTGCTGTGCGCCAGTTCATCAACCAGCACCAGCGCTGGCGCCGCCCGCAACACGCCGTCGAGGTCCATTTCTTCAAGGGTCATGCCCCGGTATTCGCGGCGCAGCATCGGCAATTGCGGCAGCCCGACCAGCAGCGCTTCGGTCTCGGCCCGACCGTGGGTTTGCACCACGGCGGCGAGCAGGTTCACCCCTTGGCGCATGCGGGTGTGGGCGGCTTGCAGCATGGCGTAGGTCTTGCCCACCCCCGGCGCTGCACCGAGAAAAATTTTCAGGCGCCCGCGACCGTCGCGGGGCAGTTGGGCCAGGATGGCATCAGCTCGGCTGGAGTCACTCACGTGTCGGCTTGCTCGGTCAGGGTCAATTAAGGGTGATCGCGAAGACATCACCACAAAGGTTACATTTTTGCCACGCGCGCCTGGGCGTCAAGGCTGCGATTGAGCGCCAGCACATTGACCACCGGCGGGCCGAACAACGGCCGTTCAGTATGGGCCTCGATCAGCGCACGCAGTTGTTGCTCGGGCAGATTGCGTGCGACCGCCACGCGCCCGACCTGCCAGTCGGCGGCTTCAGGCGGCAGGTGCGGGTCCAGGCCGCTGCCGGAGGTGGTCAGCAAGGCGATTGGCACTGCGCCCTGCCCTTGGCTTTTCAACAATGTGGCGGTTTCAGCCACCCGGCTGGCCAATGCCGGGTTAGCGGCGGACAGGTTGCTGGCGCTGCTGGCCACCGTGGCAAAAGCGCCGGCCGAAGGGCGAGGCTGAAACCACTGCGGGCCATCGAAAGGCTGGGCAATCAGTGCCGAACCGCGGACCTGGCCGCTGGCATCACGCACCAGGCTGCCATTGGCCTGTTCGGCAAACGCCAGTTGCGCAACGCCGGTAACCGCCAGCGGATAGGCCACACCAGTGACCAGGGTCATCAACAGCAACAGGCTCAGCGCCGGGCGCAGGATGGTTGTCATGTACATCTCCTCGCAAAATTGATTACCTGTAGGAGGGGCTTGAGCCCCGAAGCAACAAATACATAGTCGCCGTCAGGCTGTGTCACACCAGATTCAGTGCACCAAGCAACAAATCGATCAGTTTGATCCCCACAAACGGCACAATCAGCCCGCCGACGCCGAAAATCAGCAGGTTGCGGCGCAGCAGGTGCGCAGCGCTGGCAGCCTGGACGCGCACGCCCCGCAGGGCCAACGGAATCAGCGCGACGATGATCAGCGCATTGAATACGATGGCCGAGACGATGGCGCTCTGCGGGCTGGCCAGTTGCATGATGTTGAGCACGCCCAGTTGCGGGTAGATCGCGGCGAACAGCGCCGGCAGCACAGCAAAATACTTGGCCACATCGTTGGCAATGGAAAAGGTCGTCAGTGCCCCGCGGGTGACCAGCAGTTCCTTGCCGACCTGCACCACGTCCAGTAGCTTGGTCGGGTCGCTGTCGAGGTCGACCATGTTGGCCGCTTCGCGAGCCGCCTGGGTGCCGTCGTTCATCGCCACCCCGACATCGGCCTGGGCCAGCGCCGGCGCATCGTTGGCACCGTCACCACACATCGCCACCAGACGGCCCTGCGCCTGCTCAAAGCGGATCCGTTCCAGCTTTTTCTCTGGCGTGGCTTCGGCCAACACATCATCGACCCCGGCTTCGGCGGCGATGGCGGCGGCGGTCAGCGGGTTGTCGCCGGTGACCATCACCGTACGGATGCCCAGCTTGCGCAACTCCTCAAAGCGCTCACGAATGCCAGGCTTGACCACGTCCTTGAGATGGATTGCACCCAGCAGGCGACCATCGCCGCACAGCAGCAACGGCGTGCCGCCGGACTTGGCAATGCGCTCGATTTCCCGCACCAGCGGCGCGGGCAGGTCGGCGCGGGTCTGGCCGAGAAACATCAGCAGCGAATCCACCGCACCTTTGCGATACACCTTGCCCTGGTAGTCCACCCCTGACAGCCGGGTCTCGGCACTGAACGGCACGCCGGTGACTTCACTCAGCGCCGGGGCCTGAATCGGGTGCAGGTTACGCAGGTACTCGACAATCGATTTACCCTCGGCGGTGTCGTCGGTCAGCGACGCCAACAAGCCGGCCTGGGCCAGTTGCTGCGGGCTGACACCGGGCGCCGCGTACAGTCCGGCGCAGCGACGATTACCGAAGGTGATGGTGCCGGTCTTGTCGAGCAGCAGTACATGCACATCCCCCGCCGCTTCCACCGCCCGCCCCGAACGGGCAATGACATTGAGGCGCACCAGCCGGTCCATACCGGCGATGCCGATGGCCGACAGCAGCCCGCCAATGGTGGTCGGAATCAAGGTCACCAGCAGCGCCACCAGAAACACCAGCGGCAGGCTGCCGCCGGCAAACCGGGCGAAGGGCTGCAGGGTCATGACCACCAGCAAAAAGATCAGGGTCAGGCCGATCAGCAGGATGTCCAGGGCGATTTCGTTGGGGGTCTTTTGCCGTTTGGCGCCCTCCACCAAGGCAATCATGCGGTCGAGGGTCGATTCGCCGGGGTTGACCTGGATGCGCACCAGCAGCCAGTCGGAGACCAGCCGGGTGTTGCCGGTGACCGCCGAGCGGTCGCCGCCGGATTCACGAATCACCGGCGCCGACTCACCAGTGATCGCCGCCTCGTTGACCGCCGCGATGCCTTCGATCACCTCACCGTCACCGGGAATCATCTCCCCGGCTTCGACCCGCACGATGTCGCCCTTACGCAGGGTGCCGGCATCCACCAGCCGCCATTGGCCGTCTTCGTCCCTCAAGCGGGCCTTGAGCCCTTCGCTGCCGGACTTGAGGCTATCAGCCCGGGCCTTGCCCCGCCCCTCAGCCAGCGCCTCGGCAAAGTTGGCGAACAGCACGGTGAACCACAACCACAGAGCGATTTGCACTGCAATACCGGTGGGCACTTGCGGATCGGGGATCAGGCACAGCACGGTGGTAAGCACGGCGGTCAGTTCCACCACCAGCATCACCGGCGAGCGCACCAGTTGACGCGGGTCGAGCTTGATAAATGCCTGGCGCAGCGCCGGGCGCCACAAGGCCGACAGGCTGGTCGCGGCAGGCAGGTTATGGGCCTGGACCGGCGGATGGTTGTCAGTGAGCATATTCATGTTCAGTCCTCAGAAGGCCGCAGTCAGAAACCCAGGCTCATATGGTCGGCAAGCGGCCCCAGCGCCAGGGTCGGCAAAAAGGTCAGGCCGCCCAC
This sequence comes from Pseudomonas sp. 21LCFQ010, assembly GCF_024129905.1. Classification (NCBI taxonomy): domain Bacteria; kingdom Pseudomonadati; phylum Pseudomonadota; class Gammaproteobacteria; order Pseudomonadales; family Pseudomonadaceae; genus Pseudomonas; species Pseudomonas sp. 21LCFQ010. Next base: position 393,946 of record NZ_JAMYDZ010000001.1, on the reverse strand, counting down.
CAGCAAGATGGTCACGGTCAGCAAAGCCACGAACAGCGGGCCATGGGTCGGGAAACTGTCGCTGCCCTGCGGCGCGCTCTGCTTCAGCGCCAGACTGCCTGCCAGCGCCAGCACCGGCAGGATGTAGCCGAAGCGGCCAATGAACATCGCCAGGCTGAGCATCAGGTTATGGAACGGGGTGTTGGCACTGAAGCCGCCGAACGCCGAACCGTTGTTGGCGGTGGCCGAGGTGTAGGCGTACAGCAACTGGCTGAAGCCATGCGGGCCAGGGTTGCTGACCGCACTGGCCGCGCCTGGCACGCTCGCCGCGATGGCCCCCAGCACCAGCACGCCCAGCGGCATGACCAGCAAGCTGGCGACCAGTAGCTTGACTTCCCGAGCCTGCAATTTCTTGCCCAGGTATTCCGGGGTACGGCCGATCATCAAACCGGCCAGGAACACGGCGATCAACACGTTGAGCAGCATGCCATTGAGGCCCACCCCGACGCCGCCGAAGATCACCTCGCCGACCATCATGTTGATCAGCGCGACCATCCCGGTCAGCGGGTTGAGGCTATCGTGCATGCCGTTGACCGAACCGTTGGAAGCAGCGGTGGTCGCCACCGCCCACAAGGTGGTGCCGGTCACGCCAAAGCGTGCCTCTTTACCCTCCAGCGACGGCGCCTGTTCCACGCCGCTGAACGTCAGGGTTGGGTTGGGCTGATACTCGGCCCACAACGCCAGCGCCGAGCCAATCGCCAGCAACAGCAGCATGCAGGCCAGGATCGCCCGGCTCTGGCGCAGGTCCTTGACGTAATGGCCGAAGCTGAACACCAACGCAGCCGGTATCAGCAGGATTGCCACCAATTCCAGCAGGTTGCTCAGCGCCGTAGGATTCTCGAACGGATGCGCCGAGTTCACGCCGAAAAAGCCACCGCCGTTGGTGCCCAGTTGCTTGATCGCAATCTGGCTGGCCGCCGGCCCCATCGGCAGGCTCTGCTGACTGCCTTGCATGGTCAGGGCATCGACATAATGGGCGAAGTTCTGCGGCACGCCCTGCCACACCAGCAGCAGCGCCAGCAGCAGGCTGATCGGCAACAGGCCATACAAGGTGGCGCGGGTCAGGTCGGTCCAGAAGTTGCCCAGGTCATTGGTCGAGCGCCGCGCAATGCCCCGGCACAACACGGCCAGCACGGCAATGCCGGTGGCGGCGCTGACGAAGTTCTGTACGGTCAGGCCGAGCATCTGGCTCAGGTAGCTCAGCGATGCTTCGCCGCTGTAGGCCTGCCAGTTGGTGTTGGCAACAAAGCTCATGGCGGTGTTGAACGCCAGGGTCCATTCCAGGCCCGGCAGTTGCTGCGGATTGAGTGGCAGCGCACCTTGCAGCATCAGCAAGGCAAACAGCAGCACAAAGCCGGCGGCGTTGAATGCCAGCAAGGCCAGCGCATAGGTTTTCCAGTCTTGCCCGGCCTTGGGATCAACACCGCTGAGCCGATAGCAGCCGCGCTCCAACGGCCCCAGCAATGGTGAAAGCCAGGTGCGCTCGCCCTCCATTACCCGATACCAGAAGCGTCCCAACAGCGGCGCGCTGCCGAGCAACAGCAGCAAAAAGGCGCCGATCAACAGATAGTCATAGCTGTGCATGGCCGCTCCTTACTGGCGATCGGCGCGCAGCAGCGCGACCAGCAGGTAAACGATCAGGCCGATGCCCAGCAGCAGTGAAACCCCATCCAGAACGCTCATTGATTTCCCCTCGGACCACAGTCAGGCGGCAAAGGCCGCGTGAGTGAATTGTCAGCAAGGGGGGCGTAAAGGAACGAGATCGAAGAAGCCCGGCGGGCATAAAGAATGTGTAAAGAAGCGCGGTAGCGCAGGCTCAGCGATGGCTAACCAGCCTTTTGCGCGGGTTTTCTGCGCAAGGACTGTAGGGCTTCAGACAGGGTTCAAGACGGCCGGGGCATAACCGGGCCGTAAAAGGAAGGTAAGCGCCGGCCGCCCGCAACCAGGCCGGGTTCAAGCGGCTGGTCTAAGCCAGCCGCCGCATGGACAGCGTCATCTGCGCCATCAGATCCCGTTGCTCTTTCAGTGAAAGAACGACCTGGGCAATCGCTCGGCTGGTGCTCAGGTCAGACACAGGGATGCTTGCCACATACAGCTCGATCTCGCCCGAAGACGGGTTGATGAGTTTCACCGACAGGCTGTCATTGGGAGCCAGGCCGCACTCGCACTTGCTGGGCAGAAAGGCGGTTTCAAGAACACGCTGCAACTCGGTTTTCGAATACATGGGCTTTCCTTGTCTGATTTCTCGTCAGACCACTATAGACAACGCTAATGGTAGCGCAATTGACCAGCAACCGGTCATGCCGCCGGGCCGATGATCAAGACAGACATTTGGGCGCTAACCGGCATCCGAATGCCGTTCGGATTTGCGCTCAGCGAGGCAATCAAAGGCACAATGGCGCCAATCGAGGGCAAGACTGGCTCAGTCAGATTTGACCCGGCACCTCATGGAGTAAGCAGTCAGACCTGGGAGGTCAAATGCAAGATGGTCAAGCGGTCAACCAGCAAGCGATAGACGCAGCGTTGATCGCCTTCTACCGCTACAAGATCGGAGAGTTAAGGATTCTTGATCTGGAGCGCGCAATGAGCTTTGAAGTCGGTGACGCCCTTTCCCGGAGCGGCTTGGTAAGGATCACAATCACACGCCTGGAATCGGGACGCTATCGACTCAGTGATAAGGGGGAGCATGCGATCACCGATGCCGGGCGTGCTCGACTGGAGGCGCTGCGTGGGTCATAGGGATCACACCGGCTTGGCATATGGAAAAGTTGAGGGCGACGTTTATCTGGCTTGTGCCATATGGGTTTGCGCGCATTTTGCGAATATTTTGCGCGAACACAAAAAAGCCGATCTATCTGATCGGCTTAAATGTCTGATTTTACTCAGGAATAATGGTCGGGACGGAGTGATTCGAACACTCGACCCCTTGCACCCCATGCAAGTGCGCTACCGGGCTGCGCTACGCCCCGACTCCGGTGATGAAACGCTTCCACTGTTGCGGAAGTGGTGAGGAATATACCCTAAGCTTTTGAATTATGGAAGCATTCTGGTTTTTTTGTTTCTCAGGACTTGAGTAACACCAGAACATCTTCCAGCTCGGCAATCATCTGCTGAATCATCTGCTTGTACTGCTGGGTGTCATCCTGAGGCTCGCCGCTGGTGAGGCGCAGACGCGCCCCGCCAATGGTAAAGCCCTGATCGTATAGCAGACCACGGATCTGCCGGATCATCAGCACATCCTGGCGCTGATAATACCGGCGGTTCCCGCGTCGCTTGACGGGGTTGAGCTGAGGAAACTCCTGTTCCCAATAGCGCAGAACATGCGGTTTTACCGCGCAAAGCTCGCTTACTTCACCAATGGTGAAGTAGCGTTTGCCCGGAATGGGCGGTAGCTCATGGTTATGGCTTGGTTCCAGCATAAGCTTCAACTCGGGCTTTCAACTTCTGCCCTGGACGAAAGGTGACTACACGGCGGGCTGTAATAGGGATTTCTTCCCCGGTTTTCGGATTTCGGCCCGGTCGCTGGCGTTTGTCGCGCAGATCGAAATTGCCGAAACCGGACAATTTCACCTGTTCGTTGTCTTCCAGCGCGTGCCTGATTTCCTCAAAAAACAGCTCGACCAATTCCTTGGCTTCGCGTTTGTTCAGGCCCAGTTCGTCATAGAGACGCTCGGCCATCTCAGCTTTCGTCAGAGCCCCCATACGTCATTTCCTTAACGTGGTGTTTAACCTCTCCTCAAGCGAGGTGAGGATTGCAAGCGTCGTTGCGTTGACCTCATCGTCATTAAGAGTGCGCGATGGATGCTGCCAGGTCAAGCCGACAGCGAGGCTTTTTCTATGCGGATCAATACCTTTACCTTGATACACATCGAACAGCCTGAGATCGGTGAGCCATTCACCGGCATTTTCGCGGATCACATCGAGAACCGCGCTGGCGGCAACATCGCGATCAGCCAGCAACGCCAGGTCACGGCGCACTTCAGGGAAGCGCGACAGCTCGCTGAACTTCGGCAGACGGCCTTCGGCAACTTCAGCCAGAACCAGCTCGAACACGAACACCGGGCGATCCAGGCCCAGCTGCCTGGCCAACTCAGGGTGCAGAGCGCCCAGGTAGCCGACTTCGCGACCGTCGCGCTCGATCAGCGCGGTCTGGCCAGGATGCAGTGCCGGGTGTTTGCCTGCTTTGAAAGTAAAGGCGTTCAACGCCCCCGCGAAGCCCAACACCGCTTCAACATCCGCCTTGACGTCGAAGAAATCCACCGCATCACGGCCCTGCGCCCAGCCTTCAGGCAGGCGGCTGCCACACACCACACCGGCCAGCATCGGCTGTTGCTTCAAGCCGTCGAGCTGACCGACAAAACGCAGGCCGCTTTCGAACAGGCGCACACGGTCCTGCTGGCGGTTGAGGTTGTGTTGCAACGCCTTGACCAGGCCCGGCCACAGCGACGAGCGCATCGCCGCCATGTCGTTGGAGATCGGGTTGGCCAGCAGCAGTGGCTGTACGCCTGGGTTGAACAGTTCAAACCATTTAGGATCGATGAAGCTGTAGGTGATCGCTTCCTGGTAACCACGGGCCACCAGCAGACGGCGCAGCTCCGGCAGGTCGCCACGCGCTTCGGCTTTGGCCTGAGGCGCCAGACGGGCTTGCGGGTAGCGAACCGGCAGGTGATTGTAGCCATACAGGCGCGCCAGTTCTTCGATCAGGTCGACTTCCAGACTGATATCGAACCGGTGGCTTGGCACTTCGACACGCCACTGGCCTTCACCCTCACGGCTTGGCGTGAGCCCCAGACCTGTGAGCAGGCGCTCGATCTGCGCTGCGTCGATGGCCAGGCCCAGCATCTGCTCGACACGAGCAGCACGCAGAGTGATTGGCTCGACTTTAGGCAGGTGCTGTTCGCTGGCCGCCTCGATGATCGGCCCCGCCTCGCCACCGGTGATTTCCAGCAACAGGCCGGTGGCCCGCTCCATGGCTTCACGGGCCAGTTGCGAGTCAACGCCGCGCTCGTAGCGGTGCGAAGCGTCAGTGTGCAGGCCGTAGGATCGCGCCTTGCCGGCCACCGAGATGGTGTCGAAGAATGCGCTTTCCAGGAAGATGTCCTGGGTCTTGGCGGTCACACCACTGTGTTCGCCGCCCATCACGCCGGCAATCGCCAGGGCGCGCTGGTGGTCAGCGATGACCAGGGTGTCGGCACGCAGGGTGACTTCCTGGCCGTCGAGCAGAACCAGCTTCTCGCCCTCCTCAGCCATCCGCACCCGAATGCCACCGTTGATTTCGGCAAGATCAAACGCATGCAGCGGCTGACCCAGTTCGATCATCACGTAGTTGGTAATGTCCACGGCAGCGTCGATGCTGCGGATATCCGAGCGACGCAGGCGCTCGACCATCCACAACGGGGTCGGACGCGACAGATCAACATTACGGATTACCCGACCCAGATAGCGTGGGCAGGCTTGCGGTGCCAGCACGTCGACCGGGCGCACTTCATCATGGCTGGCCGCAACGGCAGGCACTTGCACACGAGTGACCGGCGCGTCGTACAGCGCACCCACTTCACGGGCTAGCCCCGCGAGCGACAGGCAGTCGCCACGGTTAGGGGTCAGGTCGACCTCGATGCTGGCATCGTCCAGTTGCAGGTACACGCGCAGGTCTTCGCCCACCGGCGCATCGGCTGCCAGTTCCAGCAGGCCGTCATTGCCTTCACCCAGCTCCAGTTCAGCGGCCGAGCACAGCATGCCGTTGGACTCGACGCCGCGCAGCTTGGCCTTCTTGATCTTGAAGTCGCCGGGCAGTTGCGCACCGATCATGGCGAACGGAATTTTCAGGCCGGGGCGCACGTTAGGGGCGCCACACACCACCTGAAAGGTTTCGCTACCGCTGCTGACCTGGCAAACCCGCAGTTTGTCAGCGTCAGGGTGCTGCTCGGTGCTGAGCACTTCGCCGACCACAACACCGGAAAATACACCGGCGACCAGCGCCACGCTGTCGACTTCCAGACCGGCCATCGACAGACGCGCCACCAGCTCGTCGCGGGAGACCTGCGGGCTTACCCAGCCACGCAGCCATTGTTCACTGAATTTCATCCTGTTCTCCTGAAAGATTCTTTACCGGCACGACCTAGCGAAATTGCGCGAGGAAGCGCAAATCGTTGTCGAAGAACAGGCGCAAATCGTTGACGCCATAACGCAGCATGGCCAGACGCTCGACGCCCATGCCGAAGGCGAAGCCCTGGAACTGCTCCGGATCGATACCGGACATGCGCAGCACGTTAGGATGCACCATGCCGCAACCCATGACTTCCAGCCAGCCGGTCTGCTTGCAGACCCGGCAGCCGTTGCCGCTGCACATCACGCACTCCATGTCGACTTCCGCCGATGGCTCGGTGAACGGGAAGTACGAAGGGCGGAAGCGTACGGCCAGCTCTTTCTCGAAGAACACCCGCAGGAACTCTTCGATGGTGCCTTTGAGGTCTGCGAAGTTGATGTCGCGATCGACCAGCAGGCCTTCGATCTGGTGGAACATCGGCGAATGGGTGATATCGGAGTCGCTGCGATACACCCGACCAGGGCAAACAATGCGGATCGGCGGCTGCTGCGCCTCCATGGAGCGGACCTGAACCGGTGAGGTATGGGTGCGCAACAGCATGTTGGCATTGAAATAGAAGGTGTCATGCATCGAACGGGCTGGGTGGTGGCCCGGGATGTTGAGCGCCTCGAAATTGTGGTAGTCGTCTTCGACTTCCGGGCCTTCGGCAATGCCGTAGCCAATATGGGTAAAGAACTGCTCGATACGTTCCAGAGTGCGGGTGATCGGGTGCAGACCACCGGTGGTCTGGCCGCGGCCCGGCAGGGTCACGTCAATGCACTCGGCGGCGAGCTTGGCGGACAGTTCCGCTTGCTCGAACGACGCCTTGCGGGCATTGAGAACCTCTGTGACACGTTCCTTGGCATCGTTGATCAGGGCGCCGACTTTGGGGCGCTCCTCTGCCGGCAGGTTGCCCAGGGTCTTCATCACCTGAGTCAGCTCGCCTTTTTTGCCGAGGTAGTGAACCCGGATTTGCTCCAGGGCATTGATATCTTCGGCGCTTTGCACAGCCTCAAGAGCTTGGGAGACCAGCGCGTCCAGGTTTTCCATGTACAGACTCCAGATACGAAATAGGGGAAGAGCCCAGGCTCTTCCCCTATTTATGACGTTCAATACCAGCCCGGAAAATCCGGGCCAGTGACTGTCGGGGACTTAGGCCAAAGAGGCTTTAGCTTTCTCGACAATCGCAGCAAACGCCGCTTTTTCGTTCACTGCCAGATCGGCCAGTACCTTACGGTCGATCTCGATGGAAGCCTTTTTCAGGCCAGCGATCAGACGGCTGTAAGACAGACCGTTGGTACGAGCACCGGCGTTGATACGGGCGATCCACAGAGCGCGGAACTGACGCTTCTTCTGACGGCGGTCGCGGTAGGCGTACTGGCCTGCCTTGATAACCGCTTGCTTGGCGACGCGGAATACGCGTGAACGCGCACCGTAGTAGCCTTTAGCAAGTTTCAGAATCTTTTTGTGACGCTTACGGGCAATGACGCCACGCTTTACACGAGCCATGAGTTACTTCCTCTTAATCTTGATCAAAATTAACGCAGGCGCAGCATGCGCTCGACTTTTTGCACGTCAGACGGGTGCAGCAAGCTGGCACCGCGCAGTTGACGCTTACGCTTGGTCGACATTTTGGTCAGGATGTGGCTCTTGAAAGCGTGCTTGTGCTTGATGCCGTTGGCGGTTTTCAGAAACCGCTTGGCTGCACCGCTTTTGGTTTTCATTTTTGGCATGTTCGGATACTCCGCATTCAATTGATAAACATAACCGCAAGGCCTGCCGTGCCCTGGTGGTTACTTCTTCTTTTTCGGGGCGATGACCATGATAAGCTGGCGTCCTTCCATCTTCGGATGCTGCTCGACGGTCCCGTATTCCACGAGGTCAGCTTCGACCCGCTTCAACAGTTCCATCCCCAGCTCCTGGTGAGCCATCTCACGGCCGCGGAATCGCAAGGAAACCTTGGCCCTGTCCCCGTCACTAAGGAAACGTACCAGGTTGCGTAGTTTTACCTGGTAATCCCCTTCCTCCGTCCCTGGACGAAACTTGATTTCTTTAACCTGAATCTGCTTCTGGTTTTTCTTCGCTGCAGCGACCTGCTTCTTCTTTTCGAAGAGCGATTTGCCGTAATCCATGATACGGCAAACCGGGGGCACTGCGTCGGCAGAAATTTCTACCAGATCCAGTTTCGCCTCATCGGCGATACGAAGCGCTTCATCAATAGAGACGATGCCAATCTGCTCGCCATCAGCGCCAATTAACCGAACCTCGCGCGCCGAGATATTCTCATTGATCGGGGCCTTTGGTGCAGTTCGTTTATCTTGTCTCATATCACGCTTAATAATAATTACTCCGAATCTTGGCGACCACGCCGGGAAACCGCTTGCGTAAGGAATTCAGCGAATTGGGCGACCGGCATCGAACCTAGGTCGGCGCCTTCGCGAGTACGCACAGCGACAGTTTGCGTTTCGACTTCCCGATCTCCGATAACGAGGAGATAAGGAACCTTGAGCAAGGTATGCTCGCGGATTTTAAAGCCGATTTTCTCATTTCTCAAGTCGGACTTGGCACGGAACCCGCTTTCGAGCAGAGTTTTTTCGACCTGCTGGGCAAAATCGGCCTGTTTGTCGGTGATATTCATGATCACCGCCTGGGTCGGAGCCAGCCACGCCGGGAACGATCCCTCGTAGTGCTCGATCAGGATGCCGATGAAACGCTCGAACGAGCCCAGGATCGCGCGGTGCAGCATGACCGGGTGTTTGCGGCCGTTATCTTCGGACACATACTCGGCGCTCAGGCGGATCGGTAGGTTGAAGTCCAGCTGCAGGGTACCGCACTGCCAGACACGCCCCAGGCAGTCTTTCAGGGAGAATTCGATCTTCGGACCGTAGAAAGCGCCCTCGCCCGGCTGCAACTGGTACGGCAGGCCGGCACTGTCGAGCGCCGATGCCAGCGCAGCCTCGGCACGATCCCACAGTTCGTCGGAACCGACGCGCTTTTCCGGACGAGTGGACAGCTTGAGCTCGATATCCTTAAAGCCGAAATCTGCGTAAACGTCGAGAGTCAGCTTGATAAATGCCGCCGACTCGGACTGCATCTGCTCTTCGGTGCAGAAAATGTGTGCATCGTCCTGAGTGAAACCACGCACCCGCATGATGCCATGCAACGCACCGGACGGCTCGTTACGATGGCAGGCACCAAACTCGGCCAGACGCAGCGGCAGCTCGCGGTAGCTCTTCAGGCCCTGATTGAACACCTGCACGTGGCACGGGCAGTTCATCGGCTTAATGGCGTAGTCGCGGCTTTCCGACTCAGTGGTGAACATGTTGTCGGCGTAGTTGGCCCAGTGCCCGGACTTCTCCCACAGGCTGCGATCAACCACCTGTGGCGTTTTGATTTCCAGGTAGCCATTGTCACGCTGCACTTTGCGCATGTACTGCTCAAGCACCTGATACAGGGTCCAGCCCTGCGGATGCCAGAACACCATGCCCGGTGCTTCTTCCTGGGTGTGAAACAGGCCCAGACGCTTGCCGATCTTGCGGTGATCGCGCTTTTCAGCTTCTTCGATGCGTTGGACATACGCCGCCAGCTGCTTCTTGTCAGCCCAGGCAGTACCGTAGACGCGCTGCAGTTGCTCATTCTTGGCATCGCCGCGCCAGTAGGCGCCGGACAGCTTGGTCAGCTTGAATGCCTTGAGGAAGCGGGTGTTCGGCACGTGCGGACCGCGGCACATGTCGACGTATTCTTCGTGATAGTACAGACCCATGGCCTGCTCGTCCGGCATGTCTTCGACCAGACGCAACTTGTAGTCTTCCTGGCGAGCAGAGAAAACTTCGATCACCTCGGCGCGCGGGGTCACCTTCTTGATGACGTCATAGTCAGTGTCGATCAGCTGTTGCATGCGCTGTTCGATGGCCGCCAGGTCATCCGGGGTGAAAGGCCGCTCGTAAGCGATGTCGTAATAGAAGCCTTCGTCGATCACCGGACCGATCACCATTTTGGCGGTCGGATACAGTTGCTTGACCGCATGGCCGACCAGGTGCGCGCAGGAGTGACGAATGATCTCCACGCCTTCCTGATCTTTCGGGGTGATGATCTGCAGACTGGCATCGGTGCTGATCAGATCACATGCGTCGACCAGCTTGCCGTCGACCTTGCCGGCCACAGTGGCCTTGGCAAGACCTGCACCAATGGACAGTGCGACATCGTAGACCGATACCGGATTATCGAAAGAACGTTGACTGCCGTCGGGAAGAGTAATGATGGGCATGGCGCCTCCTCTCCTAGTGGTGACCCCTACCAAAGGTCACGTGGGTTGGGATGAGCCAGTAGCGATTCGGTGGTATGCCTGCCTCACAGTGGCAGGAGCCCTCAGGCCAACCGGACCGAACCCGATAACTGGATTGTACGAAACGTCTGCCTGCAGGGGCTTATAGAGAAAGCCGCCATTGCGACAGGAGCGGCATCCTAGCACAACCCGCGCGCTTGATACCTGCCGACATGAAATTAGATCCTTTTCTTCTATCAGGCTGAACCGCCGCCGCCTCAAACCGTCTCACAAGACGCAAGCCAGTAAAAAGTCTGACCAAGGAGAACACCATGAAGCTTCCAAGCCCGTCTGCCCTCCTCGCCTGCATCGCCCTGGCAGCCCCGCTGGGCGCGCAAGCGGCCATGGACAACACGACCCGTAGCACGTTCATCAACGAATGCGTCAGTGCTGCCAAGGCGCAGAATCTGGATGAGAAGTCGGCCAAGGCTCACTGCGACTGCGGCGCCAAACAGGTCGATGGGCATTTCAGCCAGGCGGAGATCACCAAGCTCAATAACTCTGGCGAGACCCCGGACCCGCAGCTGACCCAAAAGCTGCGTACCTTGGTCGCCGAAAACTGTGTCGCGAAAAAGAACTGACTCATCGCGCCTGCAAAAGGAACGATCGCCGTGATGCAGGTCAAAAATCTGCACCGGTGATCGCTACAGGCGGTTTTGAAAAACACCCCGGCGCGCTCAATTGAACTATCATCACAGCGTGTGCCCAGCAGGCTGAGCGACACGTTACTGAAATTCATGTTTCCGGAGATGCACCATGTCCAATCGCCAAACCGGCACCGTCAAGTGGTTCAACGATGAAAAAGGCTTCGGCTTTATCACCCCTCAAGGCGGCGGCGACGATCTGTTCGTACACTTCAAAGCGATCAAGGCGGAAGGCTTCAAGAGCCTGAAGGAAGGACAGACAGTCTCGTTCATCGCTGCACGGGGCCAGAAAGGCATGCAAGCTGAAGAAGTCACTATTGTCTGATTTGGCACCGCATAAAAAACCCCGTTGATGTTGACGGGGTTTTTTTATGCCTGGAGAAGCGTCTGCTCAGCCGCAGTTGACGCGAATCACCTTGCCAGTGGCATCGGTATTGACGTTGACCCGTTCCGAGCGGTACTCCAGCGTGACCATGTCGTTAGGGCCCAGGATGCGCGCATCCATCGCACCGGACTGGCTGCGAACCTGATTGAGCAATTCGAGCGTGGCCTGCTTGCCGACCGCCGACTGCGCGCCACCGGCATCGCAACGGCCATCACCGGCTGGACGCGCTGGCGCTTCAGCGGCCTTCGGCGCTTGGGATGGCGACTCGGGCGCGGATGTCGTGCTGCAGCCTGCCAGTAGCGATGTCACTGCGACAAAACCAAGTGTTGCGAATTTCCAGGGCATTACAGCCTCCTTTACCGATGAACAGGATCAGACCTTTTGCGACCACACGTAAGCGTATTGGTTGCACATAGCCGTCCGTGGGGCGGGAGTCTGCCCCAGTCGAGAGTTTACCGGGGTCGACAAATCGTCACAAAACGTTAATAGGTGCTTTGTGGTGACCCGCCATCCAATGCGTAAGTCGAAGTGCCAAAGAGGCGCGGTAGTGGTTTACTGCACGCGCCCGTTTTCAGCCAACAGAACGGGCTGCAAATAGCTGGACACCACACAGGACCATAGAAACATGTCAATCGTATCCATCGAAGCGGACATCAAGGCTCGCTGGCCGCAGGGGCAATGCGCGCACAGCCCCGGTTCCGCAGAAGAACTGGCAATCATTGCCATCGACTTGCTGATCAAGGAGCTGGGCACCGAAAACGCTCAAGCCTTTATCGGCCAGGTCTTGAGTCGCTACGCTGCACCGGCCATAGAAGCCTGAAGCCGGCATTCACTTCAGGCGCGCCAGACGCTCGCTGAGCAAGTCGAAAAACCCTTGAGCATCGCCATCAGCAACCCAGTACACGTTGTCGGGTTGCTTGAGGGTGCCGTACCAGTCTGCCACGGTCTGGCCAAAGCCAAGCCCCTCGCGGCTGTCGATAGCCAGGTTGACAGGCCTGCCCGAAAACAATTGCGGCTTGAGCAACCAGGCAATCACGCTGGCATCGTGCACAGGCCCGCCGGGCAAGCCGTAATGCTCCATGTCGAGTTTCACGTAGGCCTGCAGAATATCCTTGACCAGCTTGCCCGCCCGGTTACCCAGGCCGCCAATACGTGCAATGCGCGCGTCACTGGTGAGAATCTTGTGGGTGACATCCAGCGGAATGTAAGTCAGCTTCACGCCGCTAGCCAGCACCACCTGCGCGGCATGGGGGTCGGCAAACAGATTGAATTCGGCCACCGGGGTGATATTGCCGCCATTGAAGTGCGCACCCCCCATGACTACCACTTCCTTGATGCCCTGAGTAATTTCCGGCGCTTGGGTCAACGCCAGCGCCAGATTGGTCTGCGGCCCGAGCATGGCAATGGTGATACTGTGCGGCGCGGCATTGCTCAGCGTGCGAATCAGATAATCGACAGCATTGCCCTCAGCCAGCTTGGCCTGAGGCTCATAAACCTCAACCCCGGGCAGGCCTTCCTGGCCATGAACGTTTTCTGCGTAGATCGGCGGGCGCACCAACGGCCGTGGCGCACCGGCATACACCGGCACATTTTCGCGGCCGCCCCACTCCCTGGCCAACCGGGCATTGCGCGAGGTCTTGTCCAGCCGCACATTGCCCGCCACGGTGGTGATGGCCAGCAAGTTGAGTTCTTCAGGCGACGCCAGGGCCAGCAACAGTGCAACCACGTCATCGGCACCCGGGTCGGTGTCGATGATCAAATCACGCTTTTCTGCCGCCTGGGCAGTGGTTACCCCGAGCATGGCCACCATTGCCACTCCTGCAATCAGTTGTTTGAACCTTGATATCCCTGTCATGCAGCACTCCTCGTTTATTCACTAGAAAACAACACCCGCGACCAGCGCCACGTTGCTGTAAGGCTGGCATTCGCCGGTACGCACGATCGCCTTGGCCGTGCAGCTCAAGACTTTCAACTCCTCATGGCTGACCCAGCTCTGCCGCCCCAACTGGCCGTCGATCTGCAAGGTCTCGATGACTTGCAAGGCCGGCGGCTGGACCTCGATCATTTCCCGCGCCAGTACATGGCTCTCGACCTGCATTTCGCTAAGCACCACATCCAGCACGGCGATAAAGTCCGGAACGCCGCGGGTCAGCGCCAGATCGATCAGTTCAACGCCTGGCGGCACCGGCATGCCTGCATCGACAATCAGCAGCACATCGCCATGCCCCAGCGACGCAATCACCCGTGACAGGGCAATATTGAGCAATGGAGTTTTCTTCATGACGCCATGAACCTCTTCACTTCATCCAGCACAGGAATCGAAGGTTGGGCACCCTCATGGGTCACCGACAGCGCTGCAGCCGCCTGCGCCAGACGCAATGCCTGCTCCGGCGCCTGCCCCCGGGCCAGGGCAGCGGCAAAACCACCGACAAAGGTATCGCCCGCCGCCGTGGTATCCACGGCCGACACGCGGTGGGCGGCACTCTGCTGCACGCCGGACTCGTTGACCCACAACACCCCTTGCCCACCGAGCGTGACAATCACGTTCGCCACCCCCGCGCTCAGCAGAACACCTGCTGCGGCCTCGGCCTCGGCTACCGAGCTAACCGGCAAGCCGCTCAGCGCCTGAGCCTCGCTTTCGTTGGGAATCAGGTAGTCGATCAGACCGTACCAGTGCGCAGGCAGCGGCTCACTGGCCGGGGCGGGGTTGAGAATCACCGTACAGCCCAGCTCACGCGCACGTCGCAGGCTGTACTCAACAGTGGCTAGCGGGACTTCCAATTGGCAGACAACGACCTTGGCCGAGGCCAGCAGAGCATCGAAACGCTCAACCGAGGCCGGGAGCAATTCGCCGTTGCCGCCCGCCACGATCACAATCGCGTTCTGGCCATGCTCATCAACCAGGATTGACGCGATGCCGGTATTGACCCCTGGCACACAACAGACGCCCTGACAGTCGATCCCTTCATCAAGCAGCGCATCGCGCAATTGCTTGCCATAACCATCATCACCAACGCAGCCGATCATTGCCACCTGACTGCCCAACCGCGCTGCAGCAACCGCCTGATTGGCACCCTTGCCACCCGCTACGGTGACAAACGAACGACCGGTCAACGTCTCGCCCGGACGCGGCAGACGCGGCGTACGCACCACCAGGTCCATGTTCAGGCTGCCGATTACCACTACTTGTTCTTGCATGATTGTGGCCTTGGCCTCTCATCCAAACCGGATTGTTGTGCTGGCCAGCCTGCAACGGCTGACCGGATCGTTTTAAAGCGCAGCGACTGGCGCGGTGGACTCCCGCACCACCACGTCGGGCCTGATCAGCAATTTTTCAACAGGCTCCCCCGGGTTGGCGATGCGCCGTAACAGCCGCTGCGCAGCGGCCTCGCCCAACTGCATGATCGACTGGCCGACCGTGGTCAGGGCCGGGTACACGAACCGACTGAGTTGTACATCGTCAAAGCCGATGACCGACAGCGCTTGCGGCACGCTGATACCACGCTCGGCCGCGGCACGCAGAACACCGATGCCAATCATGTCGTTACCGGCGAAAATCGCCGTGGGTCGCTCACCCGCCAGCAAGGCGGCGGCCGCCTGGTGCCCCGCCGGGCTGGTGAAGTCGCTGTACAGCGCCCATTCCTGCCGGGCAGACACACCCGCCTGCTGCAACGCGCGCCGATAACCGGCCAGGCGCATGGCGGTGACGGCGGCGTGTTGCGGGCCAGCAATGCAAGCAATCTGCCGATGCCCCAGCTCCAGCAAATGGCGGGTCGCCAGCCACGCACCCTGCTCGTGATCGATGCGAACCAGATCGGCATCCACGCCTGCCAGCTCACGGTCGACGATCACCGTCGGGGTGCGCACCGCCGCCAAACCGCCGGCAATCCCCGCATCGCCATCCACGGAAGAAACGATCAGGCCATCGACGCGCTTTTCCTGCAGTACGCGCAAGTAATTGCGCTGTTTCTGCGGGTCGTCGTCGGAGTTGCAGAGAATCACACAGAAGCCGTTACGCTCGCAGTGATCCTCGATGCCTCTGGCCAGCTCCGCAAAATACGGGTTCATGCCGTTAGGCACCAGCAGCCCGATGGTTGCAGTGGCCTGAGCCTTGAGTGAACGGGCCACGGCACTGGGTACATAGTCGAGCTGAACGATGGCCGCCTCGACCTTGAGACGCACCGCCTCACTGACCGGTCGGCTGTTATTCAACACGTGAGACACGGTTGTGTAGGAAATGCCCGCAAGGGCGGCCACGTCTTTGATAGTTGCCATTTCAGCCCTGCCGTTTGGCGCGATGACTGCGGTAGGTGTCGAGCACCACGGCAATCACAATCACCGCACCGGTAATGATGCGTTTGGTCGGTTCACTGGCACCAATCTGCGCCAACCCGGCGGCCAGCACCGAGATGATCAGCACACCAAAGAAGGTGCTGATGATCGACCCGCGCCCGCCCATCAAGCTGGTGCCACCGATAACTACCGCAGCAATGACTTGCAGCTCAAGACCCGCGCCAGCATTGGGGTCGGCCGCTTCGAGACGGGAAATCTGAAACAGCGCCGCCAGCCCGGCGAGCAGCCCCATAAGGGCGAACACCATGATTTTGTAGGGTTTTGGGTTGATGCCCGCCAGCCGCACCGCCTCTTCGTTGGTGCCAATGCCGATCAGGTAACGACCGAACACGGTGCGCGTCAACACCGCCTGAGCCACAAAAATCACTGACAGCGCGATCAGAAACGACGGCGCGACCCCAAAGGCGATCGGATTGGAAAACCAGGCGAATGCGTCGCCGATATAAGCCGTGCGCGAGTTGGTCATCTGATAGGCCAGGCCACGGGCCATTTCCAGTACGCCCAACGAAACGATGAACGACGGGATGCGCCAGGCCACAGTAATCGAACCCGTCACCGCCCCTGCCAGGGTTGCACACGCCATACCCAGCAACGCGGCGGGCACAACACTCCAGCCCCAACCGAGGATCGCGACACTGACCGCCGAGGCGGCCAGGGCCAGCACCGACCCGACGGACAGGTCGATACCGCCAATGATCAGTACAAGGGTCATGCCCACGGCCAGAACCATCAGATCAGGAATCTGGTTGGCCAGGGTGCTGAAGGTCTGGTAAGACAAAAAGTGTTCGCTGAGCAGTGAGAACAGCACAACCATCGCCAGCAACGCGCCCGCCAGGCCCAGATAGGTGCCCAGCCCGAAATAGTGGGCGCCACGGCGGGCCGGCAGCGATGTGGCCGAAGTATCGGTTGAAGAATTCATTGGTTAATCCCGGCAGCGCTCTCGACGGGCTGCGCAGTAGAGGTCTGATAACCGGCAAACGCAGCCGCCAGCAGTTGGTCCTGGGTCCAGGTGGCACGCTCGAAGGTATCGATCAGGCGCCCGGCGCAAAGCACGGCGATACGGTCGCAGATCAGCATCAACTCGCGCAGGTCGCTGGACACGACCACCAGCGCCCGCCCCTTGCGGGTCAGTTCGCCGAGCAGCGCGTAGATATCGAATTTGGCACCAATATCGATACCTCGGGTCGGCTCATCAAACAGCATCACCGGGCAGTCGCGCTCCAGCCAGCGACCGATTACCACTTTCTGCTGATTGCCGCCTGATAACTGCCCGACTTCCTGGTCAGGCCCGGAGCAGCGAACCCGCAGCGCTTCGACCTGACGCAGCGCCAAGGCTCGCTCACGCGCTGCACTGACGATGCTGCCACGGGCGATGGCCGGCATATTGCCCAGAGCGATATTGGCACTGACGCTTTGCGACAACAGCAGCCCTTCTCCTTTGCGGTCCTCGCTGATCAGTGCAATGCCGTGGCGCACCGCATCACTGGGTGAGTCAATGCTTACCACACGCAATGGCTGGCCCACCTCGACCTGCCCGGCGTCGGCGCGGTCAGCACCGTAGATCAGGCGCAGCAGCTCAGTGCGACCGGCGCCGACCAGCCCGCAAATGCCGAGAATCTCGCCCTGGCGCACTTCGAACGAGACATTGTCGACCTTGCCCTTGCGCCCCAGGCCACGCACCGCCAGCGCGACTTCGCCGATGTGCCGTTGGCCCATGTCGAACTGTTCACCCAACTCGCGCCCCACCATCAGCGCCACCAGTTGCTGGCTGTCGTAGCGACTCATGGGCTCGACACACACCAGCCTGCCGTCGCGCAACACCGCAATGCGCTGGGCGATCCGTGCCAGTTCTTCGAGACGATGCGAGATATAGATGATCGACACGCCGCGCGCCTGCAAACGGGCGATCTGTTCGAACAGCAAGCCGACCTCCCGCGCGCTGAGCATGGCCGTGGGCTCGTCAAGAATCAGCACCCGACAATCGCCGATCAGGTTGCGAGCGATCTCGACCATCTGTTGATGGCCGACGCCCAATTCGGCAACCAGGGTGTCAGGATCGATCGCTTGCAGGCCGACCCGCGCCATGGCCTCACGGGCCATGGCGCGCAGCCGCTTGCGGTCAATCCAGCCGGCGCGACGCGGCAACTTGTCGAGAAACAGGTTTTCCGCGACGGTGAGGGTCGGCAGCAGGTTGAGCTCCTGCATGACCATCCGCACTCCGAGCTGCTCGGCCTGGGTCCGGCTGGTCGGCTGATAAGCCTGCCCCATGAACTGCATCTGCCCGGTGCCAGGCACCACCAACCCGCCGATGATCTTCGACAAGGTGCTTTTGCCTGCGCCGTTCTCGCCGGTCAGGGCCAATACCTCGCCGCGCAGCAGAGTCAGGTCGATATCAGCGAGCACCGGCTGAGCATAGTGCTTGCCGATACCGTGCACCGAGAGCACGACCTCTGTAGAGGCTGACATAGGTTGTACCTCTTACCTGGCCTGGGTAACCAGTTCCACCGGGGTCTGGATCACGCCATTGACGCTGCCCAGCGGCTCGCCCTTGAGGGACTTGAGCGCAGCCTCAATGCCGAATACCGCCTGACGTGCAGCGAACTGGTCGGCTGTGGCGAGGATACGACCGTCCTTGAGCATCGGCTTGATGGCGTTGATGTTGTCGTAGCCGACCACTTTGACCTTACCGGCCTTGCCCGCCGCACGCACCGCCGAAACAGCGCCCAGCGCCATGCTGTCATTGCCAGCCAGCAGCGCCTTGAGGTTGGGGTATTCATTGAGCATTGCCGCCGCGACGGCGTTGCCCTTGTCGATTTCCCAGTTGCCGGACTGCACGGAAACCACCTTGATCTGCGCCGCCTGCATGGCATCCTGGAAGCCTGCCGTGCGTTGCTGGGCATTGGTGGTGGTCGGCACGCCTTCGATAATGCCGACCTCATCCCCCGCTTGCAGTTGCCCGGCCAGGTAATCGCCGACCAGTTGCGCGCCCTTGCGGTTGTCAGGTCCGACGAAAGGTACTTCGATATTCTTGCTCTTGAGCACCGCGGCATCGAGCTGGTTGTCGATATTGACGACCTTGATACCCGCATCCACGGCTTTCTTGATCACCGGCACCAGCGCTTTGGAATCAGCCGGCGCAATGACCAGCGCATCGACTTTCGAGACGATCATCTGCTCGACGATACGAATCTGGCTGGCGGTATCGGATTCATCCTTGATGCCATTGGAGATCAGATCGAAATCACCGGCATGCTCTTTCTGGTAAGCCTTGGCGCCGTCTTCCATGGTCAGGAAGAATTCATTGGCCAACGACTTCATGACCAGAGCGACTTTGGGCTTTTGTTCCGTTTGAGCGTAAGCCGATGACAAGGGGATAAGGCTGGTGAGCGAGGCAAATACAGCGACAGCGAGCAGACGGCCAGCAAAGGGCAGCTTCATGAATGCATCTCCGATCTTGTGATTATTGTGCGGCGCGCAAACGTTTGCGAGACACTCACTATCGAAAACCATTCAAGGTTTGTCAACCTGATGACCTATCGCCATCAAGCCTGGGTGCTGACGCCGCTACCGGTGGTTCTGTTCAATGCGTTGATCAGCAGGCCCGATACCAATTGGATGTCGCCGTTAGTCACGGTGATCTGCCGCTGCAGGTTGAGGATACGCGGTAAGCGTACGATGTCCGGATTGGGCGAATTGACCGCAGCACGCAGTTCCTGACGCAAACGCCGCAGACGTTCATGCAGCTCTGACAACCGGTCAAGCAAGGTATCGACCACTTGCCCCTGCCCCGAGCCGCTCTTCTTGCCGGCCTTGGGCGAAAGATCATCAGGCACCTGTAACCCGGCCAACGCTTCTTCGCGCTCAGCCTCACTGGCCGCGACATCAGTCGGCGTGCTGGCCACCCCGGCAACCCTGACCGATACACCAGCCATTGCGATTGACAATGACATGCGCCCTCCCTGTTCAATTCAGATCGCTGACAGGGAATCGGCCAGTTCCGGCATTTCTTCAATACCGTTGGGCCGGGCACAACGGGTAATGAATTGTCATTTACGCTATAGCCACGCCTGTTGCGAAAGCGCGCCAGTTAAAATACTGTATGCGCATACAGCAAAACAAGGAATGCTTCAGGTGGCAAAACAAAATGCAGCGCCCGCCTCACCCGGCACTTACGAGCGTCTCGGTATGCGCATCCAGAAAATCATCAATGCCCCGGCAGCGCAAAAAGCCCGTACCGCCCTGCTGCTGCCTCAGGCCGGCGAGCTAAACGAGGACTGGGCACGTCTGCTCGAAGAAATCTCCGAAAATGACAACGTCACCCTCGCCTGGCGCGACGATGGCGGTGTGCAGTTGTTCTGGACCGTACCGAAAGAAGACTGACGGCATGCCTGGCAGATTTTACACGGGCTGGTGTGCGGTGCTGCTGGCGGGCCTGTCGTTACAGACCCAGGCCGCAGCGCCGCGAACCTTCAGCGAGGCCAAGAAAGTCGCCAGGACGCTCTACGCCCCACAGTCCACCGAGTTCTACTGTGGCTGCAAGTACAGGGGCAATCGTATCGACCTGGCCAGTTGCGGGTACATACCTCGCAAGAATCCGCAGCGCGCCAGGCGCGTCGAATGGGAGCATATCGTGTCGGCCTGGCAAATCGGTCATCAACGACTGTGTTGGCAAAACGGCGGCCGCGCCAACTGCTCACGCAACGACAGGCGGTTTCAGCTTGCCGAAGCCGACCTGCACAATCTGGTGCCTGCCATCGGCGAAGTGAACGCCGACCGCAGTAACTTCAGCTTTGCCTGGCTGCCGACGCGGCAGAGCCAGTATGGTGCATGCCAGACCCAGATAGACTTCAAGGCCCGCAAGGTCATGCCGCGCACCCAAGTTCGCGGCATGGTCGCCCGCACTCATTTGTACATGAGCAAACGCTACCAATTGCGCCTGTCGCGCCAGGACCAGCAATTGTTCCAGGCATGGAACAAGACTTATCCGGTTCAAGAGTGGGAGCGTCAGCGTAACCAGCTTATTGCCTGTGTAACAGGCCGTGGCAACGAGTTCGTCGGGCCGGTCAATCTGAACGCCTGCCGGGCACGCAAATAGCCCGGTCAAAGACCGGGCCGCCGGGTTCAAATGGCTGGATAGTCACCCGGACCATCAGGCCAGGGCGTCAATACCTCAAAGCCGTCATCCGTGACCGCCACCATGTGCTCCCATTGCGCCGACAACGATAGATCACGGGTCAACACCGTCCAGCCATCAGCCAGGGTCTTGGTCCCCGGTTTGCCGGCATTGATCATCGGCTCAATGGTGAACACCATGCCAGGCTTGAGCCGCAGCCCCTTGCCCGGCGTGCCGTAATGCAGAACCTGAGGCTCTTCGTGATACACCCGGCCGATACCATGACCGCAGTACTCACGCACAACACTGAAGCCATCACGATGGGCGACGGTCTGGATGGCGTGGCCGATGTCACCCAGTGTCGCGCCGGGGCGAACCGCACGAATGCCGGCGCAGGTCGCTTCATAGGTGGTCTCGACCAGTTTCCTGGCCAGCGGGCTGACTTCACCCACC
The DNA here is from genome assembly GCF_024129905.1 of Pseudomonas sp. 21LCFQ010. Lineage (NCBI taxonomy): Bacteria > Pseudomonadati > Pseudomonadota > Gammaproteobacteria > Pseudomonadales > Pseudomonadaceae > Pseudomonas > Pseudomonas sp. 21LCFQ010. The sequence goes on along the minus strand of NZ_JAMYDZ010000001.1, from coordinate 372,550 downwards.
AGATACATGCGGCTGGTATCGCCAAACCAGCCATCCTTGATCACCGCCACATCGATATTGACGATATCACCGTCCTTGAGGATGTCCGATGCCGAAGGAATACCATGGCAAACCACGGCATTGGGAGAAATGCAGGTGGTCTTGGTGAAGCCGTGATAACCGACGTTGGCAGGAATCACCTTAAGCTCATTGACGATGTACTGATTACAGATGTCATCCAGCGCCTCGGTACTGACGCCCGCTTTGACATAAGGTGCGATCATCGCCAGCACGTCAGCCGCAAGCCGACCGGAAACGCGCAGCGCTTCGATATCCTGCGCAGTTTTAATGGTAATGCCACGGCTCATGAAGCCACCTTCTCGACCGCTGGCAGGTCCAGAACCTGCACACCCAGCGCTGCGCCGCCATTACTTTCAGCCTTGAGCAGCAGCTGGCAGATTTCGCTGTAGGTCAGTGCCGGATTGAGTTCAGCCAACATCCCAACCCGCATCCAGTGTTCGGCTTGCGCGTTGATCGAGCGGCTTAGCGCCGCACTGGCAGCACGCACATTGGCGTGCATGTGTTCAGAAATTTTTACCAGGCCCATGCTTGCCCCTCTGCGTTGAATATACGAAGCATATATGTTTCATATACTCACAAACAAGCCATGCCCTGATTTACTGTTTGCGCATGCGCTCAGACAGAGAGGCCGTCAGCGCACTGATCGACTCTCGGTCTTCCGGCGCCATGGCACGAAAACTGGTGATCACCTCGCGCTCGGTTGCAGACAACCTGTCGAGGTCAAGCGCCGTGCGCCTGCCTGAAATCAGGTAAAGAACATCAACGCCGTTTTGCCATAGTTCAACCAGGTACGCAGACCGCGGAACCCGCACGCCGCTTTCATACATCGCCTGTGCATTAACCTCCACACCGCCCAGGCTCGCAAACTGCTGCTGGGTCAGCCCTAGAGTCTTGCGCTCTTGTTTCAAACGGGTTGCAAACGTATCCATGTGAGTGCCCCCAAACCAGGTCGACACTCATACCATAAACCCTATTTTGCCAGTGTGACGGATGTCCCGCGCTCAGGATTCCATGATCAGGGCCAGGCGTGGCTCTCGATCGAAACAGGAGGTTACCTCCCGCTCGGCCGCCAACGGCTGGTAGACATTGAACTGGCGCAAGGCAGCTGCCAGAGCCAGGAAATCCTCACGCTGCATTTCTTCGAACATGGCGCCAGGACGCACTACATTCGCTACGCTGTTCTGCACAGACTCCATCAACATAATCGTCAACCTCGAAATACTGTATGGGCGTACAGTATTAGGATAATGACAACCCCGCAAGCCTGACCACGACGAACGGTAGCGTGTGCCCCCATGATGCCGACCGGCGAATCATCTTCGCCCCGCCTGAACCGCAGGCAGCAGATTCATCCACATTGGTGCAGGTGACAGCTGAAGAAGCCGCTCCAGAGCGTTTCTGACGCCAGAAAAACCACGTTTTCGACTAAATGAATGAGAGCGTGTGACATTTACAGAAAAATGCAACCAGATATGAGCCTGACTGGTTATCCATGGTTCTCACTCGTCAATAGCCAGAGGTAGAATCCTTTCTGGCGACAGCGGAGAACCCATGCACCAGACAACGTCCAGTCAAGTCAGCGACGACGCGATCATCGAGACCGCTGCGCAGTGGTTCATGCGCCTGCAGGAAGACGATTGCACGGACGTCGAGCGCCATCAGTTCACCCAGTGGCTGGCCGCTGATCCACGCCATGCCCGCGAGTACCAGGCCATGGGCGGCACCTGGGCCGCCTGCGAAGGACTCAAGCCCGCAATCACAGCGCCAGTCTCGCCTGTGGCCGACAACGCCGCGTCCCCCGGCAGCCGACCAAGACGTCACCGGCAGGTCTTTTTGTTTGCCGCTGCCAGTGCCATGGCATTACTGGTCGGCTGGCACCAAGGCTGGATACCGAGCCAGTACGAGAGTCAGCAAGCCGACAAAAACACGCGCATTGTCACACTGCCCGACGGCAGCCGGGTGGAACTCAATATCAATACCCGTCTGACCTATACCGGCTACCGGGACCGACGCATCATCAGCCTGGATAAAGGCGAAGCGTTCTTTGAAGTGGCGCGCGATGCCCTGCATCCCTTCATCGTGCAGGCCGGCCAGGGCAGCATCGAGGCCACCGGCACGCGCTTCAACGTATGGCTGTACCAGCAGCAGGTGCAGGTCATGCTGGTCGAGGGTTCGGTCCAGGTGGTCAGTGACCGCGCCCACCCCGAGCACAGCGTGCAGCTCAGGCCCGGTATGCAGGCGGGTTACCAGGCCGGTGATACGCAACCGACCATCAGCCACTCCCGCACGGCCGACACCAGCCTGGCCTGGCGTTACGGCAAGCTGGTGTTCAATGACCTGCCGCTGCGCCTGGCACTGCCGCTGATCAACCGCTACCTGAGCACACCGGTGATGCTCGCCGACAGTGCAACCGGCGATCTGCGCCTGGGCCTGAATTACAACACCCGAGAGATGTCGGCACTGGTCAATGCACTGCCACAGGTACTGCCGGTGCAGATCATCCCCAACGCCCAGGGCAACCCGGTGCTGTATCGCCAGCCCGCCACGCCTCCGCGCAGCTGATCGGGCTCACCTCCCGACACGCAACCTTAAAAAATCTTCATGATCCCTTGCAGGCCACGGATATAAAGGTCTGCGAGAGCTTTTTGAGCATCCCGACAGTGCCTGCCGGCAAATTATTTCGCCCGGCAGATGAGGTTTTTTCGCGCTCATCCGTCTTAGTAGATGGAAACCGAGAAAATTGAAGCCTGAAAGGGAGTTTGCGCATGCTCAACCGCCAAGGAATCACCACCCGTTCCATCCTGAAGCAGACGGCCATGGCCGCCCAGGCCAGCGCCGCGCCGGCCGACCACGAACGGGGCGGCAACGAACAGATCAGAGCCTTGCTCAAAGCCTTCGGGCTGCGTACCAGCCTGGTTCGGCTCAAAGTACTCGACACCCTGCTGGCTGCTGGCGAAGAAGGTCAGCCCATGGGGGTTCGCGGCATTCACAGCCACTTGTTGCGCCTGGATGTGCCGCTGTCGTTTCTCAGCGTGCGCGAAGTGCTCAAGCGGCTGTGTGACGAAGGCGTGATTGTACTGGCCAGCGACAAGACCTACTCCTTGCACCCCAAGGCACTGCAATGGCTGAACACGGAAGATGACCAGCCAGTCCAGTGAACCGGATACCAGCAATGCTCAACGCTTGACCTTGCGGCGCATGATGCCGTTGAGAACCACCACCAGCACCGCCACCGCGATGGCAATGTACTGGAAGGTTTTTTCGCTGATCACACCGGTATCCTGTAAACGGGTGAGTCCAAGCATGATTGCCAGCACGCCCAAGGCAATCAGCAGCGAATAGATCAAGCGTTGTTTGTTACTCATGAGGGTTCCTGTCAATTCAACATGGGCTGCCCGATTGCAGCAGCAAGGCGCGCCTATGTTACGCGCAGAGCAGCACCGCGATAAACCATCCAGCGCCCTTCCCTGGCGCCTGCGCGAACGCGATGCAACGCCGCCGACATTGCCCTGTCAACAATGCCTGTGTTTAATGCCGCTCTGCTCAGGCGCACGGCCTGATGCTGCTGTTATGCAAAGGAGTTTGACCATGCCCCATGAAGGCAGCCTGCTGCAGGCCGCTGTCGTTTTCCTGTTCGCCGCCGTCCTCACCGTTCCGCTGGCCAAGCGCCTGCAACTGGGCTCGGTGCTGGGTTACCTGTTCGCCGGTGTGATCATCGGCCCCTCGGTGCTGGGCCTGATAGGGAATCCAGAGAGTGTCAGCCACATCTCGGAACTTGGGGTGGTATTACTACTGTTCATCATTGGCCTGGAGCTGTCGCCCAAGCGCTTGTGGGTCATGCGCAAAGCGGTGTTCGGGGTCGGCATGCTGCAGGTGCTGCTGTGCGGCGTGGTGATTGGCGGCATCGCCCTGCTGGCGTTCGACCAGCCGTTGAACACCGCGATCGTGCTCGGTCTGGGCCTGGCACTGTCTTCAACGGCGTTCGGCTTGCAAAGCCTGGCCGAGCGTAAAGAACTCAACAGCCCGCACGGGCGCACTGCATTTGCCATTCTGTTGTTTCAGGACATCGCCGCCATCCCGCTGATTGCCCTGGTGCCAGTGCTGGCCGGTGCCAATCAGGACCTCGCCCCTGGTGCAAGCCTGACCCACGCCCTGGAAGTGGTCGGCAGCATCGCGATCGTGGTGATTGGCGGGCGTTACCTGCTGCGTCCGGTGTTTCGCATCGTGGCACGGACCAAGATCCAGGAAGTGTCCACCGCCACCGCCCTGTTGGTGGTGATCGGCACCGCCTGGCTGATGGAGCTGGTCGGTGTGTCGATGGCCCTGGGCGCGTTTCTGGCTGGCCTGCTGCTGGCTGATTCCGAATACCGCCATGAGCTTGAAGCACAGATCGAGCCGTTCAAGGGCCTGCTGCTGGGCCTGTTTTTCATCAGCGTCGGCATGGGTGCCAACCTGAGCCTGCTGCTCAGTGCTCCAATTACTGTGCTGGGCCTGACCCTGCTGCTGATTGCCCTGAAACTGCCGCTGCTGATGTTCATCGGCCGCATGGCTGCCGGGCTGGAGCGCCAGAGTGCATTTCAGTTAGGGCTGGTATTGGCTGCCGGTGGCGAGTTTGCCTTCGTGGTGTTCAAGCTCGGCAGCAGCAACGGCCTGTTCGAGCCACGGGTCTACGACATTCTGGTGCTGACCATCACCTTGTCGATGGCCATGACCCCGTTGCTGTTCATGGCCGTGGCACGCTGGATCAAGCCGCGCCCCAAAGCCGCCGCCCCGGTGCCCGAGGAGTACAGTGAGATCCACAGCGACAACCCGCGGGTAGTGATTGCCGGCATGGGCCGCATGGGGCAGATCGTCGCGCGGATCCTGCGTGCCCAGCAGATCCCTTTCGTGGCCCTGGACATGTCGGTGGAAACCATCGAGTTCACCCGCAGCTTCGGCAATGTGCCGGTGTTTTACGGTGACCCGCTGCGCCCGGAAATCCTGCGCGCCGCCAGGGTCCAGGACGCCGAATTCTTTGTCATCGCCACCGACGACCCGGACACCAACATCAAGACCGCCGAACTGGTGCGCAAGCTCTACCCGCACATGAAGATCATCGCCCGGGCGCGCAACCGCCAGCACGTGCACCGGCTGATCGACGTCGGTGCCCATGCGGTGCGCGAAACCTTCCACTCAAGCCTGGAAATGGGCCGCCAGACCCTGCTTGGCCTGGGCCTCTCGGAAAGCCAGGCCCAGGCGCGCATCCAGCGCTTCAAGTGCCATGACGAAGCAGTGCTGGCCGAACAGCACAAGGTCTACGACGACGCTGCCAAGGTTCTGCAGACCGCCCGCGAGGCGCGCAAGGAACTTGAGCAACTGTTCGAAACCGACCGCCTGGAAGAACAGGCTGCGCTCAAACCCTGAGCGTCGTGAGCGGTGGCGGCCTCACCAGCCACCGCCCAGCGCTGCATACAGGCTGACCAAGGCCTGGGCCTGGGTGGTGGAGCTTTGGACCCACTGCTGCTGGGTACTGAGCAACGCCCGCTGCACCGACAGCACGTTGAGAAAGTCCACCACCCCTTCGACGTACTGGCGTTTGGCGGCAGCCAGGGCCATCTGGTTATGTTGCACCGCTTCCTGGAGCTTGCGCTGCTGCAACTGGCTGGCGTTGTACAGGCTCATGCCATCGTCGATTTCCTGCCAGGCTCGCAGCACGGTCTGCTGGTAGGCCAGCGCCGCCTCCTGTTCTTGGGCCTCACGCAGTTGCAACATGCCGCGCAAGCGCCCGCCATTGAAAATCGGCAGGCTGAGCTGCGGCCCGAACGCGAATTGCCGCGCCCCCCAGCTGCCCAGGTCGGACAACTGCAACGCTTGCAGACCGACATTGCCTGACAGGGTGATGCGCGGGTAGAAATCACCTTGCGCCACCCCCGTGCTGGCCGTCGCGGCATGCAGGCGGGCGGCGGCGCGGCGGATGTCCGGACGCCGCTCGGCCAGCTCCGATGGCAAGCCGACCGGAACCTGCAACGGCACGGCGGCCATTTGTACCGGCTGCTCCAGCTCGCGCTGCAAGGCTCGCGGGGTTTGCGCCAGCAGCAAGCCCAGGGCGTTGATCAACTGCGCCTGCCGCTGCTCCAGCACCGGCAGGCGCGATTCCACCGCCGCGACTTGCGCCGCCGCTTCAGCCACATCCAGCTCGGTAGCGACGCCGTTGCGCAGCCGCTCGCGAGAAAGCTCAAGGCTGCTGCGCGCCAGCGCCAGATTCTGGCGGGTCACCTCATGGCTGCTCTGCACGCCACGCAGGGCCAGATACTGGCGCGCCACCTCGGCCTGTAAGGCCAGCAAGGCCGCGTGCTGATCGCTCTCAGCCATCTCGACCCGGGCGCCGGCAGCCTCGACTTCGCGGCGTACCCGGCCCCAGAAATCGAGCTCCCAACTGGCGCTCAGGCCGCTATCCCACTGCTCAAACGGCGCCCTGCCCTGCTGGCCGGATGGATCGTTCAAGCCCTTGCCACTGTTGCGCTTGCGCTGGTAGCCGAGAGTGCCATCGAGCTGCGGCAACTGCTCACCAGTGCTCACCCGATACGCCGCCCGGCTTTGCTCCAGACGCGTGGCGGCAATACGCAGATCAAGGCTCGCCAGCGTTGCGCGGTCGATCAGCGACGACAGCAGCGGGTCGTTGAACACCTCCCACCAGCGCGCATTGATCGGCGCAGCAACCGGCTGGCTGGGCGCCGCCTCACCACTGACCGGCAACCATTCGATGCGGCTGTCGCTCTCTGGCGGCTGAAAATCCTTGCCCACCTGGCAGCCACTCAACACCGCGCAGGCGATCACACCCAACGCGCAGATTCGTAACCCGGTCATCGCGTCGTCACCTGCTCAGTAGCGTGCAACGCCTCGGTATCGATGCTGGCCTGTACCGACATGCCGACCCGCAGTTGCCGGGCCAGTGGCTGACCCGGCTCAAGGACGATTTTCACCGGAATGCGCTGCACGACCTTGGTGAAGTTGCCGGTGGCGTTATCCGGTTTAATCAGGGCAAAGGTCACCCCGGTGGCCGGCGCGATGCTGTCGACATGGCCCTTGAGTAGCTGGTCCGGATAAGTGTCGACACGCACCTGCACCGGCTGGCCGATGCTCACGTGGGTCAACTGGGTCTCCTGAAAGTTGCCGACAACATACGCCTGCTGCAACGGCACCAGCGACAGCAGGCGGCTGCCCGGCACCACGTAATTACCGACCCGCAAGGCCCGCTCGCCCACCGTGCCGTCAATCGGTGCGACGATGTGGGTGTATGACAATTGCAGGCGCGCCTGCTCCAGCGCCGCAGTCGCGCGCAGCAAGGCGGCTTCAGCGCTGTGTTGCTGGGCGAGGAGGATGTCGACCTGTTTATGCTCGGCAGCCAGCGATGCCACTGCACTGCTGTGCTGGGCATTGGCGGTTTCGATCCGGGTGCGTGCCTGCTGGGCATTTTGCACAGTGCCGGCGCCGCTGCCGGCCAGATGCTCATAGCGGGTACGTTCCTGGCCGGCAAAGGTCAGCGCCGCTTGGCTGGCCAGTAACGCGGCGCGGGCCTTGGCGATCACTGAGTCCTGGCGCTGCAACAGGGCGCTGGCCTCATCGCGCCGGGCGGTGGCCGCCTGCACCTCGGCCTCGGCAGCGGTAACGGCCGTCTGCAGATCACGGTCATCGATTCGCGCCAACAACTGCCCGGCCTTGACCTGTTGGTTATCGTCCACCAGTACCTCACTGATAAAGCCCGAGACCTTGGGCGCGACCACCGAGTAATCGGCCGCAATGAAGGCGTCATCGGTGCTCTGCCGATCGCCCTGACCGGCCAGTGCGTACAGCCCGATCGCGGCGAGCAACAGCGCCGCGCCGCACAGCGCCAGGGTCTGTTTCGAGGTCATGTTCATGAACGTTGTTCTCCGGAAAATCAGGACAATGCCCGCGGCGGATAAACCCGCGTCGGCATGATCGGAATCAGCACAATCAGGGCTAACGCGAGCCAGCCCATACAGTAATAAAGATCGGCACTGGTCAGCACCACGACCTGCTCATGCAGGCGATGGCTCAAGGCGGCCGGTTCGGCGCCGTCGCTCAGCCAGGGTGAATTGCCCAGCCGGTCGACCAGGGTGTTGGAGTGAAAATGCTGACGGGCCGTGGTCAGGGCCTCCACGACCGCCGTGGCAACCACCGTGGCCAGACCGCGCACGGTATTGAACCAGGCCGAAGCGAAGGGGCCGTCCGGCGGGGCGATACCGCTGGTGGACTGAATCAGCAACGGCAGCACCGCCATGGGCTGACCGAACACCTGCAACACCTGCAGCAGGTAAAAGTTGTCACGAATCCAGGCCGAGGTCATCTGCGTGGCCAGCGCGCAATGCACCGCCAGCAGCAGCAAACCAAGGGTCAGCACCCAGCGGCAGTCGACCCGACGGATGTTGCACAGCAGCGCAAGCAGCGGCAGCACCAGCAACTGCGGCACGGCCACCAGCAGCATCAGCGGCGCGGTCTGCAACGGCCGATAGCCATGCACCTGGGCCAGGTAGGCCGAAGGAATCGAGGCCACGGCAGTGAGCACCACCAGCACCCCGCCAAGGGTCAGCAAGGCGTGGGACAAATTGCGCCCGGCCAGCAGTTGCAGTTTGAAGAACGGCACCTCGACGAACCATTCACTGACCAGAAACGCCACCAGCAACAGCAGCCCGCCAACCAGCAAAAAGCAGATCAGCGACGATTCAAACCAGTCCAGCCGGTTGCCTTCCAGCAAGCCTGCGACCGTCATGACAATCGCCGGCAGCCCCAGCAACAGGCCGCGCCAGTTAAAAGCGCGGAAACGCTCCAGGCGCGGGGCATCCTGGACGATGCCATGGGCGATGGCGATCATCGCCACCAGACACGGCGGGATCACCTGCCAGAAGGTCCACTGCCAACTGAAATACTCGGTCCACAACGCCGCCAGCGGCGTGCCCAACCCCGGCCCGAAAGTGGCGGTCAAGGCATAGCCAGCCAGGCCAAAGATCTTGATCGAGGGCGGCAGAAAGCGCAGCGCGACGGTCATCAGCATCGGCGGCAGACAACCGGCCGCCAGCCCTTGCAGTACCCGCAACAGCAGCAGGCTCGGGTAATTGGGTGCCAGTGGGCAGAGCAGCGCCAGCAGGACAAAGACGGCAATCGCGCCGAGCGTAAACCGCCGTAACGACAGGGTGACCGCAAACCAGGGTGCGAAGGCCATGGCCGCGACGGAGCTGGCCGAGTAGCAGGCGATCAACCAACTGGCTTGATCGGCGCCAATGAACATCGCGCCGCGAATATCGGCCATGGCGATGCGGGTCACCCCATCGTTGATACCGGCAACCAGTACAGCGAGCAATACGCCCAACAGACCGATGATCCGCTCAAGGCCGAATGCCGGAGCGGCTGGCTGAACGGGCGCAGCCGCAGCAGGAGAAGCGAGGGAGGTCATCAACAAACAATCCGGGCATTCAATACCCGGAAAAGTCTAAGCAGCCGGCCTGGTAAAGAAAATTTACATTTAGGCAGCTTATTAGTGCATCAGACGCATGTGTAACAGCCCGCGGATTGCTCTTGGCGTTATTTCAGGCATAGGGGCGCCTCAAAGAACGTAGGCGAGGCAGTTAACGCAAGGCGAAAACCGGCGAAAAACGATCGGAGTTGCGTTCGACTTTACGAGTTGTAAATGAGCATTTTGATCGGACTCACGCACGTGGGTAATTGCATTGACTTGACCAGCAGCGCCCCGCTTTGTGACTGCTGATCGATCACATCCAGCAAAAAACGGCCCAACTGATCGTCGATCCCTCCGATGCCCAGATCATCGATGATGAGCAGTTCCGCCCGGATGAATTGGCGGCGAAGTTTCGGGAACGAATGATCAACATATGAAAGCGCGATGTCTTCGAAGAGTTTCGACGCGGTTCGGTAGGTCGTGTGCATCCCTTGACGGCACGCCTGGTTTCCCAGGGCACATGTGAGTCAGGTTTTACCGGTATCAGCCGTGAACGACCTTCAGTGGCGATAAAAAACACCCAAAGCACGCGTCAACACCGAAAGCAGCATCGGTTTCAGCCCGTCGAGCAAGGCATCCCGCAGGAAGGTGTCTTGAGCCAAGTCCGCCGCCTGCGCCGAGCTGCCAAGGCGACGGTACAACCGCTGCTTGAACCAGCCGTTGTGCTCGGTGTGGACCTGCGTCAGTTCGTCGTTGATCACGGAGTGCCCTCCGGTGGGAGGGCGTGCCGTAAATGGTAATTACTATCAGATAAATCAAAGAGGGAATATTGCCGGCTGGGCGCCTTCCATGACCGATCCCCCAATCATGGAAGACGCTCGTTCATACTTGGGGGAAGGAACTGAAGGTGCCGGCAAACTCGATGGTTATGCTGGTGACCTGGCTGAGATCCAGTCCGACGTTCAACTGTGGATCGACCTTCACGCTCCATGTGGTAAACGGGCCGATCAAGGCAAAGTTGTCGTTGGGCGTCGTACTGCCTATCGTTCCATCGATCGTGATGCTGTCCGGCGCCGCAAGAGCGTATTGGAAGGTGACGCTCAGTGGTTTGTGAATGAAGCTCATGGCGACATTCTCCGTCGACACGATGGTTTCATAACCGCCGTGCATGATCGATACCCGCAGCGCCCCATTGGCCGTGCTGGCGCCCTCGACGTAGACCCGCACCGTCGTCAGCCGCACATTGGCAAGCCCGGCAAAGGGCTGCAGGGCAGATGCCGGGGTATCGGCCATGACCGGTGCAATAGGTATGAGCAACTGCGGATCGTCCCGGAAGGCCATGAGGGTATCGCTGTCATTGATGACGATCTGCAGCTCGGAGAACGACTCCGCAACCTGTCCTTGGTTGGAGATCGCGCTTTCGAAATCCGCCAGCAGCCGGTCCCGGACCCGAGCCAGGGTGCTGGCATTGATCTGCGCCGGGTCATCCAGGCCGATCAAGGCGCGAAGCCCGTCATATGGTGCTACCGCCCAGAACTGTTGTGCGCGACTGGTCAGGTAAAGGGTGTGGATCAACTCGCTTCTGGCCTGATGGTAGGCATGACTCATAAACGTCACGACTTCGGGTAAGGTTGGGTCGTTGTCTGCCTGCAGGCAGTCCTGGGCTTTTAGCAGAAGTTGCTGCAATGACTGGTCGCGCTGCCACAGCGTGCAGGCCTGGATGTAATCGCCATTGTAGTTGCTGATCAGTTGATTTCGATACTGGACAGCCTGTACATAGGCCGTGAACACCTGCTCGACTGTCTGGGCAACGCCCCATTGCTTGAAGAACAGAGTGTAGAGCTCATCGAACTGGATCTCGGCCTGCACCAGACGCGCGCCGTTGGGATCATCCTCGGTAATCAGGCTGCCGATGCTCTGGTAACCCTCCTTGATGCTCTGGACATTGGACTCGACGAATTGAACGAGGCTCACCACGAAGGCTCTGTTGATGGTGCCAAACCCGAACGGCACGACGTTCGGGTTGTAACTAAGAAGCCCACTCAGGGCAGCCGTTATCAAGCTGGTGGGCGAGACTTCGTCGCTCGTCAGGATACTCATTCCGACGGACTCGAGGATATTGGTCAATGGACAACCAACGTCGCCTTCGATCGTGGCCTTCAGCGCGACGATGGCCGCTTCCAACACCGCCTGGGCATGCACCACCGCGAGTTCCGCAGCTTCGATGGAGGGAACCAGTGCGCTGGCATCGTCAAGCAGCGCAGCGATGCTTGTCTGGTTGTTAGCGATGGAATCCGTCGTACTGTTGATGCAGTCCCGGGCATGCTGGGCTGTCTGTTGCTGTTGTTTCAAGTCGGCAAAGTATTGGCTGAATGCGGTGTCGATGGTCTTGAACAGTGCCAGTTGCTCGTTCAGCAAAGCCTGATATTCGTTGTAGGAAACCAGCGGCACATAGTTGTACGGCCGACCATACACGTCGAGCTTTGAATTGAGCTGCACGGTGTAGCTGGTTGCCTGCGCCAGGATTGATTTGAGCGGGTCGCTCAGTGTCGCGGCAGTCTGGTCGTAGAGAGACGCATAGAATGAAAACGCATCGTAGGCCTGGGCAAAGAGCGGATCCGCCGTGCTGCCATCCGCCTCCAGATACAGCAACAGTGCCCGCTCGATCACCATCTGGCATTGATAGGGGTTGAGATTGCCCGCAAAGGCCGCCGCTGTGTAGGACGTCGAATTTTCCTCGACATTCTGGCTTCCGGACAGACCGCCCTTACCTGTCGCGCCTGCACCACCGCTGGCACCGGGGTTGCCTTGTTGACCGGGGTACCCCGGCATCGCGGAGTGGCTGACGCCACCGGGACCGCCAGGCCCGCCTGATCCGCCAGGACCACCCGCGCCACCCGCGCCACCGGCAGTGTCGATGACGACGACCGCACCGGCCGACACTTGCGAAACACAGTAAAGATCTACCGTGCCCCCGCTACCGCCGGTGCCCCCGGTACCACCAGTGCCCCCCGTTCCGCCAAGGCCACCGGGGCCACCGGGCGCTGAAGAATGACCGTAGACGTCGCCGCCTTGTCCACCGATACCGCCATCCTGGCCCTCCTGTCCGTTACCCCCCATGCCCCCCACGGCAGACAGATGCAGAAGGGTATTGGGCAAGATGGCATAGCAGTAAAGGGAGATACTGCCGGCAACGCTCCCTGGCGCCCCCAGCCCTCCTTGCAACCCGGTCGCTCCCTGACCGCCCCTGCCGGGATCAGGATCGGGACCGCCGGCTGAGTTGCCGCTTGGCCCTGGTGGATCAGTATTGGGGACTTTCGGAGCGGCCGGGCCGCCCGCAACGCCATCTACCGCGAGGATTGCAGGTACGCCATCTGGCCCCACGCTGCCGATTTCCCTAGCGTAAATGCTGACGTTCCGACCTGGGAAAAGCAACGAGCCAGCCGGGAAATACACGCGGTTTGCGTAAATCGTTACATCTTGCTCGCCTGCAAGATAAACCATGTTCCCAATGCAATATTGCTAGTTTGCAGAGTCAGCATCCTGATACAGGGTGATCGCATCCTCCCCGGTAATAATGCGGGTACTCTGGTTGGGCGTTCCCTGGTGGGTAATTTGTTGCCAGTACGTTTCTGCCGAGTTGGCAATGGGGTCATTATTTGACATGCAGCCTCTCTCCCTAGCGAAATGACAATCAAGATGACATCGACGGTACGGGTAGCCGTGCCTTTGCAAGGACACTGCAACGTCTGATGGTGTCCCGGCCCTCTCGGCAACCTGGTTGCCGGGCATCCGATCAATCGCCAGGACGATGGCGTTTAGCCACTCATCCTGGCGCTCCTTCAGAAGAACTGCAATAGCTCCATCGAAACGGAACGGCATTTCGCCACAGGAAGAAGAAACCTTAGCGGCAGATCCAGAGTTGATTCAGTTACCAAAATGTTACTGATCTAATCTCTACCTTGTGAACTATCAGCAGTACTGGATTTTTGTCGATTGCTGCTGGGTCAGTGCAGCATCGGCCACAGGGTCAACTCGGCATCAGCACGAGCACACAGCGAAGCTTTTTTCGATGCCACGTGATGTTCCTCAAACGAAGCGCCACGGTGCCTCACCGGAAGGCCCGAATCGCTCTGAACAATAGCTTGCCGGGCAACGGTGATTCCAAAGCCATACCGGTCTCAGACGCGTCTGGTAGCGCTGAACAAAAACGACTGGTCACGTCGAATGCAAATAGCTGGTCAGCTTCGGTGATTCTCACTGTTCAAGTGCGGCGCAATTTCCCACGCACGAGCCGATTTTCAACGCAGCGATGGCAACGCAGGTAGTTTTTAGAGGTGCCCATACGGACTGTCCCAATAACGCTTATGCATGCCCAGGCGCTTTTTCCAGCGGGTCGGCAAGCGCTTTTCCTGACGGCTGAGCTTGTAGGCCAGCAGCTTCAGGGCATTGCGCACAATCGACATCGGCCACCACCACCAGCGCCGCGGGCCGATGTAGGCCAGCTCGGATTTCACGTAGCGCATGCCCTCCCCGGCGATGCCACCGAAGCTGTCGTAGATCCAGGCCTCACGGCATTGGAATACGCCAATATCGAAGTAACGGCGAAACTCTTCGGCCAGGCTGTAGTTATGCGAGTGGCGGCACACCGCCGAGCCTTCGTAGGCGACTTTCCAGCCGTCGAGCAGCATCTTCGCCGCCACGTACATGTCTTCCGAGAGGATCACATGGCGGGGAAAACCGCCCACTGCCAGCAGCGCCTCGCGGCGGTAGGCCGCGAACGAGTTGGACATGAACGGGGTCTTGATGCCCAGGCTGTCGGCATCGGCCAGGGTCTTGATCCGCGACACCGGCGGGTAGTTGAACAACCGGGCATGCTGAGCCAGCAGGTTGGCGTCCTTGTGTGGTAACTGGCGACCACAGACCGCAGCGACTTTCGGGTCGGCGAACGGCAGGAGAATATTGGCAATCGCGTCGCTCTGTTCCAGGTAGGCATCCTGGGTCAGGTACACATAGACGTCGTAGTCAGGGAAGCGCTCGACCATCATCTGCCGGGTGCCGCCGTGGTTGAAGTCCTTGCTGTCGATGACCAGCACATTGGCGCAGCGCGCCTGGGCCAGCTCACCGGTGCCATCAGTGGAACTGGAGTCGACGATCAGGGTATCGAAAGCGGCATTCTGGTGAAGCAACGAATCAAGCAGACGTTCAAGGTCCCGACGCCCGTTATAAGTCGGGATGACACAAGCCACACGCAAAGACGGCATAACAATACTCCAGAGCGTAATCCATCGCTCAACTCGTTATCGCCTCTGAGGGTAGCTCATGCCGTGCGACTCAACCATTCAGCCCAGCACTTCGCTCAACGGGATGAAGTTCACCAGTTCGCCCTCGGCCAGGGTCCGGTCTTCGCGTACCTCGATCAAACCATGCGCCCAAGCCGCGCTGCGCAACACCCCGGAGCTCTGGTTGGCGTAAGGGACGGCGCGGCCATTTTCCAGGCGGCCACGCAGGTACTCGCGGCGCTTGCCGGCCTTGCTCCAGGCAAAACCGGTCGGCACCTGGAACTGCAACGGCGCGACGGCCGCAACGCCCTGACGGCGCAACAGGTATGGCCGGGCCAGCAGTGCAAAGGTCACCAGGGTCGAAGCCGGATTACCCGGCAGGCCAATCACCGGGGTGCCCTGGTAATGGCCGAAGGTCAGCGGCTTGCCAGGTTTGATCGCCAGCTTCCAGAGCGCCAGTTCACCTTCTTCGCGCAGCACCTGGCCGAGAAAATCCGCCTCGCCCACCGAAACGCCGCCGGTGGAAACGATCAGGTCCACCCGGCTCAACCGCGCCAGGGCAGCGCGGGTCTGCTGCAGGTCATCGACCAGAATGCCGGCGTCCACCACCTCACATTCCAATGCCTGCAGCCAGCTGCACAGCAGCACCCGGTTGCTGTTGTAGATCTGCCCCGGCCCGAGCGGCAAACCGGGCTCGACCAGTTCGTCGCCAGTGGACAGCACGGCCACCCGTGGCCGCCGCACCACGCGCAATTGCGCTACGCCCAGCGATGCCGCCAGGCCCAGCTCGACCGGGCTGAGCCGGGTGCCGGCCTGCAATACCGTCTCACCCTTACGGGTTTCCTGGCCTTGCGGGCGAATGTTCTGCTGCGCGCTCAGCGCTTGGGTGAACCGCACCCGGCCATCGTCCAGCAGCTCGGCGTTTTCCTGCATCTCGACGCAATCGGCACCGGCCGGCACTGGCGCACCGGTGAAAATCCGGGCGCAAGTGCCTGGCTGCAGTGGCTGTGGCGCCTGGCCTGCGAAAATCCGCTGGCTGACGCTCAGCGGCTCACCATTCCAGTCAGCGACGCGCAAGGCATAGCCGTCCATGGCGCTGTTGGGCCAGGGCGGCAAGTCAAGGCTGGCGATGATGTCTTCGGCCAGCACCCGGCCTTTGGCATCGGCCAGAGTGACCTGCTCATGATCGAGAATCGGAGTGCTCGCGGCGCTGTCGAGCAGCCGGGTCAGGGCTTGTTCCAGAGCGATCATCGACAGTCAGCCCCGCGTGCCGCAAGGTTCGGCTTTTTTCAGGTGGGCGACAAAATTGCAAGGCCTGAAACGCGAATCGAGTTGCTGGGCCAGAATGCCGTCCCAGCCGGTGCGCACCGCGTTGGTCGAACCCGGCAGGCAGCACACCAGCGTGCCATTGGCCAGCCCGGCCAGAGCCCGCGACTGAATGGTCGAGGTGCCGATATCCGCGACTGAAATTTGCCGGAACAGCTCGCCAAACCCGTCGACCTGCTTGTCCAGCAGGCAGGCCACCGCTTCGGGGGTGCTGTCACGGCCGGTGAAGCCGGTGCCGCCGGTAATCAGCACCACCTGCACATCGTCGTCGGCAATCCAGGTCGCGACCTGGGCACGGATCCGGTACAGATCATCCTTGAGCAATACCCGGGCAATCAGGCCATGACCGGCAGCGCTGAGGCGGTCGACGAACATCTGCCCGGAGCTGTCGGTTTCCAGAGTGCGGGTGTCGCTGACGGTCAGCACGGCGATGTTCAAGGGCACGAAGGGAGTATCAGGTTTGACGCTCATGGGCTTTGATCCGGTTGTGAAATGAGGCAGGCCGGTGTTATATCACAGCCCCGCTTTGTTCCACCTTATTGAGACCGACATGCCTGCCACAGCGCCCTTGCCTCCTTGTTCGATCCTGTTGCTGGCCGGCGGCCAGGGCCGGCGCATGGGCGGGCGCGACAAGGGCCTGCTGGAGTGGCGCGGCCAGCCGCTGGTAGCCACCTTGCATGCACTGCTGCGGCCATTGACCGACGACCTGATCATTTCCTGCAACCGTAATCAGGCCCGCTACGCCGCTTACGCCGACCGCCTGGTCGAGGATGACGACCGTGATTTCCCAGGGCCGCTGGCGGGCATTCGTGCTGCCCTGGCGATTGCGAAGCATGATTACCTGCTGGTGCTGCCCTGCGATACTCCGCTGCTCGAGGCGCAATTGCTCAATGAGCTGCTCGACTGCGCCATACAGCACCCTGGCCGACCGGTGATGGTGCGTGAAGGCGAATACTGGCAGCCCTTGTTGTGCGTGATCCCAGTGCAACATGCAGCGCTGCTGGAAGCCGCCTGGCAACAGGGCGAGCGCAGCCCGCGACGTGCCCTGCAGCCTCTGGACCCGGTGGCGCTGCAATGTTTGGCGGGTGATCCGCGCCTAGCCAACCTCAATACCCCCGAGTTGTTGAGCCAGATCAATCCCCACGCCGGCCATTAGCCGCTTGGGGAACTTGCGTCTACGCTGCACGTCTTAGACGTCAGTAATCAGTATCCATCGGAGCCACTGCCATGAAACACAAGACACTTCCTGCCGCCTTCCTGCTTGCTCTGGGCCTCGCCTCACTGGCCGGTTGCTCGTCACCTACGGTGATCACCCTCAACGATGGCCGCGAAATCCAGACCGTCGACACCCCTAAATATGACGAAGACGCCGGCTTCTACGAGTTCGAACAACTCGACGGCAAGAAAACCCGCGTGAACAAGGATCAGGTTCGCACCGTCAAAGACCTGTAATCCGCTTCACCCATGGCGAAGCGCTTTATGAGTGCTTCGCTAGCCTCGCGCCCGCCTGTCAATGGCCGGCCATGCTGAACGCCAACCGCAAAGCACTTTCGAACGCCCTCGACTCGCCACTGAGCGGATCATTGAAGCGCAGCCCACGCGCCAGCAATTGCAGCGGCTTCTGATAGTCGTCCGGCGCTGAAGTCACGACCTCGGGATAGAACGGATCATTGCAGATCGGCGCTCCCAGTGCCGCCATGTGGACCCGTAACTGATGCTTCTTGCCGGTCACCGGCGACAGTCCATAACGCCACAGATCGCCCTGCCGCTCCAGCACCTCAAGCCGGGTCAGGGTGTTGGCTGCGCCCTCGCCTTCCTGCATGCGAAAAAACGGTACGCCATCGACCAGCCGGCTGGCGTGCTCGCGGGGAAACGCCAGTTGCGGCAGCGCCGGGGCAATGGCTTCGTAAAACTTGTCGATGCTGCGGTTGCGAAACAGCGCCTGGTAAGCCGAACGGCTGGCCGGGTTGGCGGAAAACAGCACCAGCCCGGCAGTGTGCCGGTCGATCCGGTGCAGCGGCACCAGATTCGGGTTGTCCAGGCGCTGAATCAGGCGCCGCAGCAGGGTCTGCTCAACGTATTCACCGGTAGGAATCACCGGCAAGAAATGCGGCTTGTCAGCGACCACCAGATGCTCATCGATGTGCACGATGGTTTCGAGCACCGGAATCGGTGCTTCGTTGGGCACTTCACGGAAATAGTGAATACGCAGGCCTTCGCGGTAGGCCAGATCGACACTGATCGGCTGCCCCTCAGCGTTGAGCACCCGGCCACGATTGATGCGGTCCAGCCACTGTTCGCGGCTGATCGCCGGAAAACGCGCACACAGGCACTGGAGCACTGTCGTCCAGGCGCCGGGCGGCAGGCAAAGGGTACTGGCCTGATGCTGAGCAGGATTGAAAGACGATTCGGTCATGCGCGGTTCGGCCACTGAAAAAACCCGGATTATCCCCGAACCTCGGGGCGGACGCGACCTGCCTGTTTCACCTGGCAGCCGCCGGGCGATCATCGAACACATTCAGGCGCAGCGTCTGGAACAGCTCATGCAGCACTTTGAACCATCTGGTACATTTCACGACAGCGTCCCGCATCACAACAACAAGAGATTTCCCGATGACCCAGACTCAACGACCTTCCGTGCTCGCCGGCCTGATCGGCTCCGGTATCCAGGCTTCCCGTACCCCCGCCCTGCACGAACACGAAGGTGACGCTCAGGGCCTGCGCTACCTGTACCGTCTGATCGATATCGACGCCCTCGGGCTTGACCCCAGCGCCCTGCCACGGCTGCTTGACGGGGCACAAAGCAGCGGCTTTACCGGCTTGAACATCACCTTTCCGTGTAAACAGACGGTGATTCCTTTGCTCGACGAGCTGTCGGCCGAAGCGCGCGGCATTGGCGCGGTCAACACCGTGGTGTTCAAGGATGGCAAGCGTATCGGCCACAACACCGACTGCCTGGGTTTTGCCGAAGGCTTCACCCGTGGCCTGCAAGGCGCTGCGCGCCGTTATGTGGTGCAAATGGGCGCCGGCGGTGCCGGCGCTGCGGTGGCCCATGCGTTGCTGGACGCCGGGGTCGAGCGCCTGGTGATTTTTGAAGTCGAGGCGCAGCGTGCCCAGGCTCTGGTCGACAATCTCAATGCTCATTTCGGCGCCGGCCGCGCGCAGCTGGGGCTGGATCTGGCAGGTGCAGTGGCTGAGGCCGATGGTCTGGTCAACACCACCCCGGTGGGCATGGCCAAGCTGCCGGGCCTGCCGCTGCCGGCCGAACATCTGCATGGCGGGCTATGGGTGGCAGATATCATTTACTTCCCGCTGGAAACCGAACTGCTACGCCAGGCCCGCAGCCTGGGTTGCCGGACCCTGGACGGCACCACCATGGCCGTGTTCCAGGCGGTCAAGGCCTTCGAACTGTTCAGCGGCCAGCGCGCTGATGCCGAACGCATGATGGCGCACTTTCACAGCCTGCCGGCCTGAAGCTCAGGCGGGGTGACGATTCAGCCAGGCGCTGAGTCGTCGGCCCCGCTCAGCGCTGCAGGTAGCGCAGCACCGAATCACAAATCATCAGCTTGTGGCGTTGCTTGACCTGCTCGTCAGCCAGATCGATCTTGAAAATCGCCCCCAGGGTGTGGCGGTTCGAGACCCGGTGGAAGCAGAACGAGGTCATCAGCATGTGCAGGTCCACAGCGTCGACGCCCTGACGGAACACCCCGCTGGTTTCGCCACGACGCAAAATGGCATCCAGCGTCTTGATGATGTTTTCACTCTTGGCGCTGATGCTTTCGGACTGTTTGACGTTCTCGCCGTTAAGGATGTTTTCGTTGCACACGATGCGCACGAAATCGACGTTACGGTCGTGGTGATCGAAAGTGAACTCCACCAGCCGGCGGATCGCTGCGTGGGGCTCCAGATCGACCAGATGCAGCTGGTCTTCGGTATTGCGGATATCGCCGTAGAGTTTCTCCAGCACCTCGACGTACAACTGCTCCTTGCTGCCGAAGTAGTAATAGATCATGCGCTTGGAGGTATGGGTGCGCTCGGCGATGGCATCGACCCGCGCCCCGGACAGGCCGTGGGCCACGAACTCGGCGATGGCGGCCTGGAGGATGTCGTCGCGGGTCTTTTCCGGGTTGTTCTTGCGGCTCTTGCGCAGTGTTTTTTCAGGCTGCGGCGCAGGAGAGTCGGTCATTGTATTCATTGTTGGCTCACGAGCACGGTTGAACCGCCAATTATGAGGCCCAGCGGCGGCACGATGGAAGGGAGCAACTGTTCGCTACGCCCTTTCGAGCAATGGAAAATCCTTCATCGCGTGATTTGATATGCAGGTTTCGCCCTGCTGGGCGACCTACTTTGGTTTTGCCCAAAGTAGGCAAAGGCATTTGCTCCTGGCTTGGGTCCGCCCTGCGGGCGAACTTCCCTCCGTCCGGCATCGATTCGGGGGTCGGCGCGATGGGCATCCCTGCCCAGCGCACCTGAAACCGACTTCCCTGTCGGTTTCCCCCCCGAATCGACGCCTACCCTCGGCCAGCGCCCAAGTCGCGATTCGTGTCGTCTGTGCCATCTAGGCATGCACGGCAACGGCAAACGACGATCCGGTTTCACTGACTGCTCGCACTGCGGCTACAGACGCGCCTTCGGTGCGGCGCCGCTGCGCGCCTTGGCCATCGCCGCCAGACGTACCGGCACGTTGGCTGCGCCGTAGCCGACGTAGCCATTCTTGCGCTGGATGATCTCGAAGAAGAAGCGCCCGTCGAACGCCTCGGTGTACACGTGAAACAGTTCGCCACCCTGGCTGTCACGGTCGTACAGCACGTTGTAGTAAGCCAGTTCGCTGAGGAACTCGTCATCGAAGTCCATC
Organism: Pseudomonas sp. 21LCFQ010; assembly: GCF_024129905.1. NCBI lineage: Bacteria > Pseudomonadati > Pseudomonadota > Gammaproteobacteria > Pseudomonadales > Pseudomonadaceae > Pseudomonas > Pseudomonas sp. 21LCFQ010. The sequence goes on along the minus strand of NZ_JAMYDZ010000001.1, from coordinate 351,573 downwards.
CGCGCCGCCAGGTCATCGTAGTAGTTCAGCGGAATTTCCAGCAATGGCACCCCAGCCTCCTTGGCCCGGCGCACCTCGGCGAAGATGTCCTCACAGGCAAACGCGATGTGGTGCACGCCCGAGCCGCGATACGTCGACAACGCATGGGAAATCGCCGTGTTGCGGTTTTCCGAGATGTTCAGCGGCAACCGCACGCTGCTGCAACGGCTACGCAAGGCGCGGCTTTTGACCAGGCCATAAGGGTCGGGCAGCACCACTTCGTCATCGGCTTCGAAGTCCAGCAAGCCCTTGTAGAACAGCACCCAGCTGTCCAGGCTGTCGGCCGGTAAGGCCATGGCCATGTGATCGATGCGTTGCAGGCTGCCGCTGGCCACTGCCTGCGGGTCAATGACGAAGTCGCTGTCATAGATCGACTGGCCAGGCTCGGCGCCTTGCACCAGGTAGATCAGGCTGCCATCCGGCGCACGCACCGCCGGCACTTCCCGCTCGTTGGGGCCGACCAGGCCGCGATAAGGCTGGCCCTTGAAGGCCCGGGCACGCTCCAGCGCCTGCTGTGCGTCATCGACCCGCAATGCGGTGGCACACAGCGACGGGCCATGGGCCTCGAAAAAACCATGGGCAAATGAATAGGGTTCGGCATTGAGCACGATGCGGATATCGCCCTGCCCCATCAGGCTGACCGCCTTGGAGCGGTGCGTGCCCAGGCGGGCAAAGCCCAGTCGCTCCAGCCAGTTGCCCAACCGGGCGCCATGGCTCTCGTCCACGGCAAATTCAAGAAATTCGACCCCATCGAACTGGCTGGCGGCCGGCGGATTGAACAGTAGCTCGGGCGCCACAGGCTGATTCTCGCGGGCCATCAGCTCACGGGTCTTTTCTTCCAGATACAACAGCGAGCGCAGGCCATCGGCAGCATTGGCGCGGGTCGGCGCGGCGCGGAAACCATCGTTGAACACCTCCAGCGACAGCGGGCCGGTGTAACCGCTGCGCAGGATCGGCGCCAGGAACCCCGGCAGGTCGAACTCGCCCTGGCCCGGGAAGCAGCGGAAATGCCGGCTCCACTCCAGTACATCCATGGCCAGCAGCGGCGCGTCGGCCATCTGCACAAAGAAGATCTTGTCGCCCGGAATATCGGCAATCGCGCTCGGGTCGCCCTTGAGCGACAGGGTATGGAAACTGTCGAGCAATACGCCCAGCGCCGGATGATCGACCTCACGCACCAGATCCCAGACCTGCTGCCAGGTATTGACGTGCCGCCCCCAGGCCAGCGCTTCATAGCCTATGCGCAGCTTGCGCGCCCCGGCACGCTCGGCGAGCAGGTTCAGGTCATCGCGCAAGATGTTGCGTTCGCCCAGCGAGTCGGCGGCCACGTTACTGCACACCAGCACCAGGTCGGTGCCCAATTCCTGCATCAGGTCAAACTTGCGCTCGGCGCGATCAAGGTTGCGCTGCAGACGCTCGCGCCGACAGCCTTCAAAGTCCCGAAACGGCTGGAACAGCGTGATCGCCAGCCCCAGGTCGGCACACATCTGCCGGACGTTACGCGGGCTGCCGTCGTAATAAAGCAGGTCATTTTCGAAAATCTCGACCCCATCAAAGCCGGCGGCGGCGATGGCTTCGAGCTTTTCTGGCAGAGTGCCGCTCAGGCAAACGGTGGCAATGGAACGCTGCATATTATTGTACTCCTGGACGAGCGCGGCTATTTGACGCCGCGAAATCGCCGCCCTGTGCGCAGGATTCAAGTACAGGGTGGGCATGATCTCAGTATTTCCCCGGACGCGCGTCCAGGCAACCAGTTATGTACGAACTGGTTAGTTTTTCGTTCGTTTATCGCACAAAACTCATTTCGCTCGATTGACGAGGTTTTGTTCAACGCACACCATCTGTTCTGCAAGGCCGAAACATTCCACAATACGCGTCCGCCTTAACTGCCTTGTCTGTCGCTAAGACTGATGAACCTAAATAACAATTTCAAAAACAGGATAACGACTCATGCGCGCCTTCACTGAATCTCCTGCACGCACGCTTTCCAGGACTGGGACTTCGAGCAAACGAACCTGTTCGGTCATTTGACCGGGCGGACTCAAGTGGCCTGATACCCCAAAGCACGCCCACCTGCATCCGAATCTGTCAGAATCCGCGCCTCGCCTTGCATGCCTGTGGCCTGCAATGCCGCGAATGCCCCTGACACTCTTGCTGCGGCGGGTAGTTACTCAGTCCGGCTGACGCCCTTGGCGCAGTCCTGGAACGGATGATCGAACCATCATGCTCAACACCCAAACCAATCCTCTGGCCAGCGCCGCACGCGCCGGCATCGGCGACAAGATCCGTGGCGCCATGGCAGTGGGCAAGACTCGCTGGGGCATGCTTGCCCTGGTGTTCCTGGCCACTACCCTGAACTACATCGACCGCGCCGCCCTTGGCGTCATGCAGCCCATCCTGGCCAAGGAAATGGGCTGGACGACGATGGATTACGCGAACATCAACTTCTGGTTTCAGGTCGGTTACGCGGTCGGCTTCATTCTGCAGGGGCGCTTCATCGACAAGGTCGGCGTCAAGCGCGCGTTCTTTCTCGCCGTGCTGCTGTGGAGCCTGGCCACCGGCGCGCATGGCCTGGCCACCTCGGCGGTGGGCTTCATGGTCTGCCGGTTCATTCTCGGCCTGACCGAAGCGGCCAACTACCCGGCGTGCGTCAAGACTACCCGGCTGTGGTTCCCGGCCGGCGAGCGCGCCGTGGCCACCGGCATCTTCAATGCCGGCACCAACGTCGGTGCAATGATCACCCCGGCCCTGCTGCCGCTGATCCTCAGTGTCTGGGGCTGGCAGGCGGCGTTCATCGCCATGGGTCTGTTGGGCCTGTTCTGGCTGGTCATGTGGCAGATCAACTACCACAACCCCGAAGAGCACCCCAGCGTCAAGAAAACCGAACTGGACTACATCAACCAGGACCCGGAGCCTGAGCCTGTCAAGGTGCCCTTCTCGCACATCCTGAAAATGCGCGGCACCTGGGCCTTTGCCCTGGCCTACTCGATCACGGCCCCGGTGTTCTGGTTCTACCTGTACTGGCTGCCGCCATTCCTCAACCAGCAATACAGCCTGGGCATCAGCGTGACCCAGATGGGTATCCCGCTGATTCTGATCTGGCTGACCGCCGACTTCGGCAGCATTGGCGGCGGCGTGTTGTCGTCCTGGCTGATCGGTCGCGGCATGAAGGCCAGCAAGGCACGCCTGGTGTCGATGCTGATTTTCGCCCTGACCATCTGCAGCGTGGTGTTCGCCGCCAATGCCAGCGGCCTGTGGGTGGCGGTACTGGCCATCTCGGTGGCCGTCGGTGCGCACCAGGCCTGGACGGCCAATATCTGGAGCCTGGTGATGGACTACACGCCCAAACACCTGATGAGCACGGTGTTCGGCTTTGGCGGCATGTGCGCAGCGATTGGCGGCATGTTCATGACCCAGATCGTCGGCGCAATCCTGACCGCGACCAATAACAACTACAGCATCCTGTTCATGCTGATCCCGGCGATGTACTTCATCGCCCTGACCTGGATGTACTTCATGGCGCCACGCCAGGTGCCTGATCTGAAGCAGTGACTGCCTGACCAGGGTAGCAACGCAAAGGCCCGGTGACTCACGTCACCGGGCCTTTGTCTTTAAGCAGCGGCAAGCGGCAAGCCAGAAGGAAGCCTTTCGCGGCTAAAGCCGCTCCTACGAGGTAATGCCGATCAGTTAAGCGATTATCCGGCTCAACTCGGTCCCGGTGGGAGGGGGAGCACCCCGAAAGGGCCAGTAAAACCGGCATATCTGCTGTGGATGTACCGCAGCATTCGTCGGCAAACTCCCACCGGACCGCGTTGATCCTTAACTGATCGGCATTAGTCCTACGAGGTAATGCCTGTCAGCGCTTGCGCTGCTGCCAGGCCGCTGCCAGGCCACTGAGGCAGATGATCGCGATGCCGATCTGCGCATCCAGCGCCGGTACATGGTTGAACACCAGCCAACCCAACAGGCCGGCAAAGACGATCTGGCAATAGCTGAACGGCGCCAGAATCGCCGGTGCCGTGTAGCGAAACGCCTGGGTCAGCAGCAAGTGCGCCGCCATCCCGCAACCACCGAGCATCAGCAGGAACGGCCAGTGCTGAATTTCCGGGGTCACCCAGAAGAACGGCATCAGCGCGCTCATCACCAGAGTGTTGAACAGCCCGGCAAAAAAGTTGCTGGTGGTCGGGCTGTCGTAGGGGCTGACCAGCCGGGTCAGCAGCTGATACAGGGCAAAACACAGGGCCGAGGACAGCGGCAGCAGAATCGCCGGGGTAAACAGCTCACCGCCAGGGTGGATGATGATCAGCACCCCGGAAAAACCGACGATCACCGCGCACCATTGGCCACGGGTGACATGCTCGCGCAACAACGGCACCGACAGTGCCGTGACCAGTAGCGGCGCGAGGAAGTTGACGGCGGTGGCCTCGGCCTGAGGAATGAACAGCAGGCTGCTGGTGAACAGCAGGCTGGTGCCCAACAGTGCCAGCGCCCGCAGCACTTGCAGCAGCGGACGTTTGGTGCGCAACACGCGCAGCCCCGCCGATGGCATGAAGATGCAGCTCATCAGCAGGGTATGCACCAGATACCGCGCCCAGACCACAAACATCACCGGGTAGAAACCCGACAGGTACTTCGACAGGGTGTCGTGGCTGGCAAACAACAACGTGGCCAGGAGGATGAAGCTGATCCCCTTCAGGGGATGATTGACGCCGGACAGGGGCGTGCTGGTCGTGCTCATCGGGCTTCCTTATTCGGTCAGCGACTGGCAAGGTCATGGTCAGGCCAGCGGCGGCCTGCTTGCAAGTCCGTTTTCTTTGTATCTTGCCGCAAGCAACGCGGATGCCGGATAGCCACCAAACCAATAATGTTCTAACCGGTTAATTAACGTGCGATAATCGCCCTTTATCCCCTCCGCTCAATTGCAGACCCCGTACATGCGCCGCAATATTTCAAAGCGTTACAACGCACGTATCGCATTCAACCAATAACTACAAAAAGGCATTCGCCATGCGCTTTTCCAATCCTCGCATTCCGTTGGGCAGCTTCTGTGCGCTCGTCACCGCCACTGTTCTGGTGCCTGCCACCAGCCAGGCTGCCGGCTTGGTCGACGATGCCAAGGTCAATCTGAACCTGCGCAACTTCTTCATCAATCGTAACTTCGTCGATCCGGCCAACGCCCAGAGCGGTGCCCAGGAGTGGACGCAAAACTTTATCCTCGACGCCCGCTCCGGCTTTACTCAGGGCACGGTCGGTTTCGGGGTCGATGTACTGGGCATGTATTCGATCAAGCTCGATGGGGGTGGCGGGTCGGGCGGCACCCAATTGCTGCCGATCCACAGCGACGGCCGGCCTGCCGATGACTTCGGCCGTCTGGCCGTGGCGGGCAAGGCACGCTTTTCGAAGACCGAGCTGAAAGTCGGTGAGTGGATGCCGGTGCTGCCGATCCTGCGCTCCGACGACGGTCGCTCGCTGCCGCAGACCTTCCAGGGCGCACAACTCACCTCGAAAGAAATCGACGGGGTGACCCTGTATGGCGGCCAGTTCCGTGGCAACAGCCCGCGTAACGACGCCAGCATGGAAGACATGAACATGAACGGCCGGGCAGGCATCACCTCCGACCGGTTCAATTTTGCCGCCGGTGAATACAGCTTCAATGACAAACGCACCCTGGTCGGGGTCTGGTACGCGCAGCTCGAAGATATCTACCAGCAGCAGTATTACAACCTGGTCCACAGCCAACCGCTGGGCGACTGGACCCTGGGCGCCAACCTGGGCTACTTCGTGGGCAAGGATGACGGCCAGTCGCTGGCCGGTAACCTGGATAACAAGACCGCCTCAGCCATGCTTTCGGCGCGTTACGGGGCCAGCACCTTCTATGTCGGCCTGCAGAAAGTCAGCGGCGACAGCCTGTGGATGCGGGTCAATGGCACCAGCGGCGGGACGCTGGCCAACGACAGCTACAACTCAAGCTTCGACAACGCCAAGGAACGCTCCTGGCAATTGCGCCATGACTACGACTTCAGCGCCCTCGGCGTACCCGGCCTGACCCTGATGAACCGCTACATCAAGGGCGACAACGTGCACACCGGGGCCATCACCGACGGCAAGGAATGGGCCCGCGAATCGGAACTGGCCTATGTGGTGCAGCAAGGCAGCTTCAAGAGCCTGAGCATCAAGTGGCGCAACTCCACCATGCGTCGCGACTTCAGCACCAATCAGTTCGACGAGAACCGGCTGATCGTCAGCTATCCGCTGTCGATCCTCTGATTACCAGCGATATCCCGCCCCCAAAACCGCCGGGCCGGTCAGGACGATCCGTACCAGATCGGCCTGACGGCTGGTGCCGGCCTTGTGCGCCGCCGCCTTGAATTGCACCCGCACCGTATGCAGCGACAACTGCTGGCGCTCGGCATACTCCTGCGGGGTCAGGCCATGCACCAGCGCTTCGGTCAGCCGGGCTTCGGCCGGGGTCATGCCGTACAGGCTGCGCAGCATGGCACTGAGCGGGGCCGGCGCAGCATCCGGGTTACTGATGAACACGGCCGCAGCGGTATGCTCACCAAACGGCGAGGCCCAACCCGGCAAGGGCGCGACGACCAGTTCCAGGCAGGCCCCATCGAGCCCGCGCAACCGCAGGCCGGCACCGGCACCTTGCGCCGGCTGCCCGCGCCCGGTTTGCACGGCGTTATCCAGGCAGCGCTGCAAGGCCGCATCGTCCAGCACCGACACCGCTTGCAGGCGGTTCTGGCTGGCCAGGCGCAGCAGCGGCGAACGCGCGGTCAAGCGCTCGGCCAGGCTGTTGGCGTGTAGCACCCGGGACTTTTCATCAATCAGCACCACCCCGAACGGGCTGGCCTCCAGCGCGGCGATGGTTGCGCCGGACAACACCTCCAGCCGATGCAGGCGCCGATGCAGGGCGAACGCGGCCTGCAAATGCGGCATCAATATCTCGATAACCTGCAACTCCTCGCGGCTGTAAGAGCCGGCCTGTTCACTGCGTACCACCGTGACATTCAGCGAGCGATCGTCCTGCCGGGCGACAATCGCCGCCGATGAGTTGAAGATATTTTGCGGCCGCAACCAGTCGTTGTAGTACTCGGTGCGTTTGAGCAACTCGTCCGGGTACAGGCTGGCCGAGGTGACGATCTGCCCCTCCTTGTGCCGCAACGGGTCGTCCATCCACACATTGCGCTGGCAGTAATACTCGGCAAACGACTCCATGGCCGCCGGATCAATACCGTAATGAGTGGCGATCGAGCCGCTGCGCCCGTCGATCTGCGCACTGCGATCACTGAAGTCATGGCCCCAGATCATCGCCGCATGCGAGCCGAGCCGCGCCGCGAACATGGCCAGAAACTGATTCCAGCGCCGACTGTCCAGTGCAGCTTCATAGATGCTGCCGATCATCGCGCCCAGATCGTGCGCGTTGTTGTCTGCCATGTGAGCCCCTGACGCGGATGAGCGGCTATCGACCACCTCCCCCCGAGGTAGCGATCCGCCCCACCATTTAGCCAATTGTGGTGATGCGCGCAATCGATGCGCGAAGAAAAATACTGGCCATGTGACAGACCCAACACTTGGCAGCCTGCAGCGCACACCCGCAAGAAGGTTTCCTGCCGCGCCGCCCTCCCTGGAGCAACACCTTGATGCGCACATTGACCGTAATAATGGGCTGCCTGCTGGCAGCGAACGCCGTCGCCGTGGAATTCCCGCAAACCAGCGATCCGCTGGAGCAGTCTTATATCGCTCGGTACAAGCAGGACCGGCCGCGCCTGGAATCGCCCGACCTGTTCGCCTTCCCGGCCAGCACACCGGCCTGGCCATGTGAAGTGCCGCAGATCGAGCAATACCGCCTGGCCGGGCTGAACATGGCGCATCCTGAACTGAGCAAGGACATCGAAAAACAGACCCGCAAGCTGTTCCGTGCCCAGGGCATGTCGCCCGACAGCATCCCGGTGACGACCTATAGCAACATCCGCATCGTGCCGGTGAAGGCGCAATGCAGCGCCGGCAAACTGTCCGGTGAGCTGGTGCTGCTGGTCGCCTATGACAGCCTGATGGAGACCCGGATAGCCGCCGCCAGTGGCAATCAGGTTTCACGCATCCGCTCGCAGGTGGTCAAGCGCAGCGAACAGCGGGTCGACGCCAGCAAGGAAAACCTTGCTGCGGCCCACTTCACGCGCACAACGACCTTCATCACCACCGACAACGACAACCCGCAAATGGACGCCATGAGCAAAAAGCTCGGCTTCAAGAACGCGGAGCCGTCGACCATCATCAGCGTCAATTACATGGGCGCATTCGGCACGCTGGCCTCGTTCACGGAAATGAACATGGGCCCGGCCGGCATCCAGTTACTCAGTTCGTTCATCGTAAATCCCACTGAACAGAGCGGCCGCCACAGCAACTACCTCGACCGCAGACTCACAACAATCACGCCCACCCGCGAAGGCCTGCCGCACGGTGAGCAAATCACCTACATGGACAACTTTGCGAAAAAGAGCAACCTGAAGCTGGACAAAATTCCCGGCATGGAAAACGCCAGAGAGGTCACCCTTAATGGGGTTGACCTGATTGAAAAACGCCAGTGTTTCCAGAATGGCCAGATGGTCATGATCTCACCTTGCCCGGCGAACTGAACATGAAGCCTGTTGTGTGGACAGCCCTGTGCCTGCTCAGTCAGCTAGCGATGGCCAAAGACATCAGTGACCCGCAGCGTTACAGCTGCCTGCAGGGCGACTGCCGCATGGGTCAGGGGATCGTGCGTGACAACCTGCTGGGGGTCGATCTGCGCGGGCGCTGGTCGAACGCCAGCACGGTTGCCGGAGAAACCTACAGCGTGACCCTGCCCAGGGTGCCTGAACGCCAGTTTGTCCAGCGCTATGGCGCCGATGGCCTGCTCGACAGCGGCGACAGCCCGCTCAGCCTTGGGGTTATTGGCCAGGTGGTACCCAGCTTCAGCGGCACGTACAAACGCATCGAGCATCCGTTCGTGCGCAGTGTCGTGGCGGTCATCGACCAGGGCGTGTACGACACCGGCACCGGCATCCAGTACCGCGGCAGGTTTCAGTACCTGCCCTCGCGGGGTGTGGCCGCCGGGCACTGGACCCATGGCTATTGGGTGTTTTATGGCGACCGGGTGGACCTGGAAGAAAACGAGCGCGAACACGGGCTGTACGTCAGCAGCGAGTCGGCAGCCGCGATGAAAGTCACGTTCTTCAAAGCCGACCCCGGCTACCTGGCGATTCTGGAGAACAAGCGCCGCCGCGACCTGGAGATTGCCGGCGAAGAGTTCGATGAGCAGGCGTCGCGCAAGCGCTGGCTCTATGCGCTGTCGATCCTGGGTGAAGTCGCCACCACCGTGACCCGTGGCGGCCTGGACGCCGCTCAGCCAGGCGGTGGCTCACTGGCCGGCAGCCTGCTGGGCGCCGGCGGTCTCAAGGCCAATGTGGGCAATGACATTGCCATCGAGCTGGTGTCCTCGATGCTCAGTGGCAACACCGAGCAACTGGATATCACTCACCTGGCGTTGCAAGCGGTGGGCAGTTCGGTCAAAGACAAAGCGCTGGCCGGCCAGCTCAACACTGTGATCCGCGCTGTGCAGCAGGTGCCCTGAGCCACGCTTACTGATCCAGCGACTCGACACCCAACTCGTCCCACACCTCTTCGGCCATGTGAAAGGTCGCATTGGCCGCCGGAATGCCACAATAGATCGCGCTCTGCATCAGCACTTCCTTGATCTGGTCGCGGGTCACGCCATTGTTTTTGGCGGCGCGCAGATGCAGGCGCAACTCACCTTCGCGGTTCATGCCGATCAGCATGGCAATGGTGATCAGGCTGCGGGTGTGACGCGGCAGGCCGGGGCGGGTCCAGATGTCGCCCCAGGCATGGCGGGTGATCATTTCCTGAAACTCTTGATTGAACGGCGTGAGTTTTTTCAGGCTGTTGTCGACGTGGGTATCACCCAGCACAGCGCGGCGCACCTGCATGCCGGCGTCGTAACGGTCTTGCTCGTTCATTTGCAGTTCCTTGATTCAGTGAAAGTAGTGTGTTGCGCGACGGCGCGTTCGACCCAATGGCTGGCCTGGCCGAGGTAGTGCACCGGGTCGAGCAGCCGGTCGAGGTCCGCCGCCGACAAGTGGTGGCTGACCTGCGGGTCGTCGCCCAGCACCTGGCGCAGATGCACGCCCTGCTCCACCGCCCGGCGGCAGCTTTGTTCGATCAGGTGATGGGCCGCATCACGGCCCATGCAGCGCGCCAGCGCGATGCTCACCGCCTCGGCCAACAGCAGCCCTTGGGTGGCATCAAGATTGGTGCGCATCCGCGCCGCATCCACTTGCAGCTGCGGCACCATCAGCAACGCTTGCTGCAAGGCGCCGGAGACCAGGCAGCACAGATCCGGCAGGGTTTCCCACTCGGCATGCCACAGGCCCAGGCTGCGCTCGTGTTCTTGCGGCATGGCGCTGAGCATGGTCGCCACCAGTCCCGGCGCACGGGTTGCCGCGCCAATCAGCACGGCAGCGCCTACCGGGTTGCGCTTGTGCGGCATGGTCGAGGAACCGCCCTTGCCCGGCGCCGAGGGTTCGAACACCTCGCCGACTTCGGTCTGCATCAGCAAGCTGATGTCACGGCCCAGCTTGCCGAGGCTACCGGCCAACATGCCCAGCAGGCTGGCGAACTCCACCAGGCGGTCGCGCTGGGTGTGCCAGGGCTGTTCGGGCAGTTGCAGATCCAGCTCTTGAGCCAGCGCCTGAGCCACCTCGAACGCCTGCCCGCCCAGCGCCGCCAGGCTGCCGGACGCGCCGCCGAACTGCAGGCACAGCAAACGCGGCCTGAGTTCAGCGAGGCGCTGGCGATGGCGGGTCAAAGCGCCCAGCCAGCCGGCGATTTTCATGCCCAGCGTGACCGGTGTCGCCTGTTGCAACCAGGTACGCCCGGCTAACGGCGTGGCGGCATGGCGCTGGGCCTGAACGGCCAGCGCTTCGCCCAACTGTTGTAAATCGTCTTCCAGCAATTCGATGGCGCGACGCAGTTGCAGTACCAGACCCGAGTCCATGGCGTCCTGGCTGGTCGCGCCCATATGCACATAGCGCTCGGCCTCCGGATTGACCGCCGCGATGCGCTTGCCCAGCGCCTTGACCAGCGGGATCGCCGAGTTGCCAGCGCTGCCGATGGCGATGGCCAGCGCGTCGAAGTCAAACAGCTCGGCGCGGCACTGGCTCTGGATATCCGTCACCAGTGCCTGAGGCAGCAGGCCGACGCGCGCCTCGGCCCGCGCCAGTGCGGCCTCAAAATCCAGCATGCCCTGCACCCGACCGGTGTCGGAAAACACCTCGCGCATCTGCGCCTGGGTGAAGTAGGCATCGAACAGTTGATTGCTTGCGGTGCTCATTTCAGCGCTCCGGTAAAGATCAGGTTGCATCAGCATGGCTGACCCGGCCCTTGAGCAGGATCGCCAGAGCAGCGAGGCTGGCCGGCACAATCAGTGCGGTCAGTACCTGCTCGAAGTTCCAGCCCAGCCCCAGCAGGGTGGCGCCGGCCCAGGCGCCGAGAATCGCGCCGAAGCGGCCGATACCCAGCATCCATGACACGCCGGTGGCGCGGCCTTGGGTCGGGTAGAAGCGTGCGGCCAGCGACGGCATCGCCGACTGTGCGCCGTTAATGCACATGCCGGCCACCAGCACCAGGCTGGCGAGCAGCAACACGCTGTCAAGGCTCTTGCCCACCAGCCAGGCGAACACCCCGGCCAGCCCGTAGGCAATGCCGATCACCCAGTGCGGGTTATAACGGTCCATGGCCCAGCCGACCCCCACTGCGCTGAGCACCCCGCCCAACTGGAACAGCGCGCCAATCACTGCCGACTGCTCCAGGCTCGCGCCACTGTCACGCAACAGGGTCGGCAGCCAACTGGTCAGCAGATAGACGATCACCAGGCCCATGAAATAGGTCAGCCACAGCAGCAAGGTGCCGGTACTGTAGGTCCCGGAAAAGATCACCTTGAACACGTTGCGGCTGCTCACGGTGCTTTGCTCCGGCACACTGAAGTCAGTGACGCCGATCAGCGCGGCCGGGGCGATGGGCTCCAGCACTTTGCGCACCTTGGCGCTACCGCGGTTGCGCACCACCAGAAACCGCGCCGACTCGGGCAACCACAGCATCAGTGCCGGGACCAGCAGCAGCGGCAGCAGGCCACCGATCAGCAAAAGGCTGTGCCAGCCCAGCGCCGGGATCAGTTTCGCCGAGACAAAACCGCCACAAGCCATGCCCAGGTTGAAGCCGCAGAACATGCTGGTCACCAGCAACGACTTGAGCCGCTCAGGGGTGTATTCAGACAGCAAGGTGGTGGCGTTGGGCATCGCCGCGCCCAGGCCGATACCGGTCAGCAGGCGCAGGATCAGCAACTGATCGAGGTTGCTGCTGTAAGCCGACAACAGGCTGAACAGACCAAACAGAAACACCGCAGCCACCAGCACCAGCTTGCGCCCGAAGCGGTCGGCCAAGGGACCGGAGCCCAGCGCACCGAAGACCATGCCGATCAACGCGGCGCTCATCACCGGGCCAAGGCTTGCGCGTTCGATGCCCCACTCCTGGCTCAGGGCCGGGGCGATAAAGCCCATCGCGGCAGTGTCCAGGCCGTCGAGAAACACGATCAGAAAACACAGGATCACCACCCGCCACTGGAAGGCCGACAGCGGCTGGTCATTGATGAAGCGTTGTACATCGAGGGTCTGGCCCCCGCTTGCGCTTTTACCAAGCGTCATATGAGTTCCCTTTTGTTCTTATATGGGAAAGCCTCCGGGTTCAATGAACGCGGAGGCGTCAGGCACGCAGGATGGTTTTAGAAGTCGAAAAACACCGTCTCGCCCTCGCCCTGTACCCGGATGTCAAAGCGGTACGCCAGTTGCCCGTCGACCGTGCACCGCTTGGCCACCAGGGTATCGCGGCGCTGCACCTGCTCGACCAGGTTGATCACCGGGTCATTGGCATTGGCGGCGGCTTCATCATCGAAGTACAGGCGGGTGTGCAAGTGAATGTTGATACCGCGCGCGAACAGCGACACGTTGATGTGCGGCGCCATCGGCACCCCGGCGGCATTGTTGACCACACCCGGCTTGACAGTTTTCAGGTGCCAGACCCCGTCATCACCGGTGGCGGTGCGGCCAAAACCGTTGAACGGCCGGGCCGGATCATAGGTCGGGTGATACTGCCCCTGATGGTCGGCCTGCCAGAATTCAAGGTAGGAATCACGCATCAACTGGCCATTGCCATCGAGCACCGTCCCCAGCAGCAGAATGTGTTCGCCGGCAGCACCGGGACGGGCCATCTGGTTCCAGATTTCCAGCTCGCGGGTCGGGTTGCCAGCCACTTCCAGGGCCAGGCCGATATGCACATAAGGGCCAGCCGTTTGCGACGGGGTTTCCGGCAGTAATTGAACAGGCATGACAAGCTCCTCAGCGATTCTCGAAGTGGGTCTGGCGCTGGCCGCGCAGCACGATGTCAAAACGGTAGGCCAGGCAATCCATCGGGTTGCCCATGCCCATGTCCAGCCGCGCCACCAGGCTCTGCACAGCCTCAGGATTGGCAATCGACTTGACGATCGGGCACAGCGGGATCAACGGGTCGCCTTCGAAATACAACTGGGTAATCAGCCGGGTGGCAATCGACGGACCACTGACCGAGACATGGATATGCGCCGGACGCCAGTCGTTGGGACCGTTGCGCCACGGGTACGGGCCTGGCTTGATGGTCCGGAAACTGTAGTTGCCATCGCGGTCGGTCAGGGTCCGGCCGACACCGCCGAAGTTCGGGTCGATGGGTGCCAGGTAGCTGTCACGCTTGTGCCGATAGCGACCACCGGCGTTGGCTTGCCAGATCTCCACCAGGGTGTTGGGCACCGGCTTGCCATACTGATCGATCACCCGGCCGGCAACGATGATGCGCTCGCCAATCGGCAGGCCGCCATGGTCGAAGTTGAGCAGCAGATCATTGTCGTGACGGCCGAGAATCAGATGGGAGAAATCCGGGCCGGTGGTTTCCGAGATCGACTGGCCGATGCTCACCAGGGCCTGGCGCGGCGAGCGCAGCACGGAGGTTTTGTAGTCAGGGGTCAGGGCTTTGGGGTGCCAGTTTCGATCGCGAATGACGAAGCGGCTGTTGTCGGCAACAGACATGGCTTGGGTCCTTGAAGTTGTTGTTATCGGACGCACAACCATGGGCTGCGCATCAGGCTTGGCGCAGTGTCACGCGATTCGAAGGTTGCGAAAATTGAAAAACCTGGGGCATTCCATAACCTTTTGGTTATGGATAATCAGGCGTAAAGCCCGTCACGGTAAGCCCCGCCGACCTGGCGCAGTTGCTCGACGCACCACAGCGCCGCCCGTGACAGCGGCACTGCGGGATTGCTGCACACCCCCACCGAGCCGCCCGGCTCGCGAATACCCAGGTCCAGTTCCACCAGCGTGCCGTTGCGCAGTTCCTGCAAGACCGCATCCAGCGGCGCGATCCAGATCGCATTGCTGCGCTCCACGTAGCAGCGGCTCAAGGTCAACGACAGGGTTTCCAGACGCTGGCGCGGCGGCTGGATGCCGTACTGCACGAACAGGCTATCGGCAAAGGCGCGAATGGTGGTGCCGGCCAAAGGCAGCACCAGCGGATAATCCTGCAGGCTTTCCCGGCGCAGCGGCGCCGCCAGCAATGGATGCGCCGGGCGCGCCACCAGAGTCATGGACTCGTTATACAGATGCTCGAAACTGAGGCCATGAATCTGCGGGCTGTCGGTCATCCGCCCGACCACCAGGTCCAGTTCACCGACCCGCAGTTGCGCCAGCAGGTAGGCACTGGGTCCGGTCATGACACTGACGATCAACGCCGGGTGCTGCTCATGCAGACGAGCGATGACTTCCGGCATCAGCAGGCTTTCAGCGGTGGACAATACCCCCAGCCGCACGGTCGCGGTTTCATGCTCGCCAGAGCGCAGGCTGTTGACCCCTTCGCGCAGCGCCTGGACGCTGGGCCCGGCAAAACGCATGAAGGCCACCCCGGCCTCGGTCAGCGTGGCGCCATGCTTGCCGCGCAGAAACAGCGTGGCATCGAGCAGCCCTTCCAGCTCTTTGAGTGCCTTGGACAGCGCCGGTTGACTGATCGCCAACTGATCGGCAGCTTTGGCCAGGCTGCCCTGGCGGGCGACTTCGAGAAAACAGACCAGATGGCGGTATTTGATCCGCGTGTCGATGTTCACCGCGACGCCGGCCGGCTGAGGAAAAAGGCAATCTGCTCGGTGTCGAAGGGCCAATCCAGTTCGGCGCCGGTATCGATCCGGCGCAGTACCGGGATGCGCAGACCGTAGCGCTCGACCAGTTGCGGGTCATCGGCAATGTCCAGCAGTTCGACCAACAGGCCGTGCTCGACCAACGGCATCAGCTCGGCTTCGGCCAGTTCGCACAGGTGGCAGCCGAGGGTGCTTAAAAATTGACATTCGGGAGGCATGACAGGTACCTGCAAGCAGCAAGATATACGGCGAACAGCGTTATTCTATGCCGGGTCCGGGAACGCGTCGAGGTTGGCGGGGCGAGCATCTGCTGTGAATGTGCCGCCGTCTTCGCTGTGGTCCGGCACCCCGGCAAGCCAACGAATGCTGTGGCACATCGACAGAGCAAGCGCCCACAGGTGGCCGAACGATCACCATAATCAGTGAAGTTGCCGCTAAACCGAAGCCACCGGCGCCCGCCTCGCAAAACGCTTTTTGCAGTACGCATTGGCCCGATCCAGGATCGGCTTTTCAAACAACCGATAGCCGACCCAGCCATAACACAGCACCGCCGCCATCATCAGCAGCGCAAAGCCGACGTTGTCCAGGTAGCTGCCCGGCCACGGCCCCAGCCACGCCCACAGTCGGCCGATCACCCCGAGCACCAGCAGGTGCGACAGGTAAATGGTGTAGGACATATCCCCAACCGCCACCAGCGCCGTGCTCAAGCGCAAATGGGCACGGCGCTCCAGCAGCACCATACTCAACACCAGCGCACCGAACACCAGCGCCACAGCCAGCATGCGTGGCAGACCATGACTCTGGTAAAGGTGCCAATAGCCAACAAGCGGCATGCCCACCAGCGTGGCCAGCAGCAGCATTGCCCAGACCAGTCGATCCGGCAGCCGCGCACTGTGCGGGCTGTAAAAGAACAGCGCCAGCGCTGCACCAGCGATGAATTCCAGCGCATGCGGGTGCAGCATGATCTGCACCGCCGGCGAGTAGTCCCGCCAGTCCTGCAGGCTGTTGAACACCAGCAGAATCAGCGCCCAGACCGCCAACGCGGCAGGTAGCCAGCGTTCACGCAAAGGCAGCAACGCGCTGAACACCAGATAGAACCAAAGCTCGAACACCAGTGACCAGGCGACCATGACCAACAACACCTTGTCGCTGGGCAGCAGCAAGAACGACAGCAGCAGGTTCGACTCACCGTGGCTGCTATTGACCATGCCCGGCTGCACGAGCAACACCGCCAGGGTCAGGAAGTAGTACAGCCAGTAGGTCGGGTAGATCCGCGACACGCGGTTGAAGACAAAGCGCTGGGCCTGCACACGGTCCTGAAAGCGTCCGCGGCTGACGATCACCATCACAAAGCCGCTGATCACGAAAAACAGGTCGACGCCCAACTGGAAAAAATCCAGCCACGCCGGCAGCAGACGATCACCACCGGCGTATTTGGCCTCGACCGAGGTCATGTGAAACAGCACAACGCCCAGTACTGCCAGGCCCCTGAGCCCTTGCAGGGAAAACAGCCGCTCCATGCCCACCTCATGCACTACCCGATTCGCCGAGGATCGCTCCTCATCATGCGGCTAGAGCATAGCAAGGCTGGCAGCTATTGCCGGTTTCAGTCCTGGCTGACCGCACCGATCTTGTGGATCGACAGGTCGGCACCGTAGTACTCCTGTTCCTGGTTCAGGCGTAAGCCAACAGTAAACTTGAGCAGGCCATACACCGCAAAGCCGCCGGCCAGCGCCACCACGACACCGAGCAGGCTGCCGATCAACTGGCTGATCAGGCTGACGCCGCCCAACCCGCCGAGTGCCTGCTGGCCAAAGATTCCGCAAGCGATACCGCCCCAGACGCCGCAGATGCCGTGCAGCGGCCAGACACCCAGCACATCATCGATCTTCCAGCGCACCTGGGCGGCGGTGAAGCACCAGACGAACATCGCGCCAGCAATCGCGCCGGTGACCAGTGCGCCAACCGGGTGCATCAGGTCAGAGCCGGCACAGATCGCCACCAGCCCGGCCAACGGGCCGTTGTGCAAAAAGCCCGGGTCATTGCGGCCAACGATCAAGGCCGCCAGGGTGCCGCCGACCATCGCCATCAATGAATTGACCGCCACCAGACCACTGACTGCAGGCAGGGTCTGGGCACTCATCACGTTAAAACCAAACCAGCCGACGATGAGGATCCACGAACCCAGGGCCAGAAACGGAATGCTCGACGGCGGGTAAGCCACCAGCCGACCGTCGCGATAGCGGCCGTTACGCGAGCCCAGCAGCAACACCGCCGCCAGCGCCAGCCAGCCACCCATGGCGTGCACCACCACAGAGCCGGCAAAATCATGGAAGCTGGCACCGAAGCTGGCTTGTAACCAGGCCTGCAGGCCATAGTTGCCGTTCCAGATCATGCCTTCGAAGAACGGATAGACGAACGCCACGATCAACGCAGTGGCGCACAGCTGCGGGACGAACCGCGCACGTTCGGCAATGCCGCCGGAAATGATGGCCGGTATCGCAGCGGCAAAGGTCAGCAGGAAAAAGAATTTGACCAGCCCGTAACCATGGTCGGCATTGATCACCGCCGCCGGCTGCATGAAGGTCACGCCGTAGGAGATCCAGTAGCCGATAAAGAAATACGCCACCGCCGATACCGCGAAATCGCTGAGGATTTTCGACAGGGCATTGACCTGATTCTTCTGCCGGACCGTACCGACTTCAAGAAAGGCGAACCCCGCATGCATGGCCAGGACCATGACGGCCCCGAGCAACAGAAACAAGGTGTTGGAACTATGGACCAGAGTGTCCACGGCGCTGTGCAAATTTTCCATTGCGAAGGCAGACCTGCAAGTTCTTGGAAGCACCAAAGCGAGACGTTCTGCATCCGCGCGCACCGAACTGGAGCAGCGCACGGACTCCCCGATCCATAGGCCGTGCTCTGATAACGAGCACGAAACGAAAAAAGCTCAGGATGTTTCCCGGTTATTAAAGTTTGGCGTAAGGTTTGCGCCCGGCAGGCGCGCCTATCTGGCGCAGCCAGCGGCGTTGACGCACCATGACGAAGCAAAAGCTGTACCAGCCGCTATGAAAAACACACTGATTCAATTCAAATGAACCTTCTGCAACACGCCATACTCTGAACCCAGACACGCCATTTCACGGAGAACACCATGGCCCGCCGTACTGCCCAGACCGCCCAGGAAATCCTGCTGGCCGACTTCCAGACCCTGGTTGCCGACACCGAAAAACTCCTTGACCACACCGCCTCGCTGGCCGGTGAACAGGCCGACCAATTGCGTGATCAGATTAAGGACAGCCTTGAGCGCGCCCGTGAAACCCTGCAACTGACCGAGGACTCGCTGCGTCAGCGCGGTGAAGCGGCGGTGCAGGCGACCGAAGATTATGTGCAAAACAATCCCTGGCAGTCGGTGGGCATCGCCGCCGGGGTCGGTTTTCTGATCGGCCTGCTGGCCTCCAGGCGTTAAGGCCATGCACGGGCAAAACGAATCCGCCGCCCAGGCCGAGCAACCGGGGTCTGCGCCACGGCGCCTGGGCGCCGCGTTTCTAGGCTTGCTGCACAGTCATGTCGAGCTGTTCGGCATCGAGCTGCAAGAGCAGAAAGCCCGCACGGTGAGCCTGCTGCTGTTTGCCGGTCTCGCCCTGGTATTCGGCCTGCTGCTGCTCACCGGGCTCTCGGCGCTGCTGTTGATTGTGCTATGGGACAGTTATCGCCTGGTCGGCATCATCGGCCTGTGCGTGTTTTATTTCCTGGCCGCTGTGTTCTGTGGCTTGCGCCTGCGCGCGGCGATCTTCGACGAGTCCTCGCCGTTCAGCGCAACCCTCGAAGAGCTGGCCAACGACCGTGAGCGATTGCTGCCATGAGTGAACCGAAGTCTCATCAAGGCAATACCCGCCGGGAACTGCGCAAGGCACTGGTACGCCTGCGCATGGAAATGCATCGTCAGGAGATCCGCCACGAGTCGACCCAGGTCCTGCAACCGCTGCGCCGGGTGCGCGGCATGGCTCAAGGGTTGCCGGGCTCGCTGGGGATTCGCCATGCGCCGTTATGGGGCGTGGGCGCCGTCGCGCTGCTGGGGTTTCTCGGCGGTCGTGGCGCCAACAAGCCACCCCGGCAAGGTGGCGGCGGCCTGGCTCGGCTGATACGTCTCGGGGTAACCCTGATGCCATTGATCAAACTGGCGATCCAGAGCCGTACCCGCAAGCCCTGATGGCTGTTTGGCCTCTGTCTTGCAACACACGATCACATTGACCGCGCTGCGCAGCATCTGCACCGCGCGGTTTTTTATTATGTGCGCAAGGAGTGTCATGTGATCACGGGGCAACCCATTGCCTGCTTCCAGCCCTTCATCGACACCGCTACGGGGCGAATCGCCGGTATCGAAGCACTGGGTCGACTGCGCGATGAGCAAGGCCAACTGCATTCGGTAGGGCCGCTGTTCAATGACCCCGCCCAATCGGCCGACAGCCTGCGCCAACTGGACCGACTGATTCGTGATGATGCGCTGAGCCGCTTGCATCTGGCGCCGCAGGACTGGTTTCTGAGCCTGAACATGTCGCCGCGCTGGATCAGCAGCCTGACACCCGGCGCGCCGCTGCCAAGCCTTGAGCAGTTGCAGCGCCATGGCGTGGCGGCGCAACGGATCGTGTTTGAAATCACCGAACTGGGCGGTGATATCCAGCGCCTGAGCGAGGTCGTCAGGCGCTACCGCGAAGCCGGGGCACGGATCGCCATCGACGACTTTGGTGCCGGCTATTCGCAGTTGGATCGGGTTCTGGCCTTGCAGCCGGACATTCTCAAACTCGACATGCGCCTGTTTCAGGCTGCGGCCCGCGGTGGTCCGAGCAGCGATGTAGTACGTGCGCTGGCGCAGATGGCTGAAAAGACCGGCTGCTGGATCATTGCCGAAGGCGTCGAGACCGAGGCCGAGCTGCATTTTGCCCTGGAGTGCGGTGCACGCTATGTGCAGGGCTTTCTGTTCGCCCGCGCCGAACCGGATTTCTTCGCTGCCGACAGTTTCGTCAACGCCTTTGCCGTGCTGCGCGACCGTTACGTGCTGGCTAAAGTGGCCGAGCGCGCCAGACTGATGGTGCTGCGGCGCAAGCTGGCCGCACTGATGAGCGCACTGCAACGCTGGACGCTAAACGAACTGCCGGGCAGCGAACTCAACGAGCTGGCCCGCCCCGAAGAATACCCTTGGTTGCTGCGCTTTTATCAGTGCGACCGGCATGGCACCCAGCTCACCCCGAATCTGGAGTGGCGCAACGGCACCTGGCAGGCCGATAGCCGCTACGTGGGGCATAACTGGTCGTGGCGGCCCTACTTCTACCACCTGCTGGCCGAGGGTTGGGAAGAACGCCGGCTGATTCTCTCTACCACCTATCGCGACGCGACCAGCAACCAGTACTGCCTGACCGCCGGGCAGTTCTTCGACGCCGGCCAGCGCTTGCTGTTGATCGACATCGATGCCGCCGGGTTATGAGCGCCCTGCCCCTTGCAGCCTGCGCCTTGAACCGGGAAGCTAGGGGTTTGTGAACAGACGGAGCAATGGCCTTGGACTGGCAGACCCTGCTTAACCGCGAACGACTCGGCAAACCGCTGCATAGCCCCGAAGAACTGGGGCGCAGTCCGTTTCACAAGGACCATGACCGGATCATCTTTTCCGGCGCGTTCCGGCGTCTGGGGCGCAAGACCCAGGTGCATCCGATGTCGAGCAACGACCATATCCATACCCGTCTGACCCACTCGCTGGAAGTCAGCTGTGTGGGCCGCTCGCTCGGCATGCGGGTGGGCGAAACCCTGCGCGCCAGCCTGCCGGACTGGTGCGAACCCAGTGATCTGGGGATGATCGTGCAGTCGGCGTGCCTGGCCCATGACATCGGCAACCCGCCCTTTGGCCACTCCGGCGAAGACGCCATTCGCAACTGGTTCAAACAGGCGGCCGGGCGCGGCTGGCTCGATGGCATGAGTGACACCGAGCGGCTGGACTTTCTCAACTTCGAAGGCAATGCCCAGGGCCTGCGGGTGCTCACCCAACTGGAATATCACCAGTTCGATGGCGGGATGCGCCTGACCTACGCGACCCTGGGCACCTACCTCAAATACCCGTGGACCGCGCGCCACGCCGACTCGCTAGGCTATAAAAAACACAAGTTCGGTTGCTACCAGAGCGAGCTGCCGGTGCTTGAGCAGATCGCCAACAAGCTGGGCATCCCGCAAGTCGAAGATCAACGCTGGGCGCGCCATCCGCTGGTCTATCTGATGGAAGCGGCCGACGACATCTGCTACGCCCTGATCGATCTGGAAGACGGGCTGGAGATGGACCTGCTGCAATACAGCGAAGTCGAAGCCCTGCTGCTGGATCTGGTCGGTGACGACCTGCCCGACACCTATCGGCAACTGGGTGCCGACGACTCCCGGCGGCGCAAGCTGGCGATTCTGCGTGGCAAGGCCATCGAGCACCTGACCAATGCGGCGGCCCAGGCCTTTGTCGAACAGCAACAGGCGCTGCTTGACGGCACGCTGGAAGGCGATCTGGTCGAGCATATGCACGGTCCGGCCAAACGCTGTGTCCTCAATGCCAAGGACATGGCACGCAAGAAGATCTTCCAGGACAAGCGCAAGACCCTGCTCGAGATCGGCGCCTACACCACCCTGGAAGTGCTGCTCAATGCCTTCTGTGGCGCTGCGGTGGAGCAATTCGGCGGGCGCACCCCGTCGTTCAAGCATCGGCGCATTCTCGACCTGCTGGGTAGCAGCGCGCCGGCAGCCGATGCCCCACTGCACAGTGCGTTTCTGCGCATGATCGACTTCATTGCCGGCATGACCGACAGCTATGCCAGCGAAATGGCTCAGGAAATGACCGGCGGCGCGGGGCATCATCGCTGAGCGGAACAGGCCGGGGATCCAGCATCACCCCGGCCCGCTTTGCATCTTCAGACGTTTCCTACAAACCCACCAGAATTCTCCTATCGCCCTGTAAGCAAAGTTTTCTGAATAATCCCGGCATTCAATACTGTTGGGCACCTCTAAAAACGTAGGCGAAGCAGCCAGCGCAAGGCGAAAACCGGTGAAAAACGGTCGGAGTCGCGTTCGACTTTACGGCTTGTAAATGAGCATTTTGAGCCGGTTTTCAACGCAGCGATGGCGCGCGTAGCGCCGCAGGCGTCCAGCCAGTTGGTAGTTTTTTGAGATGCCCTGTTCCCACCTGCCGCACAGCTGGCCTGAACATTGGGCAGCCGGTACCAGAATGCCCCGGAAAACCAATGCCCAGACACAACCTGCGGATCCTGCTGGTGGAAGATCATCCGTTCCAGTTGATCGCCACCCAAGCGTTGCTCAACAATCAGGGCTATTTTCTGCTCACGCCGGCGCTTAACGCCGCCGAAGCCTTCGCCGCGCTTGAGCGCAGCCACACGCCTTACGACCTGCTGCTCTGCGATCAGGGCCTGCCCGACCTGCCAGGGCTGGAGCTGGTCGGCCAGGCCTGGCGCAAAGGGCTGGTGCGCCAGGCGATCATCTTCAGCGGTCTGACCGAAGCGGGCCTGCTGCAGCTCGAACACAGCGCCCGACGCCGCGCGCTGCCGCTGCTGGGCTGCCTGAGCAAACCGCTGCGCGCTGCCGATCTGGCCCGCTTGCTCGATACACCTTAAGCAACCCGCGCGGTACAGCCTCGCCGGCCACTAACCTTGTTACGACTAATGGCACTTAACACCACCTCACTGTCAGGCGCTGTTTAATGCATTCAACAATGATTTTATCTAGCCATCTTTTAGCGCCCTGACGCTGAAGCTTCATTAAACAATTCACTGAACATCGGGTTCATTTCGTACGCCGATACTTTAATTGCTGTAGGAACTTTCCTATATATATCAACAGACCGGATTCATTCATGTGACTCGCTAAACATCTGAGCTAATGTGCGCGCTTTCTTCGCTGCCTGTATGGATTTAATTATGAACTCAGTATTTATCATCGACGATCATCCGGTCATTCGCCTGGCCGTTCGTATGCTGCTGGAAAACGAAAACTATGAAGTGGTCGGCGAGACCGATAACGGCGTAGACGCCATGCAGATGGTCCGCGAGTGCATGCCTGACCTGATCATTCTCGACATCAGCATTCCCAAGCTTGATGGCCTGGAAGTGCTGGCGCGCTTCAACGCCATGGGCCTGCCTTCGAAAATTCTGGTCCTGACCTCCCAGACCCCCAGCCTGTTCGCCATCCGCTGCATGCAGTCGGGCGCGGCCGGTTATGTGTGCAAACAGGAAGACCTCAGCGAACTGCTCAGTTCGGTCAAGGCGGTATTATCCGGCTACAATTACTTCCCCAGCCAGGCACTTAGTGCGCCCCCCGGAGAAGATGGCAAGCCCAGCGAAATCGAACTGTTCAAACTGGTCAATGATCGCGAATTGATGGTACTTCAGTTATTTGCCCAGGGACGCTCCAACAAGGAAATCGCCAAAGGCATGTTTCTCAGCAACAAGACGGTCAGCACCTATAAAACCCGTCTCATGCAGAAGCTCAGAACCCGAACCCTGGTAGAACTTATCGACATGGCAAAACGCAATTCGTTGGTATGAATATGCTGATATCAAGATGCCTTGAACCTGGCAAGCCAGCCATCTGCCTGTTACTGATACTGGTGGCCACATCGGCGCTCGGCACCCCCGCACCATACACATTGCTGGGTCGCACCGGGCCGGTGGCGATATCACCGCAACTGAGCCACCATCAGCAGCGCTGGCTGGCCCAGCGCCACGAGCTGGTCCTTGGTACCTCGGCCCCCGATTACCCGCCGTTCGACATCAGCGTTTCAGGCCGTGACTACGAAGGGATCAGCGCCGACTACGCCAGCGTCATCTCCCAGGCGCTCAACGTGCCGGTCCGGACCCTGCGCTTCGAAAGCCGCAGCGCAGCCATCGACGCACTTAAACAGGGACGTATCGACCTGCTGGGCAGCGCCAATCGCTTCGAGGCCATTGACAGCGGCATCAGCCTGTCGCAGCCCTACGCAACGGATCAGCCGGTGCTGGTCACCCACAGCGACGATACCCGGCCACTGAGCGCCGGCCTTGCGGGCCTGCGCCTGAGCATGGTCTACCACTATCTGCCACCCGACGAGGTCCAGATCCAGTACCCGGGCGCAATACTGCAGACCTACCCGTCGTTTCGCAGTGCCATCAACGCCGTGGCGTTCGGTCAGGCCGATGTGTTCCTCGGCGACACCATCTCTACCCGCTACGTGATCAACCACGGTTATCTCAATAACATCCGCATGGCGCGCTTCGGCAAACACGAAGCCAGTGGCTTTGGTTTTGCCGTGCGCCACGACAACCCCGACCTGCTGGAGATTCTCAACAGCACACTGCGGGCCATCCCAAGCGAAACACGCAACGACATCGCGCGCCGCTGGAACGCCGCAGACGACCTGTCGCCGTCAGACCAGAGCCTGCAACTGAGCGCAGCCGAACACGCCTGGATCAGCCAACACCCAAGACTGCGCGTCGTTGTGGACCCTGCCAATGCGCCGCTGAGCTTCTTCGACAACACCGGCAACCTGCGTGGCGTCAGCGCCGATGTGCTGGACCTGCTGCGCCTGCGCACTGGTCTGCAGTTCGACATTCGCCCGGCCAGCAGCGCGCAAGACATGGCCCAGCAACTGGCCCGTGATGAAGCTGACCTGATCGGTGCTCTGCTGCCGGACCGAGCGCTGGGCGAACAACTGACTTACAGCCGCCCGTACCTGGACAACGCGTTTGTACTGGTCACCCGGCTGGGTGAGAATCAGCCGACCCTGTTGCAGCAACTGAGCGGCAAACGCCTCGCCGTCGCCGGCGCCGACACCCTGCAAGCCTGGCTCGCCCAGCACCATCCGCTGATTGAACAGACGCCCTTCGACAGCGCACACCAGGCCCTGACACTGCTGATGCGCGGCCAGGTCGAAGGGGTAGTCATGCCGCTGCTCAGCGCCAATTACCTGCTATCGGCACCCGAATTCGAAAATCGCCTGCATATCACGGCCACCGCCGGTGAAACCCCGGCCCTGATCACCCTGGCCAGCCGCAACAACAACCCGGAACTCGCCGCGATCATCAACAAGGCGCTGGTCAGCATCACGCCACAGGAAATGGCCAGCATCCACGATCGCTGGCGGACCTGGAGCAGCGCAGCCAGTCACCATGACTACCGGCCGCTGCTCTACCGCGTGCTGCTCGGCGCGGGCGTGACGCTTCTGGCGCTGCTGGCATGGAACGCCTGGATGCGCCGCCAGATCAGCCAGCGCAAAGCCGCCGAACGCGCGTTGAGCGATCAACTGCAGTTTATGGGCGCCATGCTCGACGGCACACCCCATCCGCTCTACGTTCGCGACCGCGAGGGTCGCCTGCGCCTGTGCAACGACAGCTATCTACAGACCTTTGCAACACAGCGCGACCAGGTCATCGGCCACACCGTCACCGAGGGCGTGCTGAGCGATCCGGACCAGGCACGGCAGTACGCCGAGGATTACCGCCAGGTGATGGCCAGCGGTACGCCGCTGATCAACGACCGGCCTCTGCACATCGGCCAGCGGCGCCTGACCATCTATCACTGGATCCTGCCATTTCACGACTCGCTCGGTGAGATACAAGGCATCATCGGTGGCTGGATTGATATCAGCGAGCGGCGCCAGTTGCTCGAAGACCTGCAGGCCGCCAAAGACAGCGCCGATAACGCCAACCGGGCGAAAAGCACCTTCCTGGCGACCATGAGCCATGAAATCCGCACCCCGATGAACGCCGTGATCGGCATGCTTGAACTGGCCCTCAAGCGCGCTGATCAAGGACAACTGGAACGCTCGGCCATCGAGGTGGCCTACAGTTCGGCCAATGACCTGCTGGAACTGATCGGCGACATTCTCGATATCGCGCGTATCGAGGCCGGGCAATTGAGCCTCAACCCTGAACGCGCCCGCCTGCGCCTGCTCAGCGGCGCGGTGGTGCGCATGTTCGAAGGCCTGGCGCAACAGAAAAACCTTGCACTGAAACTTGAATTCGACAGCCGGCTCGACGTTGACGTGCTGATTGACCCGTTGCGCTTCAAGCAGGTTCTATCCAACCTGATCAGCAACGCAATCAAGTTCACCGCGACCGGCCAGGTGCGCGTCACGCTGCAAGCCGGCAAGCAATCGAGCCATGAACACCTGGATCTGAAACTGAGCGTTCAGGACAGCGGCATCGGCATCAGCGCCAGCGACCAGCAACGCCTGTTCGAACCCTTCGCCCAGGTTGAGAACAACGGACAAATGCCGCGCAGCGGCGCCGGCCTGGGCCTGGTCATTTGCCGCACGCTGTGCACCATGATGGGCGGCAAGCTGCACTTGCAAAGCCGTCCAGGGCAAGGCACCTGTGTGACCTTCGAACTGATGCTGGAGCGTCTGGCAACTGACCAACCCGCTGCGCAGGAGACGTCCGTCATATTGCCTGCCGTTTCGCCCCCAACACGTGCGCTGAACATTCTGGTGGTCGACGACCATCCGGCCAACCGGATGGTGCTGACCCAGCAGCTGGAGTTTCTCGGCCATCGCTGCCAGAGCGCAGAACATGGCAAGGTCGGCCTGCAGCTGTGGCAGCAAACCGATTTCGATCTGCTGATGGTCGACTGCAACATGCCAGTGATGAATGGCTATGAACTGACTGCTGCGATCCGCGATCAGGAGCTGCTTGAGCAACGCTTGCCGTGCATCATCTGGGGCTTCACCGCCAACGCTCAACCGGAAGAAATCCAGCGCTGCCGGGACGCCGGCATGGATGACTGCCTGTTCAAACCGATCGGCCTGGGCGTGCTGGGTGAGCGACTGGCAAGCCTTGCAGCGGCACCAGAGCACGGTGCCAGAGCGCTGCTGTTCGACCCGGGCAGCCTCGAAAAGCTGACCGCAGGACGCAACGAGATGACCCGGCGACTGCTGCGCCAGTTGCTCGACAGCAACCAGCAGGACCGTCAGGCGCTGATCGGCCTCGACCCGCATCACCAGCGCCCGGACCTCCAGGCCATGGCCCACCGGATCAAGGGCGCAGCGCGGATCATCTGTGCGACCCCCTTGGTCGAAGCCTGCGAAGCTCTGGAGCGGGCCTGCACCCCGGTCGCGGCAACAGGCCAAGTCAGAGCCTGCCAGCAGCATCTTGATGCCGTCATGCAGACGCTGGAAAAACAGCTGCAGGAGCAGTTGCGCAAAAGCTGAGCGATACCCCGGCCTGAACGGATACACCCTAAGGGCCTGAAAGGGGCCTCTAAAGACAACCAAGCGTTGTCATGGCTTAGCTGTTAGACTGCGCGGCGAAAATACTCAAGAGGATTGCTTCATGGCTACTAACCGCTCCCGTCGTCTGCGCAAGAAGCTCTGTGTGGATGAGTTCCAGGAACTGGGTTTTGAACTCAACCTGGAATTCAAGGAAGACCTGTCCGAAGAAGCAATCGACGCCTTCCTCGACGCCTTCCTGACCGAAGCCATGGACGCCAATGGCCTGGACTATGTCGGCGGTGACGACTACGGCCTGGTTTGCCTGGCCAACCGCGGCTCGGTCAACGAACAACAGCGCGCAGCCGTGGAAGCCTGGCTCAAGGCTCGCCCGGAGCCAACCAAGGTCGAAGTCAGCCCGCTGCTGGATGCCTGGTACCCGGACAAGCCGATCAACCCGGCGGCCTGATCCTTCAGGGTTGCCGAGCGCTGATCAACAAGCCATCCCTTGCGGATGGCTTTTTTGTGCCCAATCGACAGCCCGGCGAACAGCGGCAGGCTCTGGAATCGGCCTGTGCAGATGAAAATTCCCGGCGCAGCGCCCGAAGCCCGGCGCGCTTGGGGCATAATGCAAGCTTGTTGCCGCGCATGCTCACTACCTCTGCGCCTTTATTGTTCAGCGAGGGCTTTTTCACCCTTATCTGGCTTTTCATCTTTGCATCAGGGTTTTATTGATGATCAGATCCTTGCGCCCCTTGTTACTGGCCAGCGTTCTTCTGCCGTTCGCTTTCCAGGTCCATGCAGCACCGATCAACACCACCCTCCCGCCCAAGGTCCAGCAGGCGCTGAAAGCCAGCAAGCTGACCGACGACGCACTGTCGCTGGTGACCATACCACTCACCGGTCCCGGCACGCCCACCGTGTTCAATGCCGATGTGTCGGTCAACCCGGCCTCGACCATGAAACTGGTCACCACCTTCGCCGCCCTGGAAATCCTTGGCCCCACCCACCAATGGAAAACCGAATTCTTCACCGACGGCACCCTGAGCAACGGGGTCCTGCGCGGCAATCTGTACCTCAAAGGGGGTGGCGACCCCAAGCTGAACATGGAAAAGCTCTGGCTGCTGATGCGCGACCTGCGCGCCAATGGCGTACAGCAGGTCACCGGCGACCTGATCCTGGACCGCAGTCATTTTGTCCAGCCACAACTGCCCGTCTTCGATGATGACGGCGGCGACCACAGCAAGCCGTTTCTGGTCCGCCCTGACTCGCTGCTGGTCAACCTCAAGGCCCTGCGCTTCGTGACCCGCAACGACGACGGGCGCATTCTGGTGGCGGTAGAGCCGCCGATCGCCACGATCCGGATCGACAATCAGGTCAAGAACATCGCCGCCAAGCAGTGCGGCGACGATGTCCGTTACAACCCGGTGCCGCAGGCCGACGGTAGCCTGCTGGTGCAGGTGACCGGCCAGTTGGCCAAAGGCTGCAACTCTCAGACTTATCTGTCGCTGCTTGATCATCAGGCCTACGCGGCCGGGGCCGTGCGCGCGATCTGGCAAGAGCTGGGCGGCAGCATCCAGGGCGCTGACAAGGTCGGTAACGTGCCATCGGGTGCCAAGTTGCTGGCCCGGGCTTTTTCGCCGGATCTGGTGGAAGTGATCCGCGACATCAACAAATACAGCAACAACACCATGGCCCAGCAGTTGTTCCTGAGCCTCGGCCAGGAGTTCCGCACCAGCGCCGATGGCGATGACGCCAAGGCCGCGCAACGGGTGATTCGCCAGTGGCTGGCCAAAAAGGGCATCACCGCACCGCATCTGGTCATGGAAAATGGCTCTGGCCTGTCGCGGGCCGAGCGGGTCAGTGCCCGCGAAATGGCCGTCCTGCTGCAAGCCGCCTGGCGCAGTCCGTATGCCGCCGAGTTCACCAGCTCGATGCCGCTGGCCGGGATGGACGGGACCATGCGCAAACGCCTCAAACGCACACCGCTGCTGGGTGAGGCGCATATCAAGACCGGCACCCTGAACACCGTTCGAGCGATTGCCGGCTACAGCCGCGACAGCAACGGCAACACCTGGGCGGTGGTGGCGATCCTCAACGACCCGCGCCCGTTCGGCGCCTCATCGGTGCTCGACGAGGTGCTGGTCGATCTGTACCGCCAGCCCAAGCTGAACGCCCCCACCGTGTCGATCCAGCAGCCTTGAAGTTTCAGGGCTGCTCGGGCTGCACCCGGTCGCGGCCAGCCTGCTTGGCCGCGTAGACCCCCGAGTCGGCGCGCAGCAGCAAGGCGTCGGCGCCCTCGCCCCGACGCCAGCTGGCGATGCCGAAACTGGCCGTCACCTGGCCAACGGTGTCCAGCGGCTGACTGCGCATGCTCTGCCATAGCTGAGTCGCCAACTGGCCGGCTTCTTCTGGATTGGTCGACGGGCAAAGAATAATGAATTCTTCACCGCCCAACCGACAGAACACATCCTCGGCACGCACACGC
Organism: Pseudomonas sp. 21LCFQ010; assembly: GCF_024129905.1. Taxonomy (NCBI): domain Bacteria; kingdom Pseudomonadati; phylum Pseudomonadota; class Gammaproteobacteria; order Pseudomonadales; family Pseudomonadaceae; genus Pseudomonas; species Pseudomonas sp. 21LCFQ010. The sequence goes on along the minus strand of NZ_JAMYDZ010000001.1, from coordinate 321,558 downwards.
TGGCTGATGCTGCGGCAGATCGCCTGCAACACCGCATCACCCACCGCGTGGCCATACTGGTCGTTGATGCGCTTGAAGTGGTCGATATCCATCATGATGACCGATAGCTGGCCGCCATGACGTGCAGTGCGGCGCAGTTCAGCCTGCAGGCGCTCCTGGAAGTAACGCCGGTTGTAGGCACCTGTGAGCACGTCGGTGATCGACAAGGCGCGCAATTCATCTTCGACGCGCTTCATGTCAGTGATATCGCTTAAAAAACCATGCCAGAGAATCCCGCCGTCAGGCAGCCGCTCCGGGGTCGCCTCGCCGCGTATCCAGCGGATTCCGCGTTCGGGCAGGTTCAGGCGAAACTCGTCGCGCCACGGCTTGCACTGTTCGGTACTGGCGGCCATCACGCGCATGACCCGCGGCTTGTCTTCCACGTAGGTACGCTCGAACACCAGCGACGCATCGGCGACAATTTGCGCCTCGGTCAGCTCATACAGGCGGCACATCCCCACGCTGATGTAATTGAACTGCGGACTGCCATCGGCCGAGCGCTGGAACTGGTAGATACCGCCCGGCACCTGGGAGCCAAGGCGCTCAAGCAAGCGATCACGGGCCGCCAGGGCCTCGTGAATCTGCTTGCGCTCGGTGACATCGATACACACCGCCAGGTAACCGATCCATTGATCCTGGTCGTCGCGCACCGCCGTCACCAGCATATTGACCGTCAGGGTGCTGCCATCGCTGCGCCGGAATGTCCACTCGCGGGCCGGATGGCTATCGGGCTCGGCGGCCTCCAGCAGCATGGCCTGCTCGGGCATGACCTCGCGCCGGTAACGCTCACTGAGCCGGGCCGCGTGGGCGTGCAATTCGGCCGGGTCATGCAGGTCGCTGATATTGACCCTGCCCAACACCTGCGCCTCGTGGTAATCGAGCATTTTCTGCGCGCCAACGTTGAAGGTGCTGATCAGCCCGTTGAGATCGGTGGCAATGATCGCGACCTCCGTCGAGGCATCGAGCACGTTGCGCAACTGACCGTGGGTAATGCGCAGCTGTTGTTCACGCAGACGCAACTGGGCAGTGCGCTGGTCGACCAGCAGCAGCGCCCGCTGGCGCTGGCCGATCAGGCTGAACAGCAAGGCGCTGAGCATCAGGCTCAACAGCCCGCCCAACACCGCGACACTGCCGGCCATGGACTGGTTGTTTTGCAGAAATGACTCGGTTGGCCGCACCTCAAGCAGGTAGTCGCGATCGCCCAGACTGAGCAGGGTACTGACCCGCAAATCGGCCTGGGCCGGCTGCACCTGGGACTGGTACAGCAACTCGGGCTCAGCGGGCGAACTGAGGTCCAGCATCGTCACCGCCAGATTATCCTGGGTCGGCAGGCCTTCGTTCATCAACTCGCCGACGCTGATGACCGCCATCACGTAGCCACGCAACGCAGCACTGCCCGCATCACGATTGTGCGTGGCAAAAACCGGTGCAACCAGCAGCACGCCGTAGGCGTAATCCTGTTCCAGCCCCACCAGTTCGATGCGCGGTGTCGCGGCAATCGAGCCAAGCATCCGCGCACGCTCCAGGGTCTGGTGGCGCAGGGTTTCGGAATTGATGTCAAAGCCGTACGGCAGCGACAGCGAACTCATTGACTGAGTGAACAGCACCGGAAAGTACTCTTCGCGTTGCCCGGCCACTTGCAGTTGTCCATCAGGGCCTTTTTCGCGGATGGCGAAGTCGGCAAGTTCCTCCTCACGGCGCATTTTGGCTTCGAAGTCGGCTCTCTCTGCATTGGTAACCCGCGGGCTCCAGGAATAGGCACGAGTGCCATCGAGCAGAGCCGAGCTGAAACCATTGTATTCGTGACGCGAGACCTCCTCGGAATACAGAAAGAACCGCCGCAAGCTGTCGAGCCGGCTGATCTGGCTGTCGAGACGTTCCTGAATACGGACAAAACGCTCGCTGGCCAACAGGTCGAAGCGCTGCCGCAACTGGCGCTGATATAACTCGTAGTTGCTCAGCGCCAGCAATGCGGTGAGGGCCAGCCCGGCCATCAGTACCAGGCTGGCTACCAACCATGCCGATGCCTGTTCGCTGATGAAACCGAGGATTCTGGGTCTGGATTGTTTTGCAGCCATACTCACGACTCGTGACGCCAACAAGGCTGTGACGTCAAGCTGGCCGTGCTTCCCTTATAGCTATTCGCCATTAATTTGCCTAGCCCATGAAAGACATAACTTGGACAAATCGAGCCATCCCCGAACCGGTTGCCGGGGATGGCCAGAGCATCCTGCTCCTGTATTGCTTCAGCTGTGAGCATAGCGGCGCTGGCTGATCGGTCATGCCTGGCGTGGAGTGATTTTCCAGGCGCGGTGGATCCGGTCATTGCGGGCGAAGTCAGGATCAATGGTCTGCGCCGAAATATCCTGCACGCTGTAGCGCTGGGCAATGTGCTCATCGAGCACGAACTTGCGGAAGTTGTTGGAGAAATACAGCACCCCACCCGGCGCCAGCCTGGCCATGGCCAGATCGATCAGTTCTGCCTGATCGCGCTGCACATCGAACACCCCTTCCATGCGCTTGGAGTTGGAGAAGGTCGGCGGGTCGATGAAGATCAGCTCGTACTCTTCCCGGCACTCACGCAACCAGTTCATCACATCACCCTGCTCCAGGCGGTTCTTGTCGGAAAAACCGTTGAGCGACAGGTTACGCCGTGCCCAGTCCAGATAAGTGCGCGACAGATCGACGCTGGTGGTGCTGCGCGCACCGCCCTTGGCCGCATGCACACTGGCCGTGGCGGTATAGCAGAACAGGTTGAGAAACCGCTTGCCCTCGGCCTCGCGCTGAATACGCAGGCGGATCGGCCGATGGTCGAGGAACAACCCGGTATCCAGGTAATCGGTCAGGTTGACCAACAACCTTACGCCGCCCTCGTTGACTTCCAGGAACTGGCCCTGGGCCGATTGACGCTCGTACTGACGAGTGCCGCTCTGGCGTTCACGGCGCTTGACCACTACCCGGCTCTTGTCGATACCCAAGGTCTGCGGAATCGCCGCCAGCGCGTCAAAAAGGCGCGCCGACGCCTTTTCAGGGTCTATCGACTTGGGCGCCGCGTACTCTTGAACATGCACCCAATCGCGATACAGATCGACCGCCAGGGCATACTCAGGCATATCCGCGTCATACACCCGATAGCACTCGACCGCCTCACGGCGTGCCCACTTGCCCAGTTGCTTGAGGTTTTTCTGCAGACGGTTGGCGAACATCTGCCCGCCCTCGCTCAGGCGTGCCTGCTCGACCGCGGCCGGCTTGCTTTCGTCGCGGGTTGGCGGGCGCTCGACGTCGGCCTGGCGCTGCTCGGGGCTGCGCCGCTCGCCGGTAACGAACTGATCGGGCTGCACCTTGAGCAGCAGCAGCTTGCACGGCAAGGCGCCGTTCCAGAACGCATATTGCTTGTGGCTGCGGATCCCCATGCGCTTGCCCAGGTCCGGCGCGCCGGTGAACACTGCCGCCTCCCAGCCCATACATGCCTGGCGCAGACGCTCGCCCAGATTCTGGTAGAGATACAGCAGGCTGGCTTCGTCACCCAGCCGCTCACCGTAGGGCGGGTTGCAAATCACCAGGCCTTTCTGGTTCTGGTCGGTGCGCGGCTCGAACGTGCCGACTTCCCCCTGATAGACCTTGATCCAGTCGCTCAAACCGGCACGTTCGATGTTGTTGCGCGCCGGCTGGATCAGCCGCGGGTCAGCCTCGTAGCCACGAATCCACGACGCTGGCCGGGCCAACCCGGCTTCGGCACGCGCCAGTGCCTCGTCGTGCAGCTTGCGCCACAGCGCCGGTACATGGCCAAGCCAGGCCGAAAAGCCCCAGCGCTCGCGCTTGAGGTTGGGCGCGATGTCGGCAGCGATCATGCCCGCTTCGACCAGGAAGGTGCCCACCCCGCACATCGGGTCAGCCAGCGCCCCGCCTTCGGCGGCAATGCGCGGCCAGCCGGCCCGGATCAACACGGCCGCGGCGAGGTTTTCCTTGAGCGGTGCAGCGCCTTGCTGCAGTCGGTAGCCGCGCTGGTGCAGGCTGTGCCCGGACAAGTCCAGCGAGAGGATCGCCTGGCCACGGTCCAGGCGCAGGTGCACCCGCAGGTCCGGGTTGATCTTGTCCACCGAAGGGCGCAAGCCATCGCGGGTACGCAGCTTGTCGACGATCGCATCCTTGACCTTCAAGGCGCCGAAGTGGGTATTGTCGATGCCCGAGCCATGCCCGCTGAACTCCACGGCGATGCTGCCGTCAGCCTCCAGATGATCCTGCCAGTCGACGTGCAGCACCTGCTCGTACAGATCATCGGCATTGCTCATCGGGAAACGCTTGAGCACCAGCAGCACGCGGTTGGCCAGGCGCGACCACAGGCAGAGCCGGTAGGCGGTCTCCATGTCGGCAGTGCCGCGAATGGCACTGGTGTGTTCCCGGGTTTCTTCAAGGCCCAACCCGCAGGCTTCTTCGGCCAGCAGGCCCTCAAGGCCCTTGGGACAGGTGAGGTAAAGTTCGTAGCGATCCGACATGTGTATTCCAGGGCCTGAGCCGTCAGCGGCGGGCAACGCATTGCCCGACCAGATTCAATACAGGCGCTTTTCAGCAAACGCCTGCGTGGCACATAACGTGTGCCGGTCCACCGTGTGAAGCGTTGTAGGCTTCAACGACAGTTATGCAAAAGGGGAAATATCGCCCCGTGCCAGTGAGCCCTAGTTTTGAGGACATATAAAGTCACATTCTTACCCTTCGTCGAATAATAACTAAAAGCATTCAGCCATTATGTCGCCCGGCCCGGTTTACCGTTGATCGACGCAACTCCTTGCGGGGGCAGGATTATTGACTGTTTCGCCGGTGAAACACAGGTGTTCTTATCGCTCATCAGTCCTAAATGTGACGTGCTTATGACAAATCGATCATTCACAGCCGTTAACGCATTGGTTAGAAATCTCTTCAGGCTGTCACCGCAACGGTGTCGGCACCACGCCCGTGACGCCGGCAGCGGGCAGACAAGGCAGAAGATTTCTGCCTAACCTCGACATGAGGTTCATGGACATTACATAGTCAACAGACGAGGGCAACACCCTATGAGAAGACTTAAGCGTGATCCGTTGGAAAGAGCATTTTTACGCGGATATCAATACGGCGTTAATGGTAAATCCCGTGAGCTTTGCCCATTTACTCTACCGTCAGTGCGTCAGGCATGGATCAATGGCTGGCGCGAAGGACGAGGCGACAACTGGGACGGTATGACCGGCACCGCGGGCATTCACAGACTCAACGAACTTCACGCAGTCGGATGAGGTAATTCCGACCAGTCAATCTGAAAATTTGTCTGACTTCTCGATCAACATCGTTACTGCCTCATCCGGCAGCGGGCCACAGGCTCAGGGGCTTCTTCATGAAGCCCCTTTTTATGTCCATGGTTACCGGCTCAGTGACGCGACAACGCGGCAATCGCATCCACCGACTCGCGAATCAACGCAGGTCCCTTGTAGATAAAGCCAGAGTAGATCTGCACCAGGCTGGCACCGGCCTGAATCTTCTCGGCTGCATGGCGGCCTTCGGTGATGCCGCCAGCGGCGATGATCGGCAGACGCCCGCCCAGTTCCCCCGCCAGAATCCGTACCGTATGGGTGCTCTTGTCGCGCACCGGTGCGCCTGACAGGCCACCGGCTTCAGCGGCATGCGCCAGGCCTTCGACGCCTTCGCGGCTCAGGGTGGTGTTGGTGGCAATGACCGCGTCCATCCCGGTTTCGAGCAAGGCCGCCGCAACCAGCGCGGTTTCTTCATCGCTCATGTCCGGCGCGATCTTGATCGCCAGTGGCACGCGCTTGCCGTATTGCTGGGTCAGCGCTTGCTGACGCATCTGCAGGGCTTCGAGCAACTGCTTGAGCGAATCACCGAATTGCAGGCTGCGCAGGCCCGGGGTGTTGGGCGAACTGACGTTGACGGTCACATAGCTGGCATGGTCGTAGACCTTGTCGAGGCAGATCAGGTAGTCGTCTACCGCGCGCTCGACCGGGGTGTCGAAGTTCTTGCCGATATTGATACCCAGCACACCACGGTATTTTGCGGCCTTGACCCGGCTGATCAGGTGATCGACGCCCAGGTTGTTGAAGCCCATGCGGTTGATGATGCCTTCAGCCTCGGGCAGGCGGAACAGACGCGGCTTGGGGTTGCCGGGCTGGGCCCGCGGGGTGATGGTGCCGATCTCGACAAAGCCGAAACCCAGCTGGGCAAAACCGTCGATGGCTGCGCCGTTCTTGTCAAGGCCGGCGGCCAGCCCTACCGGGTTGGCAAAGCTCAGGCCCATGACCGTCACCGGTGCCTGCGCAGGCGCCCTGCACAGCAAGCCGTTCAGGCCCAACCGGCCACCCGCACCGATCAGGTCCAGCGACAGGTCATGAGAGGTTTCCGGAGAAAGTTTGAAGAGTAACTGGCGGGCCAGGTTGTACATGGGCGGGCGGGCTCACAGGCGGCTGGAATCAGCCGGCGATTATAGCCGTCAGAGTGCCCGGCAGGCGAGAAATCCGCATCTCCGGGCGCTGGCACATGCCTTGCACCCCTCTTCGGATCACGCCACATGCAAGGCGGCGCCTTTTTTGATCGAAGCAAGTGTGAGCAGGCAAGACCGATGATCCCTCGAGCAAGCAACGCCCTGGACTGGGTGGCGGGCAGCGATGCCCCGGAAATGAACAGCATCGACATAGGCTTCATGGCCCTGACCGACTGCGCTTCGCTGGTCGTGGCCGCGACCCAGGGGTTCGCCCAACCTTACGGGCTGACCCTCAACCTGCACCGCCAACCGTCCTGGGCAAGCCTGCGCGACCGGTTGCTCAGCGGTCAGTTGCAGGCTGCCCACAGCCTTTACGGCCTGGTGTACGCCATGCAACTGGGGATCAGCGGCGGCGCGAGTGCCGACATGGCGATCCTGATGGGGCTGAACCAGAACGGCCAGTGCATCAACCTGTCCAGCGCGTTGCAGCAGGCTGGCGTGACCAGTCCTGAAGCACTGGAACAACGCGCGCACCATAATGGCGCACGCATGACCTTTGCCCAGACCTTCCCTACTGGCAACCATGCCATGTGGCTGTATTACTGGCTGGCAAGCCAAGGCATTCATCCACTGGCAGACGTCGACAGTGTGGTGGTGCCACCGGCGCAGATGGTCGAGCACCTCAAGGCCGGGCGGATCGATGGCTGTTGTGTCGGTGAGCCGTGGGGCGCCAGCGCGATCAAACAACAGCTGGGCTTCACCCTGGCCACCAGCCAGTCAATCTGGCCCGACCATCCCGGCAAAGTGCTGGGTTGCACCCAGGAATTCGCCGAGCGTAACCCCAACACCGCTCGCGCCCTGACCATGGCGGTGCTGGAAGCCAGCCGCTTCATCGAGCAGAGCGTCGAGAATCGCCGCAGCACCGCGCAATTGCTCAGCGATGCTGACTATCTGGATACCCCGGTGGACTGCATCGAGCCGCGCTTGCTCGGCCATTATGAAGATGGCCTGGGCAACAGCTGGCAAGACAGCCACCCGCTGAAGCTGTTCGGTAATGGCCAGGTGACCTTCCCCTGGCTGTCCGATGGCATGTGGTTCATGACCCAGTTCCGCCGCTGGGGCCTGCTGCGCGAGGACCCCGACTACCTGGCCATCGCCCGCCAGGTTCACCGCCTTGACCTGTACCGTCAGGCCGCCGAAGCGCTGGACATTGCCGTGCCGAACACGCAGATGCGCAGCAGCCAGTTGATCGACGGGCGGGTCTGGGACGGCAGCGATCCGGCCGCTTATGCCCGCAGCTTTGCCCTCCACGCCAGGGTCGATGGCAGCCCTGCCGTCGCCGCTTACTGAGAGGCAGCCGACCATGTTGCGTATCCTGCTGATCAATGACACGGCAAAAAAAGTCGGCCGCCTCAAGGCCGCGCTGAGCGAGGCCGGCTTCGAAGTGATCGATGAGTCGGGCCTGAGCATCGACCTGCCGGCGCGGGTCGACGCATTACGCCCGGACGTGATTCTGATCGACACTGAATCCCCCGGCCGCGACGTCATGGAACAAGTGGTGCTGGTCAGCCGCGATCAGCCGAGGCCGATCGTGATGTTCACCGACGAACACGACCCAGGCGTCATGCGCCAGGCGATCAAGTCCGGGGTCAGCGCCTATATCGTCGAGGGCATTGATGCCCCGCGCCTGCAACCGATCCTCGACGTGGCCATGGCCCGCTTCGAAAGCGACCAGGCACTGCGCGCCCAGCTACTGGCCCGCGACCAGCAGATGGCCGAACGCAAACGCATCGAGCAGGCCAAGGGCCTGCTGATGAAAATGAAGCACTGCAACGAAGAAGAGGCCTACACCCTGATGCGCCGCCAGGCCATGAGCCGCCAGCAAAAGCTGATTCAGGTCGCCGAACAGATCATCGCCATGAGCGAGATGCTGGGCTAAGAGCAGTTACGACCCGAAATGCACCATACCACCCGCCCGACGCGCTGCAATGGAGCGTTTAAGCATCCGTAGGAGCGGCTTGAGCCGCGAATAGCGCCGTCTGTGACCTTTGTTCGCGGCTCAAGCCGCTCCTGCCGGGTAATGCCGATCAGTTAAGGTCGGCGCGATCCTTGTGGGAGCGACCTTGGTCGCGAAAGGGCCAGTAAAACCGGCACATCTGCTGTGGATGCACCGCAGCATTCGCCAGCAGAGCTGCCTCCCACAAGACCGCGTTGTCCTTTACTGATCGGCATTACCGCTGTTCGCGGCTCAAGCCGCTCCTACCGGGCGTTCGTGGATTTGGCCCAGGTCTTGCAAACACCTCCATGCAGGTAGCCAACGGCGGTTGCCCCCTTACATACGACAAAGACGTCGCCCTCTCCCTTCGCTACGCAGCGAACCGAGATGCGGCGTCTTTTGCGTTCAGGGTGCCTTTAAAAACGTAGGCGAGGCAGTCAGCGCTAGGCGAAATCAGGCGAGAAAGCGGAGTTTACAGTTTGTAAATGAGCATTTTGAGCCTGATTTCAACAACGCGATGGCAACGCAGGTAGTTTTTAGAGGTGCCCTTGAGGCCCCGGTGACGGGGTTGGGTGAGCCGCCGGCTAATCGCGCACTCACCCCTGACAACTTCCACGTCGCGGCCAAGACCCTCGACGAACTCCTTCTGGCAGATGATGAGGTGTGCAATGGATACAAGTTTCTGGAAGGCCGGACATAAACCGACCCTTTTCGCAGCCTTTCTGTACTTCGACCTGAGCTTCATGGTCTGGTACCTGCTCGGCCCGCTGGCGGTGCAGATCGCCACTGACCTGCAATTGACCACCCAGCAACGCGGCCTGATGGTTGCCACGCCGATTCTGGCGGGTGCGGTGCTGCGCTTCGTGATGGGCATGCTGGCCGATCAACTGTCGCCCAAGACTGCCGGGATCATCGGCCAGGTGATCGTGATCGTCGCGCTGCTGTGTGCCTGGCAACTGGGCATTCATACCTATGAGCATGCGCTGTTACTGGGCCTGTTCCTGGGCATGGCCGGTGCATCGTTTGCCGTCGCGCTGCCGCTGGCCTCGCAGTGGTATCCGCCGCAGCATCAGGGCAAAGCCATGGGCATTGCCGGTGCCGGTAACTCTGGCACGGTGCTGGCCGCGCTGATCGCGCCGGTGCTGGCCGCCAGTTTCGGCTGGGGCAACGTGTTCGGCCTGGCGCTGATTCCGCTGGTGCTGACCCTGATCGCCTTCAGCCTGATGGCCCGCAACGCCCCGGAGCGCGCCAAAGCCAAGTCGATGGCCGACTACTTCAAGGCCCTCGGCGACCGTGACAGCTGGTGGTTCATGTTCTTCTACAGCGTGACCTTCGGCGGCTTCATCGGCCTGGCCAGCGCCCTGCCCGGCTACTTCAACGACCAGTACGGCCTGGACCCGATCACCGCCGGCTACTACACCGCTGCCTGCGTGTTCGGCGGCAGCCTGATGCGCCCATTGGGCGGTGCGCTGGCCGACCGTTTCGGCGGCATCCGCACGCTGACGGCGATGTACATGGTCGCGGCAATCGGCATTGCGGCAGTGGGCTTCAACCTGCCCAGCTCGGTCGCGGCGCTGGCGCTGTTCGTTACCGCCATGCTTGGCCTGGGCGCCGGTAATGGCGCGGTGTTCCAACTGGTGCCGCAGCGCTTTCGCAAGGAAATCGGCGTGATGACCGGCCTGATCGGCATGGCCGGCGGGATCGGCGGTTTCTTCCTGGCGGCCGGCCTTGGCAGCATCAAACAGAACACTGGCGAATACCAACTGGGTCTGTGGCTGTTCGCCGGGCTTGCCGTGCTGGCCTGGTTCGGTCTGCTCAACGTCAAGCGCCGCTGGCGCACCACCTGGGGTTCGGCAGCCGTGACCGCCGCCCGGGTATAAGCCACGCCATGCCCTTGCAATTGAGTTGTGCGCAGTTCAGCGCCAGCGGCCCGCGCAGCGAAAACCAGGACGCTTTGCGCCTGGTGACGCCAGTGCCGGCGCTGGCGGCCAGCAAGGGCCATTTGTTTGCCTTGGCCGACGGGGTCAGCCAGTGCGCCGATGGTGCACTGGCGGCTCAATCCACGCTTCAGGCACTGGCCCTGGACTACTATTCAACGCCGGAGACCTGGGGCATCACCCAATCGCTGGACCGTCTGCTGCTGGCGCAGAACCGCTGGCTGTTGGCCAACGGCCTGCTGACCACTCTGAGCGCGCTGGTGTTGCGCGGCCGGCGCTTTACCCTGGCCCACGTCGGCGACTGCCGGGTCTATCGCTGGCACGCGGGGACGCTGCAACGCATCAGCGAAGAGCATGTCTGGGAACAGCCGGACATGAACCACGTGCTCAAACGTGCGCTGGGTCTGGACCAGTACCTGGTGATGGATTATCTGGAAGGCGAACTGCGCGAAGGCGAGCGCCTGCTGCTGGTCAGCGATGGCGTGTGGGCGACCCTGGGCGACAACGGGATCCGTTCGATCCTGGCCGACCAAGAGCCATTGCAGGCGTGCGTCACCGCGCTGGTCAACAGTGCCCATCTGGCCGGCAGCCAGGACAATGCCAGCGCCTTGCTGATTCAGGTCGACAGCCTGGGCCATGATGACCTTGGCGACACCTTGCGCCAGTTGCAGCAATGGCCGCTGCCGCCGCAGCTCAAGCCCGGCCAGTCGTTCGAGGGCTGGCAGGTCGACAAGCTCGTGGCCCGTTCGCAGCAATCGCTGCTTTATCAGGTGCTGGATGACAATGGTCAGCCCTGGTTGCTCAAGACGCTGCCCGCCAGCCGCGCAGACGAAGACGGTGCCGGTCAGGCGCTGCTGCTGGAGGAGTGGTTCCTGCGGCGGGTGGCCGGTCGGCATTTTCCGGAAGTGGCGCCGTTACCGCAGCGCCAGCATCTGTATTACCTGATGCGCCGTTATCCGGGGCGCACGCTTGCGCAGTTGTTCAGCGTGACCGGCCCGTTGCCCTTGGGCCAGTGGCAGGATCTGGCGCTACGGCTGTTGCGCGCCAGCGGGTTGTTGCACCGGCGCAACATTATTCATCGGGATATCAAGCCGGACAATCTGCTGCTCGATGATGACGGTGAGTTGCGGCTGCTGGATTTCGGCCTGGCGTTTTGTCCGGGGCTGTCGACGCAGGTGCCCGGTGAGTTGCCGGGCACGCCGAGTTTTCTGGCGCCGGAGGCGTTTCAGGGCGCAGCGCCCTCAGCGCGTCAGGATCTGTATGCGGTGGGGGTGACGCTGTATTACTTGCTGACCGGGCAGTATCCCTATGGTGAGGTGGAGGCGTTTCAGCAGCCGCGTTTTGCCAGTCCGGTGCCGGCGAGCCGGTATCGGCCGGATGTGCCGGATTGGCTGGAGCGCAATCTGGGCAAGGCACTGGCGGCGGATCCGCAGCAGCGTTATGAGACGGCTGAGCAGTGGTTGCTGGAGCTGGAACAGGGTGAGCAGCAGGTGATGACGGTACGGCCCCGACCGTTGCTGGAGCGCGAGCCGTTGAAGGTCTGGCGGACCCTGGCGCTGGTGTCGCTGTTGGGCAATCTGCTGCTGGCGATTGTGCTGTTGCATGGGTGAAGGCCTTTCGTTTTGTACACAGATCATTGCCGCGGTTGTCTGAACTGCGGGTTCCGCCCCTACGGGCGGGTTCCTTTGGCTTGTCAAAGGAACCAAATCGCTAGCTCCTGGCTTGGGTCCGCCCTGCGGGCGAACTACCCTCCGTCCGGCATCGATTCGGGGGCCGGCGCGATGGGCATCCCTGCCCAGCGCACCTGAAACCGGCTTCCCTGCCGGTTTCTCCCCCGAATCGACGCCTACCCTCGGCCAGCGCCCAAGTCGCGATTCGTGTCGTCTGTGCTATCTCGGCTCGAAGATCAAAATCACCAGCAACGGCAACGGCAACGGCGAATCAAAGCCGTACGCGGCTTTCTTTGGAATGCGGTCTTGCAGGCGCCGCGAGTCGCGACGTTTGGCGCTGGCCGAGTGGAGGTGTCGATTTGGTGGGGAAACCGACATGGATGTCGGTTTCAGGTGCGCTGGGCAGGACGCCCATCGCGCCGACCGCCAAATCGGCACCGGAGAGAGGGTACTCCGCCGCAAGGCGGGGCCAAGCCTGTCGCAATGGTTTCCCCCCTTTGCCGAAACAAAGGGGGTCGTCCGCCAGGACGAAACAGGGCGGCCTGATGAACACCACAGAAACCAACAGAGAGCACTCAAAGATCCAAAGACGCCCCGCATCCGTGCACGGCGCCTCAAGCCGGTGCAGCCATACAGACCAATACTCCAGAAAGCCCCCGATTTACCGGCCAACGCACACATGGCACGCCCCCTGCATTAACCTGAACAACACACACATTACGTGCGGTCTTCAATGGCGAAGGCGGCATTTCCCGGTTTACGGGAGCGGACAAAGGCGTCCTCGTCAGGCTACTGGCGAGGGCGCTTTTTTGTTTGCGATGGATTCATACGCATTCAGGCGGTAACCCGGAGGCCCGATGAAAAAACTCAAACTGGTGATGATCGGTAATGGCATGGCCGGGGTTCGGACGCTTGAGGAACTGCTCAAGCTCAGTGACGAGCTGTATGACATCACGGTCTTCGGCGCCGAGCCGCATCCCAATTACAACCGCATCATGCTGTCACCGGTGCTGGCCGGCGAGCAGGACTTCACCGACATCGTGCTCAATGACCTGGACTGGTACAGCCGTCACGGCATCAACCTGCTGTTGGGCCGGCGGGTGGTGAAGATCGACCGGGTCAAGCGCCGGGTGATTGCCGACGACGGCACTGAAGCCGCTTATGACCGGTTGCTGATCGCCACCGGCTCCCGGCCCTACCGGCTGCCGATTCCTGGCAACGAGCTGGACGGGGTGATCGGCTACCGCGATATCGCCGACACTCAGCAGATGATCGACACTGCCAATACCCATCGCCGCGCGGTGATCATCGGTGGCGGCCTGCTGGGCCTGGAAGCGGCCAATGGCCTGGCCATGCGCGGCATGCAGGTGACCGTCGTGCACCACGGCAAGAGCCTGCTGGAGCGGCAACTGGACAAGACCAGCGGCGACTTGCTGCAAAAAGCGCTGGAGCAACGCAACCTGACCTTCTGCCTCAACGCCCACACCGCCGAGTTGCTGGGCGACGAGCAGGGACGGGTTCGTGAAGTGTGCTTCACCGATGGCAGCCGGGTGGCAGCCGATCTGGTGGTGATGGCCGCCGGCATCCGCCCGGAAACATCGCTGGCCGAACAGGCCGGGCTGCCGTGTGACCGCGGGATTCTGGTCAATGACACCTTGCAGACCTTCGACCCGCGCATTTACGCCATCGGCGAGTGCGTCAGCCATCGCGGCATCGCCTACGGCCTGGTCGCACCGCTGTTCGAACAGGCCAGGGTCTGTGCCAATCATCTGGCCCAGCTGGGTTTTGCCCGCTATCAGGGTTCGGTGACTTCAGCCAAGCTCAAGGTGACGGGCATTGACCTGTTTTCCGCCGGCGACTTTCTCGGTGGCGAAGGCACCGAAAGCATCACCTACTCAGACCCGATCAGCGGGGTCTACAAAAAGCTGGTGATCAAGGACGACATGCTGGTCGGTGCCTGCCTGTACGGCGACACCTGCGATGGCAGTTGGTACATGGAGCAGATCCGTACCAACAGCCGGATCGAGTCGATCCGTCAGCACCTGATGTTTGGTGAACAGGCGATGCAGCCATGACCGACCTCAGCCTGCCGGTGCGCACCACCGCCTCGACCTGCTGTTACTGCGGCGTGGGTTGCGGGGTGTTGATCGAGCACGATGACCAACGTATTTACGGTGTAACGGGCGATCCTGCGCACCCGGCCAATTTCGGCCGGCTGTGCAGCAAAGGTTCGAGCCTGCACCTGACCGGCGACCTGTCGGCCCGGGCGCTGTACCCTGAGCTGCGCCTGGGTAAAAGCTTGCCGCGCAGCCGCACCGACTGGGACAGCGCACTGGATCATGCCGCACAGGTGTTTGCCCGTACCCTGCATGAGTACGGCCCGGACAGCGTGGCGTTTTACATTTCCGGGCAGCTGCTGACCGAAGACTATTACGCCTTCAACAAACTGGCCCGCGCACTGGTCGGCACCAACAATATCGACAGCAATTCGCGGCTGTGCATGTCGTCGGCCGTGGTTGGCTACAAACGCAGCCTGGGTGCTGATGCGCCGCCGTGCAACTATCAGGACATCGAGCTGGCCGACACCCTGCTGATCGTCGGCAGCAACATGGCTTACGCCCACCCGATCCTGTTCCGGCGTCTGGAGCAAGCGAAAAGCCAGCGCCCGGACATGAAGATCATCGTCGTCGACCCACGGCGCACCGACACCTGTGAACTGGCCGACCTGCACCTGGCGATTCAGGGTGGCAGTGACGTGGCGCTGTTTCACGGCATCCTGCACCTGTTGATCTGGGACGAGCAGATCGACCGCGACTATATCGAGGCGCACACAGAAGGCTTTGCCGAACTCAAGGCCCTTGTGCGCGACTACACGCCTGAGCACGTGGCACGTCTGTGCGATATCAGCATCGAGGACTTGCACACCTGCGCCCGGCTGATCGGCCAGGCGCCAGCGTTCCTGTCGCTGTGGTGCATGGGGCTTAACCAGTCCACTGCCGGCAGCGCCAAAAACAGCGCGCTGATCAATCTGCATCTGGCCACCGGGCAAATCGGCCGCCCCGGCGCCGGCCCCTTCTCGCTGACCGGCCAGCCCAACGCCATGGGCGGGCGTGAGACCGGCAGCCTGTCCAACCTGCTGCCAGGCCACCGCGAAGCCGGCAACCCCGAGCATCGCCGGGAAGTCGCCGAGTACTGGGGCGTCGACGCGCTACCGGCCAACCCTGGGCTGTCGGCGGTGGACCTGTTCGAGCAGGTGCGCAACGGCACAATCAAGGCGCTGTGGATCGCCTGCACCAACCCGGCGCAATCAATGCCGGACCAGACCGCGATTCGCCAGGCACTCACCAGTTGCCCGTTCGTGGTGTTGCAGGAAGCTTTCCATACCACCGAAACCGCACACTATGCCGACCTGCTGTTGCCGGCCGCCAGTTGGGGTGAGAAGCAAGGCACGGTGACCAACTCCGAACGGCGCATCTCCAACGTGCGCAAGGCGATTGCCGCGCCAGGCGAAGCACGGGCCGACTGGTCGATCACTGTCGACTTCGCCCGCCGCCTGCAAGCGCGGCTGCTGCCCGGCAGTGCGCCGCTGTTTGACTTCCCGACCCCCGAGTCGCTGTTTGACGAATACAAGCAACTGACCCGTGGCCGCGATCTGGACCAGTCAGGTATCAGCCGCGACCTGATCGACAGGCTCGGGCCGCAGCAATGGCCATTTCCCGAAGGCGCCACGGCAGGCACCGCGCGGCTGTATGCCGATGGGCTATTCCCGACCGCGACAGGCCGGGCGCGTTTTGTCAGCGACGCCTATGCAGCCCCGGTCGAGCGCCGCGACGCCCGGTTTCCGCTGACCCTCAACACCGGCCGCCTGCGCGATCACTGGCACGGCATGAGCCGCACCGGCACCGCAGCGCGGCTGTTCGGCCATGTCAGTGAAGCGGTACTGAGCGTCAACCCCGATGACATGCAACGCCAACGCTTGCAGGACGGCGACCTGGTGCAACTGCATAGCCGGCGCGGCAGCCTGGTGGTGCCCATCAGCGCCGACGACAGTCTGCGGGCCGGGCACGTCTACCTGCCGATGCACTGGGGCGACCGGTTTCTCAAAGGCGGCGTCAACCAGTTGACCCAGCCCGCCTATGACCCGCTGTCCAAACAGCCGGAACTGAAACACGCCGGCGTGCGCCTGGAGCGAGCCAACCTGCCGTGGCGCTTGTTCGCCCTGATCGAGGGTGACGTGCAGCGCCATTTGCAGGCGCTGCGCCCGCTGTGTGAGGCGTTCGGCTACGCCAGCCTGAGCCTGATCGGCCGCGAGCGGGCGGCGCTGGTGATCCGCGCTGCGCATCCGGCGCCGCCAGATGCCGCGCTGCTGGCGCAGATCGATCAACTGCTGAACCTGGACCACGGCCCGGTGATTGCCTACGACGACCCCAAACATGGCGTCGGCAAACGGGTCCGTATCGAGCACAACCGGATAACCTCGCTGCGCCTGGCCGGCGAAACCCTGGCTCAGCACTGGCTGCAGAACCTGTGGCTCGAAGGCCGGGCCGACCAGCCGCTGCGGCGCTGGATGCTCGCCCCGCTAAGCAGCGAGCCTGGCAAAAGCGCGTTCCAGAACCGCGACAAGGTTCTGTGTAACTGCATGAACGTCAGCCAGAGCGCGATCAGCGCCGGGATCGAACGCGGGCTGGGGCTCGATGAACTCAAACAACAATTAGGCTGCGGGACTCAATGCGGGTCTTGTGTGCCGGAAATAAAACGCCTGATCAATCTGGTCGCCGTACCCTGAATGAGGAATACCTGATGAGCGCAAAAGTCTGGCTGGTGGGCGCAGGCCCTGGCGATCCTGAATTGCTGACCCTCAAGGCGGTGCGGGCGCTGGGCTGCGCCGATGTGGTGATGATCGATGATCTGGTCAACCCGGCGGTGCTGGAGCACTGCCCGGCGGCCCGGGTGATCAAGGTCGGCAAGCGTGGCGGCTGCCGCTCGACGCCGCAGGCGTTCATTCACCGGCTGATGCTGCGCTATGCCCGGCAGGGCAAGTGCGTGGTACGGCTCAAGGGCGGTGACCCGTGCATTTTTGGCCGTGGCGGCGAAGAGGCGCAGTGGCTGCGTGAACGCGGCGTCGAAGCAGAGCTGGTCAACGGCATTACCGCCGGCCTTGCCGGGGCCACCCAATGCGATATCCCGCTGACCTTGCGCGGCGTCAGCCGCGGCGTAACGCTGGTGACGGCGCATACCCAGGATGACAGCGAGTTGAACTGGCAGGCGCTGGCGCAGGGCGGCACCACGCTGGTGGTGTATATGGGCGTGGCCCGCCTGAGCGGGATTTGCGCAGGGTTGCTGGCCGGCGGCATGCGTGCCGACATGCCGGTGGCGATGATCGAAAACGCCTCGTTGCCGCACCAGCGCGAGTGCCGCAGCACCCTGGGCAACATGCAGCGCGATGCATTGGCATTTGCCCTGCAAAGCCCGGCAGTGCTGGTGATTGGCGAAGTGGCGGCGGCACAATCGGTCGCGGCGAGCCCGCTCGCGCAGGCTGTGGCTGGCTGATTGCTGCGCGGCGAGCGCGCCCGCCAGCGCCTTCGCCGCGGACCCGCTGGCACGCTGGCACGCTGGCACGCTGGCACGCTGGCACGCTGGCACGCCAGGCAGTGTCATTTCTGTCAGGTTTCAGATGCAATGATCAGCGCTATGCTGGGCCGCAGGTTTCCATGGATGAGGACCTTGCGATGAACCGTAATCAGCAACCGGCAAACGGCTGCGCTAGCGACACCCCCCTCCCCGTCAGGCTGACCCACAAGGAACTGGAGACCCTGCACTGGGTGATCCGCGGCAAGACCGCCTGGGAAATCGCCCGGATCCTGGGGCGTAGCGAAGCGGTGATCAACTTTCATCAGGGCAACATTCGCCGCAAGTTCGGCGTGTGCAATATGCGGACGGCACTGGTGAAGGCGATTGAAATGGGGATTGTCGAGTTGAATGGATGAAGTTGAAAGCAGAGCGGCTTCGGGTAAAGCCGCTCTGTGAGAGGTGACACGGTTTCAACCTACCCTGCCCCCGGCGTCCGGCAGACACTCAATCGGGATTAATGCCCAGCGACTTGTTCTCAGATGCTGAGCGAATATCATGAACCTGCGCAGCCTGAGCCTGGCCCTGCGGCGTTATGAGTGATCGCAAATACTCTTGTCGCGGAGCGTTTTTGGCTGCTGTTCGTTTAGCCTGAAAACCCGCTAACTGATCTTCGATATCTCTGCGCGATTGCTTAGTAATACCTTGGTGACCTTGACGACTCTTCGCGTAGTCCAAGTCGGCAACCGTCGACTTCAGAGCTTTGTTATAGGTAAACAGACGGTTCTCGCTCTTAAGATATTCAGACGGATCAACCCCGCGAGCCAGCAGTTCGTCCTGGTACTTCATCAAGTCTCCGATTTTGTTCTGTTGAGCATCTTTGATCCGCTCCATATTCTGCACATCCGTAGCAGTAATCTTGCTAAGCCTTGCCGCGCCTTCCTTAGAATTGGTCGCAAACCGTGCTGGCACGCTATGAGTCCGGGTGGTCTTTACATTCCGGAACAAGCGCTTGATCGCCCCCCAGGGCGTATGCCCCGTCGGATCAGTCACATTCACCGGGTCGCCCTCGCAATACGCATACGCATTCACCCCACCCTGATCAAACGGGCTGAGGCTATCGGGGCTGTGAAAGCGCATCAGCACCGGGTTGAAGGCCCGGTAGCCGTTGCCCAGCAGTTGCCATCCGGTGGCGGGCTCGGCGTACTGTCCATTAAACGCCGGCCCGCCGTCAGCCTGGGGGCGCAGGCTCCGGTGGCCGTAGGGGGTGTAGGCACTGGCGGTGCCCCCGCTGGCGTCGGTTTCATGCAGCACGCTGTTGGCGGTGTCGGTGGCCAGCGGCCCTTGTCCGGCCTGGGCCAACAGCCTGTCGTCGCCCCATAACCAGTGTTGCCCCTGCTGGCCGTCGGTGAGGGTGCTCAGTTGCCCGGCGCAGTAAAAGCGCTGCTGGTCATCCTGGGCACTGAGCGTGTCCAGCGGATCATAGCGGTAGTGCCCGTCGCCCGCAGGACCGCTGACCTGCAACAAGCGATTGAGGGCGTCGTAGCTCAGGGTACGGCCTTGTTCGTCACGGATCAGGTTGCCATCGTCGTCATAGCTGAGCAGGATTTGCGCCGGATAATCGGCGTGGCTGTTGGTGACGCGGCTCAGCTGTACCGGGTCATCTCCGTCATAGTGATACTCGGCGTTGTTACTGCCGCCGGCGAAGGTGGTGCGTACCAGGGTCAGATTGTCCAGCGTATCGAAGCGAAACACCTGCGTTGCAATGGTTTTGCCGTACGGGTCTACCGGGCACTGGCTGCCGCTGCAGCGGTAACTGGTCAGGCGACTGCGTGGGTCGTAACCGTAAATCTCGTCACGCAGCAGCGTATCGCCTTGCTTGAGGGTCCGCTGCTTGAGCTGGTCGGTGTCGTCATACACTTGGGTCAGGGTCTGGATCACGCCGTTAAGGTCAAATTCGCGGCTGATCTCCCGGCCATGGTCGTCGTAGCCCAGGCCGGTGCCCAGACGCTGCTGGTCGTCGACGGTATCGATGCGCGCCAGCCGGCCCAGATCGTCGTAGCTGAAGGTCGCGGTGGTCTGGCCCAGGCCGGTGCTCTGCAAGCGGGCATGGGCGTCGTAACTAAGGCTCTGAGTCTGGCCCAGTACATCGATGTATTCCAGCAGCAGGCCCTGCAGGCTGTAGCGGTACTGCATCTGATACTCGCCGGTGTCGTCAATGCGCTGCTCACTCTTGAGTTCGCCGGTGCTGTAGTAAGTACGCTTCAGCGTTTGACCTTGTTCGGTGCAATCGAGCAACCGGGCGTTTTGCGGGTCATATTCGTAGCTGGCGTTGACGTTACTGGCAGGAATACGCCGCACCAGCGGGTCTTCACCCAGCGCCGGTACATAGCTGTATTCGATCCGCTGCCGGCTGGCGGTCAGCACCGAGGCCGGCCGGGTTTGTCCCGGCTCGAAGCTGTACGACTGCTCACGACCACCGACCGTGAACAGGTAGCGGCGCTCCAGGCTGTCGAATGCCTGCTGGCCCAGCTCCACGTCATTGACCGCGATGCTTACCGGCAGGTCCTCGCGGCTGTGTACGGCGTAGCGCCGGCGCACCTCGTTCTGGTCTGGCAGGATCAACGTAAGCTGGCGGTCAAACGCGTCATAGCGGTAGCCGGTGACATGACTCAGCGCGTCGATTTCTTCGACCAGCCGCCCCAATCCGTCGTAATGGTAAAGATGCCGGCCCAGGCTTTGCCCGTCGTGGGTATCGCGCTGAACATAGTCAGGCTCTTCGAACAGGTTCAACTGGGTTTCGGTCAACTCATAGCGCCTAGTGTCGCCGGCCGAGCGCTGCCGCCACTGGCGTTTGAGCGGCCCGCTGGGGCTGGCGGCCTGGTCGGTCTGCTCGACGCTCAGCACCCCGTCAGGGCCGGTCTGGCTCAGTGACTGCTGCCAGTCGTCGTAAGTGAAGGTGGTGGTCAGGCTGCGCTCGTCGCTGCCCAGCCAGTCGTACAGGGTCTCGCTACTCAATTGCCCGCGGCTGTCATATTGCGCGGCATAGATGCGCCGCCAGGCATTATCGGCATCAGCATCCTGGCGCTGTTCGGCCACCACCCGATTCAAGCCATCAAGCTCGCTGCGTACAGCCACGCCTTTGACATCCGTGACCTGCTGCCAGGCTCTCTGGCCGGTCTCGGCCACCAGCCCATAGGCATACTGGCGGGCAGCTTGATAGTCGGTGTCCGGCGCCACGGTTTCGCTCAGCACCCGCTGCAGCGCATCGTAGCGGTAGCGAATCTCTACGTCGGTGTCGTCACGGGTCAGCAGCGCCAGGCCATTGACCAGCGACTGCTCAAGCTCGATCACCTTGCGCTCAGCATCCAGGCTGCTGCTGCGGGTCTCGGTGGTGTGCAGCACAGTGCCGCCGGCGCGGCCGTTGCTGACCCGGTAGCTGTAGTCGGTCAGGTGGGTGATGCCGTTGAGGGTGACGCTCGCTTGCAGCAACCGGCCGTGGTTAAAGGTGTCGGCCGGTGCGTTGTAATAGCGTGAGGCACCGGTTTGCAGCAAGGTCTCATTACTGCTGTGCACCTGTAGCAGACGCTCTTCGGTTTGCACCAGCCACGGCTGGCCATTGCCCCCGACCGCTGGCAGGGCCTCATGGCGGTAGCGCTGGCGCAGCACCGGGGCGGCCTCGCCATGGCTGGACGACGCAGGGGTTACGGTGCTGCTGGCCAACTGACGCACGAAGCCCTCAGGGTCAGCCGGGCACTGGCCGGGCTCACCGGTTGCCGGGTACCAGGTGCGGGTTTCGATGAGGCCGCTGGCTTTGATTTCTTCGAGCAGGTTGCCAAAGCCGTCATAGCGGGTTTTCACCGTTTCGCTGCGCACCCGGTTGGGGTCGTCAAGATCGTACCAACTGTCGGTCACGGTGTCGGGCAACTGGAAAAACGCCGGTTGCTGGTCGAAGTTCAGCCGGTCATCGGCGTGGTAAACGGTTGCACTGCGCTGCGCCTTGCGGCGCTGGATGATCAGTTGTTCGGTCAGCAGATGGAAGCGGTTGAAGGTGCGCTCGGTGGTGCGCAGCGCCTGGCCGGCGTCGAACAGGGTCTCGGTGCTGCCGTACAGGTAGCTGCCGGTGATTTTGTACAAGTTGTCTTCACCGTTGTCTTCCCACACCAGACCCGAGGCGTTATTGCCGAGAAAATTGTGCACCGGGTTTACCGTGCCCGTGCCATAGCTGTAGCCCACCTCGATGAGCGGCTGGCGCGTGGCCTGGGCGTTTTCCTGCTGCGCATGATCAGCCCCGGAGACCGGACTGGGGTCAATGATGTGCCGCGTTACCCGACGCAGATTGGGCCGGCTGCTCTGGCCGGGAAAGGCATGCCCGGCGTCATCGTAGCGCAGGGTCTCGTGGGCGCCGGAAGGGGTCCAGACCTCGGTCACATGCAACAGGCCATCAAGCTCCTGATAGCCCAGGCGCCAGCCGGCCTGCTCGGCAGTGGGCAAGGTGATCCGCGACACCCGGTTATCGTGACCGCTCAGGGTAAAGGTGAACTTCGCGGCAGACTGGTCAGGGTCCAGCGTCAACACCACCTCGCTGGCGGAGCGCTCCAGGGTCAGCAAACGGCGCTGGCTATCGCGCACCTCGGCCAGCAGCGCCTGACCATTGAAGTAGGTGTAGCTCAGGCTGATGCGACGCCCGTTGGCAGCGCGGATTTCCACTGGCAAGGCCGGGCTGTCGCCACCCATGGCCTGCAGAATCTCCACCTGGCCCGACTTGTGAGCGATGCGGTACTGATTACCGACCAGTTCGGCAGCATGAAAGCTGTCGAGCTTTTTCTCCTTCATCAGCATCTGGCCGTTGGCGTGCTCGGTCACTTTGAAACTCTCGCCACTGCTGAGTGAGAGCATCTGCGACGCCGGGTGGTACTGCGACAGTTGCAGGTTCCAACCATGGCCGTAGCCGGAGTCCTGATTGTTGAGCGGGTTGAAGACCAGCGTCAGCGGCAGCGCAGGGCCGGCCAGCTCGTCGCTTTGCAGCTCCGGCAGGCTGATCGACAGCGTGTACAAACCGGTACGCGGGTCGACGCCGCCATTAATGAAACTCATGAAGTTGAATGCATTGGAATGCAGTGATGTAGAGGCAGTCATGCTGCACCTCGAGTGAGGAATAATGGCCGATGACGCGGCCCCACTGCATGGCCGCGCCCTTATGGGGTTACAGAACGCTCAGCAACAAGGTATTGCGGCTGTCGGCGGTTTCCATGGGGGCAAAGCCAATGGCCAGCCGGTGCGCGTTGCCGTTCTTGTCAAGCAGGTCGACCTTGAGCGACTGCTCCAGAGCACTGGCGTCGGCCGAACTGGTGTAGCGCACGTCGTCAGTGCGCAACAGGCTGACCAGCAACTGGCCTTCACCCACCTCTTCACCAGCGATGAGGCTCTGGTCCAGGGTCTTGCCGGGCATCAACTTGGCCAGACGTGGGTCGTACTGAATCCGTCGCGGGTCTTGCTGGTTTTGCTCGTCGTTGAACAGGTAGCCGGTGTAGCTGAACATGGTTTCGTTAACCCGGCGGCTCTCCCACTGAATCAGCGACTGGTTGGCTTCGAACTCGCAGCGCATGAAGCGCACGGTCTTGCCGTCCTTGCCGGTGAACTCCAGGTACCAGTAGTCGGTGGTGGTCAGAAAAAAGTCATAGTCTTCCTGCTGCGGCGGGTTATTGCCGCCACCGGCCACCCGTCTGGGCGCAAAGGTATAGTCACGGGCTTCGAATGTCGGCCGGGTTACCGGCACCAATTCAATGACGTAGGGCACCTGATTGCTGCGCTGGTTGGAGTTGTGCTCGGCGAACCACTCATCAATGAAACGGGCATGCAACACTTGCGGGTTGCTGGCCCTGGTGTGCACGAACACCCGCCGCCGGGAAATGGCACCCTGCACCTGGTAACTGGCATAAGCCTGGGCACTCGCCATGGCGTCGAGCCGATTGAAGCGATTGGGCTGGGTGCTGACCGCCCAGTCGTAATGCACATCGCCTTCTATGCCTTCCTGAGTCAGGGGCAGGTAGTCCAAGGCCTGGCCGCTGTCACGATGAACCAGGGTCAGGCTACTCATCTCCTCTTCGGTGACCGGATAGTCGATACCATCGACCGGTTCGGTTTCGATCTCCACATCCACGGCAATCTGCTGGTAGCCGTTGGCCGTGGCGCGGACCTGATTGGCGGCAGCGGTGAGCTGGAAGTTTTTCAGGCGCTGCCACGACTGCGCCTGGACGAAGTCGCTGAGGCTGATAATGCTGTAGCCGCTCATCCAGACGATGCCATTGTTAAGCGCCTCGCAGCGCACCACGCTGGTCGGCGCCGACAATTGCGCCGGCGCACTGAACAGCCCTTGCGGGGTCACACTGCCCGGGCCGCTGGCGATGCTCCAGCGCAAGGCCTCGGGCGGTATGTTGGCCGGCGCGGTCAGTTGCACCTGGGCGCTGCGCCCCACCCCGCTCACATGGGGAGGATCGACGGCCAGTGACTGGTTAAAGGCCAGCAACAACACCGTGGCTTCGGTTGTCTGCCCGGTGCCGGTGTCCTTGACCTCGATGCGCTGCACGGCCAGGCCTTCGGCCCCCGACAGCTCGGTGGGTGGCGTGTAGGTCACCTGATTACCGCTGCCACTGAGGCTGCCATAACGGGGTTCGAGCAGGGTCCAGGACAGCTCTGCGCCGCTCAGGCTGGCGGCCGCCAGGCGCATGGGCCTGGGGGCGCCCGTCACATAGTGGATCGAAGCCTGCGGGGCCACGCTGATCGCGTCGAACACCACGGACACCAAGGCACTGGCCCGGCGCTGCTCACCGGTTTGCGGGTCGCGATACTCGGCGGTCACCACATTGCGCACCGTTTGCTTGCCCAATTGCTGAGCAGCAACTGCAGTGTACGCACCATTGGCAATGCTGCCGGCAGCATTGCGCGTGTTCAGGCTGCGCACGCTCCATTGCACACTGGCCGCATCAAGGCTGCGCGATGCCTGGCGTACGGTAAATGTCTGGCGGCTACCGGCCTGCAGGACCTTGAACAACGGCTCCAGAGTGATGCTGGTTAAAGCCGGGTCGATATTTCCGAACACAATCAGGTCGTGAGGCACATGACGCGAGCTTTCAACGAAGACGTTTTCGCCAGGGAACAGCAAGCTGTTGAGGATATCAAGGCGCTCTTGCTCGACATGCTCGATCATGTCCCGCGACAGCACCAGGGCCGCAGAATATTGATCATTACCCTGGCCGTCGCGGTCATCCGGGATGAAATACGGAAAACCACTGCCTTCACCCGGAAAGTAGCCAGGCGAAGGCTTGCCGCGCAGGGCGATGAAAATCAGCACCCCGCCTTCACCGTAGTTCGCCGCCCTGGCATTCTTGGCCCCCGGCGCTGCTTGGGTACGGATGTAAAAGGTGGTAGGCGTCAACGGGTTGTAGCCCTTGAGGTCCAGAGTGCCCAGCTCGAACACCCGCTTGTGGCGTGGCAACGCCTTGATAAAACCCTCGAAGGCTTCACCGATGCGGTTCTGCGCCTGCAGCTGCTCGGCCAGGGTGCACTTGAACGACAGACTGTTGCGCAGGTCGAGGGTCACCCGGCCGCGGTGGTCGACCTCGCCGACCACCATCGACAGATTGATGCTCATGATCAGGCTATAGCCCTGCTGCTCGGCCAGGGTGTAACTGGACACCAGAGTGACGGGCTTGCCGACGGGCTTGGACCAGGTGGTGACCGTACCGGCCATGATGCCCAGGGTCAGGGTAGCGCTGGAGTTATTCAGCGAGGCGGTTTCGAACGACAGCAGCGGCTTGCTGAGTACCACCGCGTGCAATTGCATCCACTCGCTCTGGTCGTCGCTGAGGTAGATTTGCTCCATGCTGAACGGCGGCAGGAAACTGAATTCATCGAAACCGGCCACGAACTGCTGCTCGAGCAGGCGGTTGAGCCGGGCCCTTCCGAACACCGAAATCGCGCCCCAGCCCTGGGTGGTTTCGCCCTGCTGCATGTAGGCCAGTAATTGTTGCCTGGAGTTGCTCATCTTTGATTTCTCCAATCAAGCGGCGCACAGGGTTCAAACATCCATGAACGCGAGGCCGGAGCTACGGGTTTGCGGATAGTCGAACAGCGGTAGCGGCAGCAGGGTAAAGCCATACTGAGTTAGGCCCCAGGCCGTGGCAGAGCCGAGCACCAAGGCAAAACGCTGCGTCAGCGTTGCCGGTGAAGTAAAAATGCCATTGCTGACCGAGCCCACACCCGCCACGACTTGCCACTGCACATCAGCGTCGGGAATTGTGTGGGCCCCGGACTTGAGCAGCAGCTTGGTCTGGTTGGCAGGCAGCGACACTGAACTGTCGCGTTGGACGGCCAGCGGCAGAATGACCAGCGGCACGATGATCCAGGCCGATTTGGTCTTGCCGGTCGCCTGGTTGCGCACCACAAGCTCTTCGACGATGAATTCCTTGTCACCTACCGTGGTGGGTGCGGTGTATTTGTATTTGCCACCCTCCAGTGCTTCAAGCCGCCCGCCGTTGGCCGGGGTCTTGAGCGACCAGCTCAGGGTGCCTGAGCGGGTGCCGGCCGACAGGGTACGGCTATGCCCGCCGTCGCAGGTTTGCACCAAGGGGCTGACAGTGATGTCATTGACCACCACCGACACCAGCGCCGAGTTGCTGTAGCTGCCGGCGGTGGCCGTGACCCTGACCCGCAGGAACGCGCCCTTGATCGTGGCCGGAGCGGTGTAGCGGCCGGCGCTGCTGATACTCCCGGGGTTTTCATCGCTGCCCAGAATGTTGTGCACAGACCAGGTCACCTGCGCCGCACCCAGCGGCTCGACCCTGAATTCCAGACTTTCGCCAGTGCCCACCAGCGGTTGCAACGGATTGACCTTGAACTTGGTCAGCGACGGGCCAACCCAGCCGAACAAGGCCATATCGCCAGGCAAGGCGATATCGTCCAGGACCACGGCATCGGTATTGCGAAACAGCAACGAATGCAACGCAAAGGTGTCGATGGGCGGCACATAGCTGAGGAACTTGGGAAAATAAAACTGTAAATCCTGAAGGTTCTGCGCCAGATAGGCTGCTCGCTGCTGGTTGAAGAGCGTGACGGCCTGATCATGGTTAGAAAAGTCCGAAGCGATACCGAGCTGAAGCTGGGCAGGCGTTGCTACGGCGGGTTCTGGCTCGATGACTTGGGAGGTCTTATTGAGTCGGTAAGCTCTGGACACTCGGGCGTCGATAACGGCATACACTCCCGCATCCATGGGCCCGGCATCGGCCCAGCAGCGGGCGACGCAGCAATAGTTGGTGGAATTGCGCTGGTAATCAACACGAATCGCGCCATCCTTGATCTGGAAATGGACGTACTGCCCCTGGCCTCGCTCCCAGTTGAACGGCGGGTCGAACGAACCCGAATTGGAATTGCCACTGCCCCAGCGGAAGGTATAACTGCTGGCCGGCAACTTGCCACCGTCAGGGTTCATTTTCCAGAATTTGGTTTCATCATTAATTTGGTAGTTCCATGCGCCTGTACCGATGTAGTCGCGGCCCAGTAGCTCCTTGGTCAGCGTCTCCATCAGAAACCTGTTGCCCAGCAGCAAGGTGGCGCTGTAGTTCTTGTCACGGTCATTGGGAATCAGGTACTTGAAGCTTTCATCCGGGTTACCGCCGTTGGCCTGCCCTTCCATGGCCACGAACACCAGCACCGCGCCGTCGCCGTAGTTATCGGCATTGCGCACCTTGGCGCCGGGTGCGGCCTGGGTGCGCAAAATGATGCTGTCTGGCTTGATGGTGCTGTTGGCGGGCTTGCTGACTTCACTGATCACCATCACCCGCTTGTCATTGGGTAGCGCCTCGAACAACTGCTGGAAGAATTCGCCGCCCAGGCGCTGTTCACGCACGTGGTCCGAATAGCTCAAGCTGAAATTACTGCTGGACTTGAGGTCCAGCACCACTTGCCCGGCCTGGGTCACCGTACCTGGTACATTCACCAGTTGCAGGTCCAGGCTCAGCTCAGGGCCGTTGAGTGGATCGACCACTTCGACGCGAGTGGCTTCCCGGCCGCCGGGAACATCCTTGAACGTAACGTGGGTACCACCGACCACCTGCATGGTCAGCTTGGCATCGGCGCTGTTGTTGCCGACGTTGGCGATCTCGAACGACAACCGCGGAAAGTCCAGGGTGTAGTCGCTGATGTACTGGCCGACGGTGTCGCTATCGCCGATATAGCCCTGCACCGGTGCCAGGTAGTTGTTGGTACTGAAGCGCTGGATGTACTCCTGCAGCAGCACGGTATTGGTGTCACTGCGGTTGAACGCCAGAATCGCACCCCAGTTCAGGGTCTTGGGCCCCTCTTTGAGCCAGTTGAGCAGTTCGCTTTTGGATAAGCCGGCCATGTTGGCGGTCCTCTTGTTGCAGACAAGTTAAGGCCGGTTCAAACCGCCTTGAATCTCAAACCGGGTGAAGGGGCTTGCTGATAATTGAGCAACGGCAAAGGCAGCAGCAGACAGCCGTTGAACACCCGTCCAGGTTCACGCTGAGTGGCCAGCAGCAAAACGAAGTGATGGCGTAGCACCGGCGGCAGGGTATAAATGCCGTCGGCATCCACCACCACCCCCTCACCATCGCCGGCCAGCACTTGCCAGCTCAGTTGGTGGCTGGGGACCAGGCTGTTGCCACCGTGCAGCACCTGAAGCTTGAGCTGGCCGGGTGCAAGCCGAGTCGTAAGCTGGGCCATGTAGTCGGGCACGATGCTATGGGTCATCGACGCAAACAGGGTCATGACCCACGCCGACTGGCTGTATCCGGTCAGTTCATCGCGCACGATGATTTCGTCGACACCGTACTCCGGCACCTGGTAGCGGTCGGGGGCCTGATAGGCACAAACACCCTCTGGCCCGGGTATCAGCCGGCCACCAGCGCTGCTATCACGCAGCGACCAAGTGAGTGGCCCCGGCGTTCTTGCCGCCGCCAACAACAGACAGCGCTGACCGCGCTGAACGATCTGCACCACCGGGTTGATGGTGATGGCGTTGGCCACCACCTGAATCAGCGCCGAGGCGCTGTGGTCATCGGTCTGGGCCTTGACGCAGACCGACAGGCCGGTGCCATCAAGGTGCTCGGGGGCGGTGTAAAGGCCATCCGGGGAAATACTGCCGGGCGCATCGCTGCTATCGAATACGTTGCGCACGCTCCAGTTCAAACCACTCAGGTCCGCCGTTGTGGTGCGCAGTTGCAGGCTTTCGCCGAGCCCCAGCAGCGCCTGCGGCGGGTCGAGCCAGAAGCGCGACGGGGGCGGCCCGAGCCGGGCACGCATGAGCAGGTCACCGGGCAAAAGTACCTCTTCGGCCAGCAACGCTGCCGGCGCGTCAAACGCCGGCACTTGCCCGATAAACGTCTGCAGTGCCGGAGCTACGGCCAGGGTCTGGGTGCAAATCGAAGCCAGAAACTCACGCAGCCGCTCGTCACGGTCTGCCGCGCTGGGCGCTACAGCCTGCAATGCCTGCGGGTCATGGGGATGGTCGGGGTCAAGCTGCCAAGTGAGTTCGACCTGCGGCGCAGCCGGGTACACCGGTTCAAGCGTGCGCAGCAACGGGTCCACGGCCAGCCCGCTGCGCAGCCGCAGGTGCCAATCGGCAATCAGGGCCGCGTACAGACGCTGATTGCTTTTCAGGTTCAGCGAAGTATCTGCCTGGGTGACATGACCGATCAGCTCGAAGTACAGGTGCCCGGCCTCGACCTCGACCCAGCTCTGGGCCACTGCATTGAGGTACACCGCAGGGGTTGCCCATAGCGTTTCGACCGGCTCGTGGTAGCCCACGGGCCTGAGCCTGAAGTGCCCCGCAGTGGGCTGCAGGCGCACAAACCCCGAGGCCTGGCTGAGCACCTGCCAACGAGCCAGGCCGTTGGTCGCGGCCAGCCATTGCGCACCCACCAACGTGTCGAGCAGCAGCCGGTTACTCAGCACCAGGCTGGTTCCTCTTGGCGCGTCCACCTCATCGGCCAGCAGCCAGGGAAAATCGGCACCCGGTGCCTCGCCCTCGGGCTGCCCGTGCATGGCAACCAACAGCAGCAACGCCCCTTCGCCCTTCTGCGCTTGACCCGGTGGCGCAGCCTGGGTCCGAATGCTCAAGCGGGCAGGCTCGATCACCTGCCCCGCTGCCCGACCGATGCCCACCAACGGCAGCGTGCCTCGCACAGCGTCCAGGCTCTTGAACAGGCATTCGAAGGATGCGGTGTCGATAAAACGCTGTTGCGGCAGGTCGCTGAAGCCGAACCCCAAGGCACTGCCCTCACGCAGGTCGAGCAGCACCTGCCCGGCACGGTCGGCATCAGGCGGGGCATTGTGCAGCGCCAGCTCAAGACTCAACTGCGGCCCATGCAGCGCATCGAACAGCCACAGGCCGGTCACCTCAAGGTGCCCCTGGACCTGTTCGAGGGTCAACTGGCGGCCGCCGGTCAACTGCATGCTCAGCCGCAGGCCCGGCGCGTCCTGTTGCAGATCAGCGCCCTCTAACGACACATGCGCGCCACCAAAGGTGCAGGCGTCGAAGTACTGCCCGGCGATTTCGTGATCACCGATAAACCCCTCGAACGGCGCAAGGTGCAGTGCACGGCCGTAGCGTGCGAGCTGGCTTTGCTCAAGCAGCGTGTCAAGGTCATGGCGGCTGAACGCCAAAATGGCGCCCCAGCCCAGGGTTTGCGGCCCGGTATGCATCAAGTCCAGCAGACGGCTTGTCGACGGGCTGGTCATTGCAGCCTCCTGTTGATTGCATGGATGACGTGGGTCAGGCGGCCGTGGTCAACATCAGGCTGGGGAATTCAAGCTCGGAATGTCCTTCGTCGAAGCTGACCCACACGCGCAGGGTCAACCGTGCACCGTTACCCAACCCCAGCAGATAGGCGCGCGACAGGGTGGCCAGAACTTTGCCCGCCTGCAGGTGCGCGTCGGTCACCACGGCGGCGTCCAGCACCGTCTCGTTGCGGCTGCTCTCAGCCAGGATCGTGACCTGCTGGCCAGGCGCCATGAACATCCAGCGATTGAGGGTGACCTGCACGCCAGCGGCCGGCACACAGGCCAGGCTCAGTTGCCCGTCGCTGACGCAGGCGCACTGCACGGTGCTGAACTGCGTTCTGGGCACCGCCACCACCCGCAGGTCGAAGGACCGTGAGGTGGCCTGCGGCTGGCCGACACGACTCACGCGGTACAGCACATTCAGGCGTTTGCCCATGTTGGCCGGCACCGCACTGGCAGGAATACTGAACTGCCGCGGATCGCTGGCATCGGCCTGCTCGGCGAGGTAATCGCCCGTGCTGCCAAAGCCCTGCCAGTGCACTTGCACCTGGTCGCCAGCGTCCAGCTCGACCTCATTGGCGATGCGCACCTTGGCGCCGCTGCGCAGCAGCATGGCCTCGATGTAGCCACGCCCCGGTTGGGGGTCGTTCAGTTCCGGCAGCGCGTTGACGACGATCGGCGCGACCGGCCGCCAGGCGGCGCGTACCGCCACTTGCAAGCTGTGCGAAGAGCCGGCCGCACCAGCCCTGGCGTATTGCCAGGTGAAGCTCAGGCTGGCATCGAGCTGCGCCGTCAGCCAGTCGGGCGCCAGGCTGAACAGCAAGGCGCCGGCGTCGACCTGCTCCTGGCCGACCCGCTGCGCCAGGATCCGGCTCTGCCCGGCCCGGCTACTGGTGGCGTAGAGCAATGCCTGATCGCCAGGTTGCATGCCGTTCCAGGCGGCCACCCGCAGCACCAGGCCCTGCGGAAAATCCTCAGGGTCCAGAGCCGGGCCGGCATGGCCGTCGATGCTTGCGGCGGGTAACAGCGGCGCAGTCGGCGCGCTGATAGCGAGCCGCTGCAGCGGTGCCTGGTCCTCGGCGCGCTGTCCCTCACTGGGTTGGGCATCGGCGTACTGCACCCGGTAGCCAAGCTCGGCATGGCCACCGGCAACGAATATCACGTAGGTGCTGTCCAGCCCGGTACTCAACACCTGTCCGGGCTGCGTCACGGTAAAGCTGTGCTGCCAGGGATCATCCGCCCAGCCATCATCGAAATAGCCTTGCCAGGTCAGGGTCACCCGGTCGCCACTGGTCATGCGCGGATAGGGGGCGATGGCCAGGGTGAAGCTGGCGCCGGGCTGGTCCGGGTCTAGGTGCAGGTCGTGGGATTCCTTCAGTTGTGCTACTGGCAGTGTGTTTTGCATCTGACGGCTCCTTCTGATCGCTCAGCCAGGACATGGCTCGGTGGCCGCGTGACATTGGCTGATGGTTCAGAACTTGTAAGCCAGAGAGCAGCGCAGTTCTACCTAGCAAAGTCCGCAGGTGGTGTTCTGCGGTGCACTATTTAAAGTCTGGCTCAATGAGTGATCCGATAAACAACAGACGGTACTCGCCATGAATAAAAGTACGATAAAACGGCTGCGCAACTGCATCCTGGCGGCGCTTCTGGCAGGCTCTGCGAACAGCTTTGCGCACGCGCCACAAGCCGATCCACTCTCACAAGGAGCGATCACGTTCTATTACCCCGACGGTTCGCAACAGTGCAGTTTCGAGATCTATTCACGCGATATCTATTTTGCTGAAGAAGGAGACTCGCATAATAAATGCGCCTATCTGCAACGGGGCAGTACATTCAAAATCACCAATGCGCCTTCCACCGTGCAGATTCAGCTTTACCACCAACTCATGACCGACTGGGGGCTGCGTACTTATAACAGGCGACAAATCAAAACCATCAAAGAGCCGACCACTATCACCACCCCCGTTGCCATCGCCGACCTTAGAACATTGCCGGCCGGTAGCGTCGTCGCGCCCGGTGTCAGATATATCGGTTACGACGAGTACATCGCATCCAGCAATCCGGACAACATTGAGTTCGTCCGGATCGATTTTCAAACCGCTGCAATCGCAGCGTCCCCCAAGCTGACCCTCGAAGGCGCCAACGGCGCCAACCACTGCACCCTGAACTTCGAGACCGCCGAGTACCGCTTCGAAGACAGCGATCCGTGCAAGAACGACCAGGCGGTGGGCATCGAGCTGGAACATGCGCCGTCGGCCTCGAACATTCTGCTCACCGACGACGACGCCGTCAGCGGCACGCCGGGTTGTACCACCGACAACCCCGGCAATTACTTCTGGATCATGCTGCGCACCATCAAGGAAGACGTCAGCGTGCCGCCCATCGATCTCGACGACATCGTTGCCACCCCTCGAGGCTCGGTGGTCGCGCCCGGGGTGCAAGTGATCGACTACTACCAGAACCCACCCGGTAGCACACCGAAACGCCGCACCTCCTGCGTCAAGATCGAGGTCGATGCACCGGTGCCCTCCGTCCCGTTGCCCCGGCCCTGAGCCGCCCCCTACCGCGAGGTGCCCGCCATGGCCACTGCCCTGCACTCCAACGCCCTGAACTTCATGAGTTTCATCGAGGGAGGTGTCGACCCACGCACCGGGCTGTATACCTTCAGCGTCAACCTGCCAGAACTGCACAGCGATGATCTGGCTGGCCCCGCCGTGCCGCTGGCGCTGGGCTTCAGCCCACTGAATAACGAAGACACCGGCCTGGGCCTGGGCTGGAGTCTGCAACTGAGCCGCTACCACCGCGATACGCGGATCCTGTCGCTGAGCACCGGCGAAGCCTTCAAAGTCACCGAGGTCGATGGCCGCGGACAAATGCTGATGAAAGAGAAAAAGCTCGACAGCTTTCATGCTGCCGAGCTGGTCGGCAATCAGTACCGCATTGCTCACAAGTCCGGGCTGGTCGAGACCCTGCAGGAAATGGGCAGCGATGAGCGCCCGGTTGCGCTGCCAGTAAAGATCCAGTCGGCCGATGGCCGCCAGGTGACCCTGAGCTACGAGTATTTCAACGGCCAGCCACTGCTAGCCGAGGTGCGTGACCGCCAGCGCCGCCTGCTGACCCTGCAACGCACCAGCAATCAGGTGCTGCTGAGCCTGGACCCGGACCACAGTGCTGCGCTGTTCAGCTTTACCCTGGGCGGTGCGGACAACCGGGTCGAGCGCATCAGCTTGCCCACCGTTGAGCAGGCCGGCTGGCGCCTGCAATACCAGGCATTGGGCGGCCTGCTGCACGTCAGCGAAGTCTGGACCCCCAGCGGTGCCCACGAACGCCTGCGCTACGACGATGCCGGGCATGCCTTCCCTGGCGCCACCGGGCGGCCCAACCTGCGCCGGGTGACCGGGCACAGTACCGACCCCGGCCGGGGCCAGCCCCCCATCGAAGTGGGTTACAGCTATGGCAACCGTGACGTGCCGGCGATGCAGAATTTTCTAGGCTTCAACGCTTCGGGGCTGGTGTGGGAAGACAACGGCCTGGACAACCTGTACAGAATCACTGGCAGCTACCTGTACGGCAGCAGCGAAATCCTGCTGGAGGGCGGCCAGCCGGTGCGCACCATCGAGCGCACCTTCAACCGCTTCCATCTGCTGACCGAACAACTCACCACCCAAGGCCGCAAGGTACGCCGCAGCGCCACGCGCTACCACGCAAGCGACGACCTGGACTTCGACCAGCAACCGGCGTTTTTCCAGTTGCCCGACACCGTGACCGACAGTTGGTACGATCTTGACGACCCCAACCGGGTGCGCAGCGAAACGGTGAAAACCCGCTATGACGGCTTTGGCAACCTGCTCGAAGAAATCAAAGCCAGCGGCCTCATCGAAACCCGCACCTGGTACCCGGCAACCGGTGAGCCCGGCCAGTGCCCGGCTGACCCTGAGGGCTTCGTGCGTCAGTTGGCCAGCAGCACCGTAACCCCTGCGTCGTCCAGCCATGGCGAGGCCGCCCCGGTGCTGCGCCATCGCTATCGCTACCAGGCCCTGGCCAGCGTTGCCGACGCCGGCCAGCCCTGGCTGGTGATGAGCGAAGACCAGTTGCTGCAAGTGGAGCAAAGCCATGAGACGCTGCTGCAACGCATCGAATCCAGCTACCTCGACGCACCGGCTGACCGCTTCGGGCATGGCCGCCTGCTGCAGGAGCGCCTGACCCTCAATGGCGTGACCCACCTCACCGATTACCGCTACAGCACTAACCCGGAGCGGCACGTGCTGCACACCGAGCAGACGCTCAGCAGCAGCCTGGATGCCGAGCGCAAGCTGATCAGCCTGGAGCATTCGTTGCTCAGTGGCTTGCTGCTGTTGACCCATGAGGCCGACAATGATGTGCAGATCCGCTACCAGTACGATGCCCTGCAACGGGTGACCCTGGAGACCGTGGCCCCGGATGACCCGCAGTACCAGGCGAGCCGCCAATACCGCTATGGGCTGGTGGGCGCTGGCGGGCAAACGGCCTGGCAGGAAGTCACCGACGTCAAGGGGCTGACCCGGCGTAGCGAGCTGGACGGCCTGAGCCGGGTCATCGAAGAACAACGCCAGGACGTCGATGGCGACAACGCCCTGCGGCGTACCTATACCGCGCAGTACGACGCCCGCGGTCGGCTGGCCAGCGAGACCGAATACGACTGGCTGGCCAGCCGCAACCTGGCCCTGACCCGCAGGCAAGGCTACGATGACTGGGGCCAGGCGGTCAGCGAAACCGGCCCAGACGGGGTGCTCAGCTTTAGCCTGAACGAGCCCTTTGGCTGGCTGGATCCGCAGGGCGCCTACAGGCCGGCCCAGCTCAGTTGGCAACAACCCGATGCCGCCACCAATCAACGCTTTGGCCTGACCATCAGCCAGCTCAATGCCTTTGGCAAGCCTGACAGCATTGAGCGTTTCGACCTGGACGGGCACAGCCTGGGCCAGCAACTGAGCTTCTATGACGGCCTGGGCCGCTGTGTGCAAAGCGTCGACCTGCAGGGCTACACCACATCCTACCGCTACGACGCGTTTGACCGGTTGCTGTGCACCACCTTGCCCAATGGCGACCAGGTGCTACGCCAGTTCACCGCGCACAGCAGCGCCGAGCTGCCCAGTCAGCTTCAGGTACAGCCAGCCAATGCGGGCCTGCCAACGATTACGGTGGGCGAGCAGGACTACGACAGCCTGGAACGGGTGGTGCGGCTCAAGACCGGTACGCGCACCGAACAGTATCGCTATGCGCCCGGCCAGGCCCAGGCCAGCGAGCGGATCAGCGCTGCCGGTGCGTCGATTCACTACCGCTACGCACCGGGGCTGACCGCCGAGCCGCTGAGCACCGAAGCCCCCGACGAGCAGGTAAGCTTCGACTACGACCGGCTCAGTGCGCAGTTGCTCAGCGCCAGTAACAGCCAAGGCAGCCGCCATTACCGTTACGACAGCACCGGGCAACTGCGTGAAGCCACCTGGCACACCGCACAAGGCAGTTGGACATCCGAGTACCAGCACTCGCTGCTGGGCCGGGCGTTGCACAGCCGCGGCATCGATGGTTTGCACACTGACCGGCACTATGATGCGCAAGGCCGGCTGCAATCGCTGACCCAAGGCAATATTCAGGCCGCGTTCGAATACGACGCGTTGGGCCGGCCCAGCCGGATTGTTACCAACAGCCCGGACAACAGCCTGGACACCCGTCTGGAATACGACGAGCACTCGCGCGAGGTGCTGCGAACTCTGTACCCCACTGGCCAATCGGCACTGAGCCTGAGCCAGGCCTGGCGCAATGATGACCAGTTGCTTGAACGCCACCTGCAGCAAGGCGGCAACAGCCTGCTGCGGGAAACATTCAACTATGACAACCGTGGTCGGCTGATCGACTACCGCTGCGACGGCAGCCAGTTGCCCGCCGACGAACAGGGCAACCGCATCAAGCAGCAGCTGTTTCGCTTCGACGCGCTGGATAACCTGACCCTGAGCATCAGTCGGTTTGCCGACGCGCCCCCTGAGAGTTCCTCCGACCATGCAACCTACAGCTACGCGGCCGACGACCCCTGCCGCTTGCAGCAGATCACCCACACCCACCCCAGCTACCCAGCCTACATCGACTTCGCCTACGACGCGGACGGCAACCAGCTCAATGACCAGCACGGCCGCCGCCTGCACTACGACAGCCAGGGTCGCTTGCTGGACCTGCACGGCCCCGCCGGCGAACCCTTGGGGCAGTACCGCTATGACGGCCACAACAGCCTGCTGAGCATCACCGGGGACAATGCCGAGCCGCGCTGGCATTTCTTTGATGAGCAGGGGCTGGGCAGCACCGTACAGGCGCAAACCCACACCCATTATCTCAGCGAGGGCGGCACGCCTCTGGCGCAACAGAGCAATGACAGCGCGCCGACGCTGTTGCTTGCCTGCAACGCTGCAAACAGTGTGGTGGCCGAGCTGCAGGATCAGCAGTACCGGCATGCGCGGTATAACGCCTGGGGGCAACGCAGCAGCGGGCAAGACGAGCCGCTGCTCAGCACCGCCGGCTTCAACGGCGAACCGCAGGATGCACTGACCGGCTGCTACCTGCTGGGCCAGGGTTACCGCGCCTACAACCCGGCGCTGATGCGGTTTCACAGCCCCGACAGCCTGAGCCCATTCGGCGCCGGCGGGCTGAACCCCTATGCCTACTGCCTGGGCAACCCGGTGGCCTTCCAGGACCCCAGCGGCCACAGCGTCGGCCAGCTCGAATACAGCCGGTTCAAACCCAACGTCGGCGGCATCGCCTTGAACCTGTTGATCAGCGCGGTCTTCACAGGTCTTGCCATCGGCACCCTGGGCTCGGCCACCCCGTTCATCATGGCCATCAGCATCGCCGGCGCCGGCGCCGGCGTGATCGGCACCGGCTACACCACCGCCGCGATGCTGCAACGCGACCCGAAAAAGGCCCAGCAACAGAGTGAAATTGGTGCAGCCGCTCATCGCCTGGAAATGCTTTTCGGCTTAGCGTTCATGGCCAAGGGCATGGGCAAGTGGTTGGTGAAAAAAACTGCGGCCCTGCCGTTGAAACGTGACTGGCAAGGCAATGCCGAAGAGCTCTGGCAAACAAAGTACAAGTTCATGGGGAGCTCCGCTGACCAGCAACCCCTGATACAGGACATGCAGGTCTACAATCGTTTCAGACCGAGTAAAGCAACGCAGACTGAAGATTTTCTTATCAACCCAAGGCCGCAAACGTCGCCTTTGTCGTCGCCAGCAGTCAGCCGGCAACCGAGCATCTCAAGCTCTGGCAGCAGCGCTGTAAGCGAAGCATCGCTCCCGGTACAGGCAGCGCCGAAGATAGTTGGAAAACCCATTCCCCCATCAGCGCAATGGCCAACAGTGCAGAGCGCTAGCGGGCTGAAACATGCTACGGGCCTTCCAACAGCTGGCAATCCGACCTATCAGTTCACGGTCCCGGAAATCAGAAAACCGAACTGATTAATTTAGCAATGAGAACTCTTGCAGCAGGCCGCTAGAACTATACATGTATAGATTACTTGATGGCCTTTTGCCAAGCCTTCTAGCTCCTACAAAACTACGGGAATTTTTCCTACTTCCGCGTGGAACCTTCCTATATCGACCTTCGTGCGCCACGCCTATTCTTTGCGCCGCCTTGTAGGACGTTACTTACAACCGGTTGGTAATTCACTTACAGGCATCCACGCGCAATATCAAAGCGCAATCAGACGTTTCGTTAGTTCGCAACGTTCTGGTTTTAGCTATTAAAAGGAAGATTCAATGAAACGTGCTTTACTCGCCCTGCCACTGACTCTGCTGATGGGCGTGAGCGCCAATTCGGCCTTGGCCAACACCGGCACCATCAACTTCAACGGTGCCATCACCTCCACCACCTGCCCGATCCAGATCATCGACCCGGTCACAGGCAACCCGACCGGCAGCCATGTGAACATCGGTATTGTTTCGGCCAGCCAGTTCACCGCCACCGGCCAGGAAATCGGCAATGCCCGCTTCGGCCTGCGCCTGACCCCGGGTGGCGGCTGCACCGTGGTGCCGGGCGACGTCGCCAACGTAACCTTCACCGGTACCAAGGACGCCACTGGCAACTACTTCCGCTTCATGCCGGTCGACAGCCCGGCCGGCGGCGTGGTGGCAGCCCTGCGTGACGACCAGGGCGCGCCGGTGCTCAACGGCCAGCCATCGCGTGACTTCGACCTGGATGACACGTTGCCCACCGACATGGTGTTCCATGTCGCCCACCGCTCCGAGAGTGCCACTGTCACCCCTGGCGGCACCAAGGCTGACGTACGCTTTTCGGTAGCCATCAACTGATGCCCGGGCCCGCCCGGCGTGCCAGCGCCGGGCGCCGCCTGCCTCCAGGTCTTTTACCTTCCACAGGTATTTCCATGTCTTTGTCTTTCATGGCCAGGGCCCGCCCCGCCCTGTTGGCCGGCGCCTTGCTGCTCGGTCAACTTCCTGCCAGCCACGCCGCGCTGACGGTCAGTGGCACCCGCGTAGTGTTTCCCGGCGACAAGAACAGCGTGTCGTTGATCGTGTCCAACCCCAGTGAGCAGACCTTCGCGGTGCAGACCTGGGTCAATACCGCCGCCGACGACACCACCACCGCCGTGCCCTTCATGATCACCCCGCCGCTGTTTCGGCTCGACCCTGGGCAAGACCAACAGTTGATCCTCAACAAGCTGCCTCACGAACTGCCCACCGACCGCGAGTCGCTGTTCTATTTCAATGTCCAGGAAATTCCCCAGGCCCATGACACCGGCACGCAAAACCTGCTCAACATCGCCCTGCGCACCCGCCTGAAGCTGTTCTATCGCCCTGCCGGGCTCAAGGGCGGGCCCACCGGCCGGCTCAAAGAACTGCAGTGGTCAGTGCAGCAGGTCGGCGGCCAGACCCGCTTGCAGGTCGACAACCCCAGCCCCTTCCATGTGTCGTTCACCCGCATGGACATCAGCGGCAATGGCCACAAGCAGCGCCTGAACAGCCCGCCCATGGTCGCCCCCATGAGCCAGCAAAGCTACCCGCTACCGGGCATCAAGGCCGCCAGTGGCCTGCAGGTCACGTTCGCCGCAATCAATGACTATGGCGGTGTCAGCGACGATCACACCGCAGCACTTCAGTTCAGGCCCTGAGCCTTTCCAGCCGTACTGCCAGGAATATCCCCACATGCTTTTGCTTATCGGACCCACGGGTCTGACCGCCCGCTTGCGCCTGACATTACTGCTGGGTGCCAGTGGCGGTTGTGTTTGTTTAACCTCGCCCATCGCCGCCGCGACCCAATTCCAGGCCGGCTTCATGCGCCAGGCCGGCACCGAGGGCGCGGCCGCCGCACAACTGGCGCTGTCGAACCTGAGCGGGCACAGCCCGCTGGCGCCGGGCCGCTACCCGGTCAGCCTGACGGTCAACCTCAAGCCGTTCGAGCAACGCAGCCTGGATTTCCATCTCGATCAAGCCAACGGGCAACTGACCGCCTGCCTGCCAGCGCAGTTGCTAGAAGACATCGGCGTTAACCTGGCGGCGCTGGCCGAGCCGCTGCCCGCTGCCGACGCCTGTATCGACCTGCCGCGCCTGATCCCCCAGGCCAGTGTCCGGTTCGACAGCCAGCGCCTGAGCCTGGCGCTGTCGATTCCGCAAGTGGCGATGCGCCGCGAAGTCAGCGGGCAGATCGACCCCGCGCGCTGGGACAGCGGCATCAATGCCGCGTTCGTCAACTATCAGTTGGCGGCGCAACAGGGCAGCGGGCGCAACGGCGCACGCCATAACAGCGACGACCTGTACCTCAATGGCGGCTTCAACCTCGGCCAGTGGCGGTTGCGCAGCAGCCAGGCCTTGCGGCAGAACCCTCAGGGCCAGCGCCACTGGACCCGCGCCTACACCTACGCGCAGCGGGACTTGCCGGGCACCCACGCCAACCTGACCCTGGGCGAGACCTCGACCGGCGGCGAGGTGTTCCGCAGCCTGCCGATCAAGGGCCTGGTGATCGCCACCGACATGGCCATGCTGCCCGACGTGCTGCAAGGCTACGCCCCGGTGATCCGTGGGGTGGCCAACAGCCGCGCCAGGCTTGAGGTGTTCAACAACGGCTATCCGATCTACACCACCTATGTCAGCGCCGGCCCCTACCTGATCGACGACCTGAGCATCGGCGGCGGCAGTGGCGAGCTGGAAGTGGTGCTGACCGAAGCCGACGGCCAGGTGCGGCGCTTTACCCAGCCCTACTCGACCCTTGGCAACCTGATGCGCGAGGGGGTGTGGCGCTACGGCCTGGCGCTGGGCCGCTACAACCCGGCGGGCAGGCTCGACGACCCGCTGCTGGCACAGGCCAGCCTGGCCTTGGGCACCGCCTGGGACCTGACCCTGTACGGCGGCGTGCAAGGTGCGGGGTTCTATCGCGCCGCCACCCTGGGCGTCGCCCGCGACCTGGGTCAGTTCGGCGCCCTGGCGCTGGACGTCAGCCATTCGGCGGCGGATATCGATAACCGCACCACCACTAGCGTGTCGGGCCAAAGCTACGCGCTCAAATACGGTAAAGCGTTTGCCACCGACACCAGCCTGCGCTTCGCCGGCTACCGCTACTCCACCGAGGGCTACCGCGATTTTGCCGAAGCGGTGCGCGAACGCAGCCACGAGAGTACCTGGCGCGGCAGCCGCCGCAGTCGCCTGGAGGCTTCAGTGTTCCAGAATCTGGGCAAAGCCAGCACCCTGAGCCTGACCCTGTCGCAGGAAGACTTCTGGCACAGCACCTACCAGCAGCGCCAGTTCCAGCTCAACTTCAGCCATGTGCATCGCGGGGTCAGCTACAACCTGTTCGCCTCGCAAGCCCTGCAGGACGACAGCCGCTCCGGCCAGGACCGTCAGTTCGGCATAACCCTGTCGTTCCCGCTGGACCTGGGCCACTCCAACCGCGCCACGCTGGGCTACCTCGACAGCGGCGGTCGCCACAGCCAAAGCGCACGGCTGACTGGCAGCGCCATGGATCAGCGCCTGAACTACGCCACCTCGTTGGCCAATGACCAACACAGCGGCCAGTCAGGCTCGCTGTCCGCCACCTGGCAGGCACCGTTTGCCAGCCTGGGCGCCGGCTTCACCCAAGGCCGCGATTACCGCAGTACCTCGGTCAACGCCAGCGGCTCGGTGTTGCTGCATGGCGGTGGTATCGAGCTGGGCCCGCACCTGGGCGAAACCGTCGCGCTGGTCCATGTGCCGGACATCCCCGGCGTCGGTCTGAACAACGTGACCGGGGTCAAGACCAATGCCCGAGGCTACGCGCTGATGCCGCACCTGCGCCCCTATCGGGTCAACCAGTTGACGCTGAACACCGACGCACTGGGTGCCGACGTGGAAATCGACAACGGTGCAGCGCAAGTGGTGCCACGCCGGGGCGCGGTCATCAAGAACACCTTCAGCGCCCGTCAGGTCAACCGCTTCGTATTGACCCTGAGCCTGGAGAACGGCCAGC
Source organism: Pseudomonas sp. 21LCFQ010 (assembly GCF_024129905.1). NCBI lineage: Bacteria > Pseudomonadati > Pseudomonadota > Gammaproteobacteria > Pseudomonadales > Pseudomonadaceae > Pseudomonas > Pseudomonas sp. 21LCFQ010. Next base: position 279,609 of record NZ_JAMYDZ010000001.1, on the reverse strand, counting down.
CGTTGCCATTCGGCGCCCAGCTGTTCGATGCCGAGGGCACGCTGCTGGGTAGCGCCGGCCAGGGCGGCCAGGTGCTGCTGGTCAGTCACGAGCAGCCGCAGACCGTACAGGTCCGCTGGGGTGAACAGCACCAGCAACGCTGCCAGTTGCAGCTGGACCCGGCGACCATGCAGCAACGCCAGGGCTATCGCCTGCAAGCGCTGACCTGCCGTGGCTGACTTTCTTACCTTGCGCCAGGCCAGCCTGGCGCCCTACAGGATTGCCCGTATGAACCCCATTTCACCCGCCGCGCTGGCCGCCCTGGCCTTGGCCGCCGCCATCCAGATCCAACCGGCCATGGCGCAAAGTACCTGCTGGATCAGGCCCGATAACAATCCAGGCATGACCTACGACTTGAACCTGGGCGCGGTGTATGTACCCAGGGACGCAGTAGCCGGCAGTGTCATCGGCGTTTTCGAGCAGTCATTTGGCCTGACCTCCAATGAGGGCCGCTATGTAGAGTGCCAGAACGATGGCGTGTCGGTGCTGACCTTCATTACCCGCTCGCAGGCACCGATTTTCCCCGGCACCCTGCCACCGGTGCTGGGTCAGGACTTCAATGGCAAGGTCTATGAGACCGGTGTGCCGGGTATCGGTGCGGTGATCCGCCTGGGCCATCCGTTCGATGGCCTGGCAGCGGATGCCTTTGAGCCGCAGGGTGAGCCGCTGGTGCCGTTCATGGCCTTGCTGCGCTCGAATGTAGCGGCCTTGCCGATTACCCCGTTGCTGGGCCAGGTGACACTGGTCAAGACCGGCCCGATCGCGCCGGGACCGCACATGGTCGACACCGCACTGTTTCATGGCGAGTTCAGCCTGGTGCCGCGTGCCATCGACTTCAACATCCGCGCCCATGTGATCCAGGCCCAGTGCAACGCTGCGGCAGTCAGTGACGACCCGGTCAAGCTCGGTGAATGGCGCGCCACCCAGTTCAGCGCACCGGGCACCACCACTACCCCCACGCCGTTCAGCATTCGCTTGAGCAACTGTGAAAGCGACCCCAATGATGACAATCTCGCCTGGGCCACGGTGCGTCTGGACGGCGTCAACGGTTCGACCCCGGTGCCGGGGGTGGACGGGGCTTTCTCGCTGACCAGCGACTCCACCGCCCAGGGCGTCGCGGTCCAGATTCTGCGCGGCGATGGCGTCACCCCGATTGCCTTGCAACAAGCGGTGCCGATCGCCACCCTGACCCCTGGCGATACCGTGCTTGACCTCAGTGCCCGCTATTACCAGACCGCTCAGGCCAATGGCGTCAAGGCCGGCCAGGCGAACGGCTCACTGAGCTTCACCATCAGCTACCATTGACATCCTCCCCGCCCTAAAGAGCGGGGATTCCTACAGCTAGACGGCGATGCCCCGCCGCGAGAATGTTCCGGGCCGCGTTTACATCGCGGTCGTGGGCTGTACCGCAGCACACGCAGGTCCATTCTCTTATTCGCAAACCGGCTCTACCTTTCGGACTGCTGGTGGAAATGCTTCCACAGCACGAGCAGGTCTGGGTGGTATAACGCTCGGCTACAACCTCAAAAACAACGCCTGCCCGTTGGCATTTCTGCTCCAGCATTGTCTTGAGTTGGCCCCATCCTGCATCAAGCGTGGATTTGGCCATTCGGGTCTTTACGAGTTTGGCGCTGGCTACATCGCCAACGAAAATGGCGGCGCAGCGCTCAACCAGGGCGGTTGAGAACTTGTGTTGCGCATCCTTGCGCCGGTTCCTGATCCTGGCATGGAGGGCGCGAACACGTGCCCTCTTGCCAGCACGCTGAGCGATGCCCAGCTTCTGCTCCAGGGTGCGATATTGGCGCCCTATCAGCACTTGGCCCTCAGACGTTGTCGCCGCTGCTTTAAGGCCCAGGTCGATGCCAATGGTGGCAGTGCCGATACACGGCTTGCTCTGAACCTGCACGCAGATATTGAGATACCAGCGCCCCCTGGAATCTTCACTGAAGCTTCCGGCCCGCAGGGCGTACTGGCTTAAACCGTAGCTGTCCCAAAGGCCAAACCTGAACCCGGCGAACTGAATCTGACCGTTCTTGTATTGCAAGGCACGAGCCTTGAATGGAATCCAGCCCAGGCTGTATTTGGGGCTGCTCCTGCTGGACACCCGCCAATTGAGCCTGGAACGCTTGAACTGCTTACGGGCCTTGGCGTAGTCCTCGCAAACCTGCTGCACGGTTGGCGAGCCGATCTGCACGCCGTCGCATTTGCTTAATCCATTGGTCAGCTTTTGCAGGTCAAAACCGGAGAGCCACTGGTGGCGTTCCCGGATGGCGCGATGACTCGTTTCATTGCAGTAGTTCCACACCATATTGACCTCGCGCGCCATCGCAAGCAGCGTTTTCGCGTGCTTGTCTTTGATTCGGAGCTTGAGGGTCCTGGTGTGGTTCATGGCATGAATTATGGTTTGGTCTTTCAAACTATGGGTGGCGTTGTCGAATCGGGTGGCTTCACTCAGAGGGTATCATCCAGACTGCTGCGTAAGCAGTTCGGGGATTTCCACCCCTGGCTCAAGCGAAGGGGTGTCCTCTGGTCGCCATCCTGCTTCGCCTCTAGCTGCGGCAGTGCGCCGATTGAAATCCTGCGCCAATACATCGAAGAACAGCAGACTCCCAACCAGGACGCCTACGGCGTCCGCGCTCTCGACCTCGGGCTAAACCTCGAGGCTTCTCGCGCATATGGTGACCGCTCAAGCCACCAATTGCAGGTTCAGGGTCGGGAAGGTAACGGTGCTGCTGCCACCATCGAAGCTGACCCTGGCCTGCACCGTCAGCGCCCCCAGCGGCAGGCCCTCCAGCAGGCTCTTGAGCGCATTGGTGGAGACATGAGCAGCATCGACATCGCCTTGTGTAATGCGATAGTCATCGAGCAACACCCGGGTGGCGCCACTGGCGAGCAGGCTGATAGTCAAACGCTGGTCGGGGGCCATGAACATCCATTTCGGCAGCCGGAAGGTGGCGTGATCGGTGACCGTGGCCAGGCTCAGACGCCCTGACGCGATAGTCGGCCGGGTGCACTGGATGGTCCTCCAGCCGTCGGTCTTTTGCTGCACGCTCAGGGTGTGATGCTGCGACTCTTCATCCGGACCATTGCCACTGACCCGGTAGTAGACCGCAATCTGCTTGCCCATGTGGGCTGGCACATACTCGGCGGGCACCTTGTAGCGGCGTTCGGCTTCAGCATCATCCGTCTGGTAGGCGCCATGGGTGCCGGGCGTGGCCCAGAACACTTCGATGACATCGCCAGGTTTGAGCACCGCTTCAGGCGCAATCACCACCGTGGCCCCGCTGCGCGCGGAGTCAGGATTGAGCGAACTCTGACTGCCTGACCCGACAGCCTCGGCCACCGTCGGCGGCGGCAATACACGCCCCACGGGTTGGGCCCGCACGGTCAGGCGCACAGGGTTGGAATAGGGCGTGGTATTGCCAGCACGATCCTTGAGTTGGTAGCAGGCATAGCGCTCACCATCACCGCGATCGCGGATCATCTGGCCGGCAAACGTCAGGCTGATGGGCTGGACGGTGCCACGCGGCAAGGGCCGGCTGGCCACTTCATCGGCTGGCAGAACCTGCTGCGGATCGCGGCTCCAGTACCAGGTGATCACATCACCCGGTGCCGCCAACTGGTATACCGGCACCTGCCCCAATAGCTGGTCGCCATGGTCGATCAGGTACTGCTCGGTAATGGTGTCGGTATCGAAGACCAGCCGCCCGCTATTGTTGCCCAGTACTGGCGCGGTCAGGTCGATGGTGACCTTCTGCTCCAGGGAGTGGGGGTAGAACTCGCTGGGGGTGGTCAGTTCGTACCAGACCTGATGCTCGCCCTGAGCAAGGCGCACCACCGGCACCTGAAACAACCGATCTTGCGCTGGAATATCCGGGTACGTGTCGCTGGGCCATTGGCGCGTCTCCAGCAAATGGTTACTCACCCCGGTGGTCCAGTACAGGCGCAGGATAGTGGTCCTGCCAGAAATCGGCGTGTGCTCCCAGGCCGGCACCTGCACCGACAGCGGTACACGGGCATCGGCCGCCGGCAGCAGGCCGGTTTCATCCCATTGCGGGTCGTCGGGCAACAAGGCCGGCACCTCAGGTGCCGGCAAGGTGATCACAGACGGGTCTTGATCAGACGGGCTCATGCTGAAGGTTCCTCGGTGCGGGGGTGGCTGAAGACCATTTAACCGCTGTACACCGAGGTGTGGCACTGGCAGAACCATCAGGCTGGCTGCCAATACCCTGAGGGTGACTCTAAATGTACGACGGCAACCGCTTACCAGTTGTAGCGCAGTCCCACGTTGGCCCCCCATGGCTGGTCGATGTGTTTGCCGTTGCTGTAGTCGAAATCGGCATGCACCTGCCACTGCTCGGCAAACGACATGGCGAGGCCGACACCCAGCTCGCCCCGCGAGCCGGACAGGTCGTTGTTGAAGCGGTTGTCGTTGACCCGCACCTGATTGTCGTCATTGAACTCATGCACCAGTGCGGCACGCACATAAGGCTGCACCGTGCGGCCCTGGCCGAGATCGAAATCACGCCCGGCCGTGGCCCCGAGCTTGCCCAGCACCGAGCCGCTGCGCTCGCCTTCGGCACGCAGGCCATTGGACAGACGGTAATCCTTGCCACTGACAGTCAGCGCCGACAGTTGACCAAACGGCTCAATGAAGTAGCCATCGTCCAGTTTGATATGGCGACCAAACTCCAGCGACGCACCCAGGCCATTGTTGTGGTAGTTACCCTTGCTGCGCTGGCCATCGCTCATGGCGACATCGGCCTTGTTACGCAAGTGGTTGAACTTGACCACCGCGTCCAGATAGTAACCGCTCTGTTGATCCAGCCAGGTGCCGTAGCCACCGACGTAGAAGCTGTCGACACTGCCACTGGTGCCCTTGCGCAGGTCCAGGTCCGACTGGCTGTAACCGGCCAGCACACCAACCAGCCACTGCCCGTCACCATACGGCAGCGGCGCGTCGGCGCCCAGGCTCAAGCCCTGCTGGGTCTGCCGGTAGCTCACATCGGTGCTGACGTCATATTTATTGCCATAGGCGCGCATCCAGCCGCCGGCCTGGCCGGGATTATGGCGCAGCTCGCCCATGCGCGTGCGCAGGCTGCTCAGTTCGCCATACCATACCGTGGGCGCGGCATTGAACAGGGCCAGCACCGAAGCCGTGCCCGGACTGATGACTTTGGTGGTGCTATCGAGATACCAGTCATTGCCCTGGCGCATCAGGTCATAAGACCAGGTACCGAGGTCCACCGGCCCGCCCAGCAGGCTGAACTGCGCATCACCGTCGGCGATCCGTACCATGTGCAGGCTGGCGTCCTTGAGCGGGTCCTGACCACTGGCGGTGACCGCCAACTGATGGTTGCCAGTGGCATGACCGGTTACATCGAGAAAGTCGTTGCGGCCCTGAATGAAGTCGGCCTGCATGGCAAAGGTTCCATTGCCAGACAGCTCACCCAGCGACAGGGTATGAAACGCATCTGGCTGGCCGAAACGTACCGTGCCGCCGTCCAGGCTCAGGCTGGCCAACTGATTGTCGCCGGCCATCACCCATTGCGCGCCACTGTCGACCGCCAGGCTGGCGACGTTGTACAGGTTGCCGGTCAGGCTGGCGGCATTGTGCAGTTTCAGGTTGGCGGTGGAGCCCTGCTCGACGTGGACATCACCGGTCAATTGGCTGTTGCTGACACTCATGTTGGCAGTGGCGCCGGTGTTGACGTTCAGCAGCACACCATTGGCCCCCTTGAGGGTCGAACCATTATTGACCTGGATCTCGACGGGATTGGAGGCCAGGCCATAGTCTGCGACCTCGATGGCTGCGCCACCGGTGCCTTCGACGGCAACGCCATCGAGCACCAGGCTGGCCGGCCGCGACAGGTCCACGCCCGGATTGAAGTGCACCCCGATATTGCCGGTAATCGAGCCGCCTTGCACCGAAGCCTGACCATTGTTGATCCACAGGCCGTAGACGCCACCACTGATCTGGCTGTCGAAGGCGGTAAAAGTGTTTCTGCTGCCAACCCTGACACCGGTGTCGCCACCATGGATGATGCTGTCGCGCACAATGGCCGTGGAGCCCTCGGCATCGGTGGCGTCACGCCCCATGAACAGGCCGGTGTCACTGGCATTGATGGTGCTGCCAGTCACGCTGCCAGTGGCGGCAGACAGATAGATACCTTCCGTTGTGCTGGTGACACTGGAGTTGTTCAACACCAGCGCCGAGGCACGCTCGACCTTGATCGCAGAAGTGCTGGCACCATTGGCCGTCAAGGTGGCGCCATTAATGACCCGGTAATTGGTCACTGGTGTCGAGGCGTCAATGGTCTTGTCAAACCGTACTGTTTCGGCGCGGGCCTGTTGCGCGACCAACATCGCAGGCAGCAAAGGCGTCATGAGTAAAAGTTTCAGGGCAGCATAAAGCGGCGCACGGCTAAAGGGCGGGCGAAGTGGCATTACGGCGTCTCCAGATTGAAAGAGCCGGCTCGATACTTTAACGAGCCGGCCAATTACGAAGGGGCGCCAAGACTAATAAGACACCACTCCACGAGCTATCAGATCAATCCGCAACCAATGTAGGAATATTCCTATTGTTGAGACAATTAATAAACAGCCCCTCATCGATAACTAAGTTGCCATTAATGGCACTTACTACTTCATGGCATTCCTGGCACTACACCAAGATCGCAACTTCCATCCGGCGTGTTCAGTTGTTCAGGTGAAACAAGTTCTTGCGCCGATTCGGATGTGACCGCTGCGCCGTTGATGGTCAGCGTATAAGTCACATCACTGCTCGCATATTTATTAACCGTATCCTCCCGTGCCGGCAGAATGTGCACGTCGTATGGGGTCACGAACCACGCCACACCATCGACATCCGCCCCGCTGGCAATCGTCAGATCTTCAACCAGCACGGTGCCGGGGACTTCAGTGGATGTTCCATACTCATACAGCACCCAGCGCAGGCTGATTTGCTCGCCGGCCACCAGATAGGCAGACGGCGGCACCTGCACCCGGTAACCGATGGCGCCATCGCTGCTGCGCCGGCGCAGTGCCGAGCAGTTGAGAATCGGCAGGCCACCTACATCAACGATATCCGGGAAGTCCGGCTTATCGAGCAATATCGGGATGGCATGCACCGTGACATCGGTAGGCCTGGAACGGACATCGTTGGGGTAGGCGGGGTTGCTCAAGCTGTAATGCACTTCGACCACCCCGGTGCCGCCTGCCTCGATTTCAGTCCACAACACGTTGAAGGTCATGGGGGTACCTGGCACCTCGGTGCCGACCAAGGTGATGACATGCTGCACCGCGACCCCCTTCCAGAACAGGGTGATGACATCACCGGCAGTTACGGGGTCATACAGGGTGAAGCTGGCCGCTGCCGGTTGGTTGGCATCGCCGGGACCCAGCAGGTTGTCCTGGCCGGCGCCGGAACTGCCCCTGACCACGACCAGATCCAACGCCGGATTGACCGGGTCCGGCTCGGCGGGGTTTTCAGGGCCGGTGTAGGCAAAATTGACATCAACCTCGATGGCATCGGCAGCAGGCAACGGAAAAGGCGCGCTGCCACGCAGGATGGTGTAGGTCACCGGCGTGACCTGGTCGAGTGGGTCGTCGGTGTATTCGGTGTCCAGGTGGTCCCAAGGCACCGGCACGGATACCGGGAACGGGTTGCCGCCCCCGACCCGCTGCGCGGGCAACTCGCCGACACCCCACTGGACCACGATATCGTCATTGGGCTGGTGCCCGGTGTAGTCGGCGATCTCCACCGTGACGCCCAGGTGTGCGTCCTCCAGGTCGATCAGCGTGTCGACACCGCCAGGGGCCAGCGGCACGAAAGGCGGCTGCAGGTTTTCCGGCACCGGCCCCAGCGCGACCTGGACCGGACGTACCCGCGACACCCGGCTGCGGTTGCCTGCCTTGTCGTACAGCTCATAGGCAACGAAGTGATCGCCCGAGCCCAGCGCATCAATGACGCTGCGCGGCATCAGCACGCGGCGGGTCTGTGCCGGCAGCAGTTCGACAATCGACGGGCTGATGGGCTGATCGGGATCCGGAACGGCGTTGGTCCAGACTACCGAGACCCTGACGCTGTCCTTTTTCTCTTCCTCGAATGCCGGGACGGTCAGCCACACACCGCCATCGGCGGCCAGCACCGCCTCGTTGACCGGACCTGGATCTTCCACCGCAGGCGGGTCATCCTGGCCCCAGATCGGCGTGCGGTCGAGGGTGATGAACTGCTGCGGCGCATCGGTGAACTGCGTGTCATTCCAGTTGCGCACGCTGTACCAGAAGGTAAACCGGCCCTCACGGCCGCGGAAAAACTCTTCCAGAATCTGCTCTTTGAGCGGGAACTGCACCGGCGCCCGCAGGGTTTCTTCATGAAGCAGTACCGGGTCAAGCTCGCCCTCGGCCCGCCACCACAGCCTCAGCCCGTAGCTACTACCTGGAGGAGGAATGGTGTCCATCCAGTTGCTTAACTCAAGCTGGATTGCCTCACCAAGCTTGGCCACCGGCATCAGGCCATCCGGGTCACCCGCAATCGCATCGACGATGCGCGCCACATCGAGTTCCAGCAGCGGCCGGTTGCGCAGGTAGTTTTCCCGGGTCTTGCGGGCGTTGCGTTTCTGTTCCGTGTCCATGGGCAGTGCCTCCTGGGCGGTTGCTGATGGGTGTCGACAAAACCAGGCAGCACCGCGGCTGCCAGACCTGACAGTTAACCCGCCCGCGCCAGCGCGCCCCACTCCCGGTTCTGCCAGCTTGACGCTGCACATAGCGCTGGCTGGCCATGGCAAAATGTGTCAGGCCTGATACATTGGCGACATTCGCCAGACATTCCCCGACGGCAAGCTTGCGCACCGCTCGCTGGCACCATGATGGCCAGCCGCTCGATCATGACTCGCCGCCTGTTCAGGCGCCCTTTCAGGCAGCAAACGCATATGCAAGCACTCCCCGACAGCCTCGCCGACGACTCAGCCAACGAACAGCGCTGGACCACCCGCGCCCTGATCGTCGATGACGACGTGGCGATTCGTGAACTGCTGTGTGATTACCTGGCGCGTTTCAATATCCAGGCCACTGGCGTGACCGACGGCGTGCAAATGCGCCAGGCATTGGCCGATGGCAGCTTCGATGTGGTGGTGCTGGACCTGATGCTGCCCGGCGAAGACGGCCTGTCGCTGTGCCGCTGGCTGCGTAGCAGCTCTGACATCCCGATTCTGATGCTCACCGCACGCTGCGAACCGACTGACCGGATCATCGGCCTGGAACTGGGCGCCGATGACTACATGGCCAAGCCGTTCGAACCCCGTGAGCTGGTGGCACGGATCCAGACCGTGCTGCGCCGCATCCGTGATGACCGCAGTGATCAACGCACCACCATTCGCTTCGACGCCTGGCGCCTGAACAGCGTGCTGCGCCAGTTGATTGCGCCAGATGGCCTGGTGGTGCCGCTGTCGAACGCCGAGTTTCGGCTGCTGCGGGTATTCCTTGAGCGCCCGCACCGGGTGCTGAGCCGCGAGCAACTGCTCGATGCCGCACGCGGGCGCTCCATCGAAGCCTTCGATCGCAGTATTGACCTGCTGGTCTCACGCCTGCGCCAGAAGCTCGGTGAAGACCCGAAAAATCCGCAACTGATCAAGACCGTGCGCGGTGAAGGCTACCTGTTCGACGCCCGGGAGCTGAGTTGATCCGTTCGGCCGACACGCTGTTTGCCCGGCTGTTTGGCGGTGCTCTGGCGGCGATCCTGCTGGCCCATCTGCTGGCCTTTGCCTGGTTTACCCACTACGGCCCGCCACCGCCGCCGCGCAATGATGCGCCGACTGTCGAGCTACGCGCCGATGATGGCAGCTCCAGGCCACCGCCCGGGCGACCCAAGCCGCCGCTGTTTGGCGGGCCGGTGGTGCCGCTGGTCTTTCAGTTAGTGACCCTGGTGATTGCTGCCTGGTATGGCGCAAAAGCGCTGGCCAACCCGGTAAGGCGCCTGAGCGATGCGGCCGAGCGTTTGTCGGACGACCTCGACAGCCCGCCGCTGGCAATCACCGGGCCGCGAGAAGCGCGCCAGGCCGCGCAGACCTTCAATCTGATGCAGGAAAAGATCCGCGAGCAGTTGCAACAACGCGCGCGCATGCTGGCGGCGGTGTCTCACGATTTGCGCACCCCGCTGGCGCGCCTGAAGCTGCGCGTCGAGCAAATCGACGATCAGCGCCTGCATGATCAGATGAGCCAGGACCTCAACGACATGATCGGCATGATCGATGCGACCCTGAGCTACTTCAACCAGAACCGCCAGAGCGAGGCCATGCAGCAGTTCGATGTGCAGGCACTGATCGAGTCGCTGGCCGAAAACGCCCAGGACAACGGCGACGAGGTGACCTATCAGGGCATCTGCCGCCCACTGAAGACCCAGCCGATGGCGCTGCGCTCGTGCCTGCACAACCTGATCGACAACGCGCTGCGCTACGCCGGCAGCGCCCACGTCGACATCCTCGATGAGGCTGATCGGGTACGCATCGCGGTGGTCGATAACGGTCCCGGTATCGCACCGGAGTTCTTTGAAAGCGTATTCGAGCCGTTCTATCGCCTTGAAGGCTCGCGCAACCGCAATTCCGGCGGGGTCGGCATGGGCATGACCATCGCCCGCGAAGCGGCCTGGCGAATGGGCGGCGACCTGCAACTGAGCCAGACACCGGGCGGCGGCCTGACCGCAGTGCTGAACCTGCCGCGCGCCTGAGGCCGGTTGTAGCAGCGTCGATACACAGCCTACATCGCGGCGACACCTGGATCGCTGAGCCTGTATGGGCCGATAACTGGTTATCGGCGCCCATCAGCCGAGCGAGTCAGTCCGATGATCAATGCAATCAGCAGCAACTATTCGAGTTACACCAGTACCAGCAATGTCGCCAGCAACCCGAGCAAGCGTTTTCAGGAAATGCTGCTCACCAAACTCGATGCCGACGAAGACGGCAGTATCAGCAAGGATGAACTGAGCAGCGCGCTGAGCAACGACAGCAAGGACGGTATCAGTGTCAGCCTGAGCCAGGCATTCAGTTCGCTGGACAGCGACGCAGACGACAGCCTCAACGCAGAGGAACTGGCCGCTTTCACCCCGCCACCACCGCCAGGCCGGCAAGGCTTCGATGTCGCCAGCCTGGCCACAGACCTGCTGGGTACACTGGACAGTGATGCCGACGGCGCGGTCAGCAACGATGAATTGACCACTGCGCTGAGCAATGCCGGCAGCAGCGCCGACAGCAGTAAAGTGTTCAGCGCCCTGGACAGCAACGAAGACGGCACGGTCAGCCTTGAAGAGCTGACCGCCGCCCTGCAACCGCAACAGCCACCGGCCGGCCCGCCGCCCGCGCAAAACCAGGCCGCCGACGCTGACAGCAGCAATACCCGCCAGCTCGACACCCAGGCATTGAACCGGATGATTGCCGCCCTCGGTGAGCGTTACGACACCGAAGGCAGCAAACCGGTAGGACGTTATCTGGACACGGCGGCCTGACCACGGGCACAGGCCCCCATCAAAGGCAACGGGATCGGCGTAGGAGCGGCTTTAGCCGCGAAAGGCTTCGCAGCTGAAGCGGATCGCCGCCCGGCCGCTCCTACGGTCAAGCGATCGCCATAAGCGCTACTGAGCCTGTTTGGCCAGCGCCCGCTGCCGGGCGGTGCGCAAGCCGCTGACGTTGCCAAAGCGCACTTCGCGTGACGGCGGGTAGCCGTAAAACGAGGTGTAGCACTTGCTGAAGTGGCTGGGTGAAACAAACCCGCAGGCGACTCCGACTTCCACGATCGGCAGATCGGAATGCTGCAGCAGGCGGCGGCTTTCGGTGATGCGCAGCTCAAGGTAGTAACGCACCGGCGTGGTGCCGAGCTGCTCCTTGAACAGGCGCTCGATCTGCCGTTTGGAACGGCCGACATAGGTCGACAGTTGGTCCTGACTCAACGGTTCTTCGATATTGGCGCTCATCAGGTTGATCGCTTCGCGCAGTGGCTCGCTCATTTTCTCGTGCAGCGACGGGCGCGCCCGGCGATAGCGCGACTCTTCGAAGGCAAGGATATCGATGACCGCATCCACCAGACCGCGGCCGTGCAGTTTATTGATCCATTCCAGCACCATATTAAAGGCGCCAGTGGGGCTGGCCGCGGTGAGCCGGTCGCGGTCGACCATGTAGCTTTCGCTGGTCACCTGGCTCTCGCGGGCAGTTTCGGCCAATGCAGCACGCTGCTCAGGGTGAATAGCGCATTTGTAGCCATCGAGCAGCCCGGCCTGCCCCAGGAACCAGGCGCCGCTCCACAGCCCGGCCAGGGCAACGCCCTTGTCCTGGGCCAAATGCAGCACATGGGTCAGCAGCGGATTGGCGCGCAATGGCGTGCGCAAGCCGGAACACACCACCAGCAAGTCCAGATCCTGCACCTGGGCGGGGTCGACAATCGAGTTCGGGCAGATCACCAGGCCCAGGTCGCTGGTCACCGACTCACCATCGAGGCTGAAGGTTCGGGTGGCGAACACCCCGGCCTTGATGAGGTTGGCCGTCACCAGGGTATCCAGCGCCTGGGTGAAGGCCGGTAACGAAAAATGCTCAAGCAGCAGAAAACCGATTCGAGCCTGGCGTGGCGCTTCACTCTTCTCACCCACGTAGCGGAGGTTCTGCCCTTGCATGCCTCCGCTGAACTGTCTTCTCTCGACCAATCGCGGCCTCTACACACTTTTGTTATTCATATGAAAAACCGGGCCCGGTACAACAGGCCCGGTTACCCGGCTTTGTTTGATCGTGACCCGCAGCATCATACGCCGCTGGCCGACACTCACTGGCCTGCGGACGACATGTTGCTACGCTGTAGCGCACCGCGAGACAACCGATCGAGCAGCAGCGCCACTGCCACGATCGCAAGCCCGGCGCGCAGCCCCAGGCCCATTTCCATGCGGGTCAGGCCGCGGGTGACTTCCGCGCCCAGGCCACCGGCACCGACCAGGCCGGCCAGTACCACCATCGCCAGCGACAACAGAATGCACTGGTTCAGGCCCACCAGCAGGGTCGGCATGGCCGCCGGAATCTCGATCTTGAACAGGATCGCCCGGGGCGGCGCGCCCATCGCCTGGCCCAGTTCCAGCAGGTCCTTGGGGATCTGTTTGAAGGCCAGCGTGGTCAGGCGCATCATCGGCGGCACGCCGTAGATGATGGTGGCGATGATCGCCGGCACCTTGCCCAGGCTGAACACCATGACTGCCGGAATCAGGTAGACCCAAGGCGGTACGGTCTGCATGACGTTGAGCAACGGGCCGACCGCAGCGTCCATGCGCTTGTAGCGCGCCGCCAGAATGCCGAGCGGGAACGCCACGCTGACCGAGATCAGCACCGACACCGTGACCAGCGCGATGGTCTGCATCGACGCGGTCCACAGCCCGCAAATCAGGCAGAAGCCGAGCATCACCAGTGACAGCAAAGCCGCCCGCAGGTTGATGAAGAAGTACGCCAGCCCGGCCACGGCGAGCATGATCAGCCAGGCCGGCAGCGCCAGCAATGCGGCTTCGCACCCCCCCAGGATGAACTCGATCACTCGGCTGATCGCAGCAAACAGCGGGTGCAGGTTGGCGTTCAGCCAGTCCACCACCGGCGCCAGGTATTGACCTGGAGAGAATCTGATATCGGACAGGCTCATGGGCGGCCTCCAGCGTCATCGCCACGGATCAGACTCTGGGTCATGCGGTCCAGAATCAGGGTCAGCACCACAATGGCGATCGACGCATTGATCGATTTGGCGATATCCAGGGTCCGGATCGCCGCATAGATTGCTTCACCCAGCCCGCCGGAACCGACGATGCCGGCAATCACCACCATGCCGAACGCCATCATCAGGCTCTGGTTGACCCCGGCCATGATGCTCGGCAAGGCAAACGGCAAGCGGATCTTGAAGAATTGCTGCCACCCCGTCGTGCCGCTGGCTTCGCCCAGCTCGATGAACTGGCGGGGCGTCATTCGGATACCCAGGCACGTCAGGCGCAACACCGGCGGCACGGCCACGATGAAAGTCGCCACCAGCGCGGTGCCCGAGCCGTAGCCCAACAAGGCGATGGCCGGCAACAGATAGATGTAGGGCGGCAAGGTCTGCAGCAGGTCAAGGGTCGGCTCGGTAACCCGATCCAGCGCTGGCATCAAGCCAGCCGCCACCCCCGCCGGCACCCCGACCAGCAGCGCCAGGCTGGTGGCGGTCAAGACCAGTGCCAGGGTGCTCATGGTTTCCGGCCACAGCCCCATCAGTTCGCAGAAGCACAGGCTCAGCGCCGTGCCGACGGCAAATTTCCAGCTGCCGGTCAGACGCCAGGCCAGCGCGCCGATCAGCGCTGCAACCACATAGAAGGGAGCCACCGCCAGCGCCCAGTAGACCGCCTGGTACAAGCTCTTCAAGGCATCGTTGAGGGCATCGAATGCGGTCGACCAGTTGTCCGCTGTCCATTCCAGGGCAGCGTCGACTTTCGCATCGAACGCCGAGGCAAAATCGGCGGGATTCATGGCGTCGACTCCACTGCCGGGCCATGGGCGAGGTCCTGGAACTCGTTGGCTGTACCCTGTACCCCGCGCAGCAGATCACGCTGGCTGACGACCCCCTGCACGACGCCGCCGTCAACCACCGCCAGGGCTTCGCAATCGCTGCGAATCAGCAGGTTGATCAGATCATCAAGGTCAGCCTGGATGTCCGCTACCGGCAGGCTGCTGACATCGGTTTGCGGATGCGCGGCGCGCCACACTGCAATAGGGGTCATGACCGCTTCGGCCTTGACCAGGTGCAGCCGCGAAATACCCGCCACGAATTCGGCCACGTAATCGTCGGCCGGGTGCAGGACGATCTCTTCAGCAGTGCCTTCCTGAATGATCATGCCGTCTTTCATGATCGCGATGCGGTCACCGATACGGATCGCCTCTTCCAGATCATGGGTAATGAACACCGCTGATTTGCCCAGCGACTTGGTAAGCTCGCGGAACTCATCCTGCAACTGGCGACGGATCAACGGGTCAAGGGCGCTGAACGGCTCGTCCATCAGGATCACCTCAGGATCGGAGGTAATCGCCCGCGCCAGGCCGACACGCTGCTGCATGCCACCCGACAATTCAGAGGGGTAACGGTTGACCCAGTCCGACAGACCGACCTTGGCCAGCGCCTGCTCGGCGACCTTGTGCCGCTCGGCCTTGGCAACCCCACGCACCTCCAGACCGAAGGCGGCGTTTTCCAGCACCGTGCGGTGCGGCAGCAGCGCCACGCTCTGGAACACCATACCGATGTGCCGGGCACGGATATCACGCAGCTCGGCGCCATCGAGTTTGGCCAGGTCCTTGCCCTTGACCAGAATCTGTCCGCTAGTGGGTGCGATCAGTTTGTTGAGCATGCGGATCAGCGTGGATTTGCCACTGCCAGACAAGCCCATGATGCAGAAAATCTCGCCACGGCGCAGTTGGATGTTGACATCGGAAACCCCCACCACACAGCCAAAATCCTGGAGGATCTGCTTCTTGCTCAAGCCACGCTCTATATAAGCCTGCATGGCGGTCTGGGCATTGTCGCCAAACACTTTCCAGACCGACTGACAGCTGACCAACACCTCATCAGTGTCATTTTTGACTGTATTCATTTCACACCCGTCGAACCAGAAGCTTCTGGTCTAATTATTGATAGCAAGTTCGGCAGATTAAGAGGCCTCTAAAAAGCTAGAGGCCAAGGCGCAAGGCGCAGTCAGTACTTCTTGATATTCTCCCAACGCTTGATCAGGTCGGCGTTTTTGTCAGTCCAGTCCTTGACGGCCTGGTCCATGGTCTTGCCGTCCTTGACCTCGCCATTGATGGCGGTGATCACCGACAGGGGTACATAGATACCGGCCAGGGTTTCACGCGCCTGCGGGTTCTCGGCCGAGAAGCCCTTGCGACCAATCCAGTAGTAACTTTGTGGCGGGGCGAAAATACCCTTGGGATCTTTAAGGAATTTAAGCTCATATTTCTGGGCCATCCACGACGGTTCCCAGACGGTCACGGCGACCCACTCCTTGCGGTCGACAGCCGACTTGAGCGCCGCGCTCATCGCCGAGCTGCTGCCTTCGATCAAGTTGAGCTTGATGCCGTATTCCTTGACCGCAGTGCTCGCCTCGTTCATCAGACCCGAACCCGGCTCGATGCCGACAATCCGGTTATTGAACTTGTCCGCGTTATCGTTGAGCTGCTCCAGCGAGTCGACCGGTACGTAGGCCGGCACTGCCACACCCTGGTACAGGCCGTGGGAAACCGGGGAGATTTTCTCCAGACGGTTCTTGTTCTTGTTCCAGTAGTCCTGGGCCACATAGTCGATCTGCGAAGCGAGGATCTGGATATCACCCTTGCTCAGGGCCGCGTAGGCAATGCCCCATTCGGAAAAGGTGGTGACCTTGACGGTGTAACCAGAGTCTTCCAGAACCTTCTTGGTAATCCCGGTGATCGGGGTCACGTCCTCATAAGAAATCGTGCCCATGTTGATGACTTTTTCTTCGGCCTGGACGGTGGTTACCGTCATGCCGACGACCGTCATTGCACAAAGCGTCTTCAATAAACGTTTCATGGTTCATCCTCTGGTTGACACACTGCTGTTCGGGCTTTTATGCGTTAAGCCCTGCTCTTCAAAAACAGACCCGCGGGTGCCGCAGCTCTGCATATTCTTGTTGTTCTGCTCGAAGGCTTACGCCCGATTATCAGCGCCCAGAGAAGCAACGATCGGTGTCGAGAACACAACCCTGTTGTCGTGGTGCCGCAGCCATTCTTATGCAAGGCGCGGGCATGCTGGGGAGCGCTGCGGGAGGCCGTTGCCGATGGCGGATGCGATGAGACTCGCATGCGCACCGACGCCGGTCAATGGAAATGTATTCTTTGTGTATACCTATTAAATTCAGCACAAATACATCAGAAGCTGTATTTTTCATGGCTTTCAAGGCGTTAGGGTGGAAAAAAACCGCCTCGGGCATGTCGCTAATGGATATGATCCAGTCGCTTTCACCAACATCTATTTATGCTTTTTCTGGCCTTGATATCTGAAACACCCGGCATTGCAATGAGCCTGCCCGGCCAATCGCCGGAATATGCTCAAATACCGCCCTGCTCGCCCGGACGACGATGGCCGGATGCGCTTTAAAAAAACGCTAGACAGGCAACCCGGCAGCTCTCAATATCCGTAATACAAAAAGTAGACAATAAACCATGGCAAGCAAAAAACCCGCGATCAAAGCCCATGCCGATGCCGAACCCGCAGGCAGCGACATTTCTCCGGACCGTAAAGTGGTACTGGGCGATACATTGCGTCGGCGCATCTTGAGCATGGAGCTGGCCCCCGGCGCGGTGGTCGATGAACTGGCTCTGTGCGACGAGTTCGGCCTGTCGCGCCCGCCCGTGCGTGAATTGCTGCGGCAGATCGCGGCCGAGGGCTATATCGAGCTGGAGGCCAACCGCGCGCCTCGCGTGGCGGCCATGAGCCACGAGTCACTGCACAGTTTTTTCCTGTCTGCGCCGCTGATCTACATCGCCACCACCCAACTGGCTGCACTGCATGCCACGCCTGCCGAGATCACCCGGCTACGTACCATCCAGGAAAATTTCCGTCAGGCGATCGAAGACAAGGACGTGGAAAACCGCATCATCTACAACGATGAATTTCACCTTGAAATCGGCAAGATGGCGCACAACGATTACTTGATGCCGAGCCTGCGCCGCCTGCTGATCGATCACGCACGGCTGGGCAAGACGTTTTACCGCCACCCCACTACCCGTGACATGCAGCAGGACCTGGAACTGGCCTGTGCCCAGCACGACCAGATGATCGAGGCCATCGAGCAGCGCGACCCGGACACCGCCGCCCAAGTGGTGCGCGCCCACTTCGAACTGTCACGCCGACGCATGGCCGAGTACGCGGCCCCGGCCGGTGTGGAAGTCGCGCTGGCCTACTGAAATCAGGCGATGTTCAACCGTACGGATAAGCCGCCATGCTGATCGTAACCCCACGCCCTGAAACCGTCGAAGGCCAGCCCATCCTGCGTCCGCTGCCGTCAGCAGGATGCCGCAGTGTCGGCCCGTTTGTGTTTTTCGATCACATGCTGCCCCACGTCTATGCACCAGGCAGCGGCATGGACATCTTGCAGCATCCGCATATCGGCCTGTCGACCCTTACCTACCTGTTCGAGGGCCAGCTGCAGCACAAGGATAGCCTGGGCAGCGACCAGCCGGTGGGGCCTGGCGAGGTCAGCTGGATGACTGCCGGCGCAGCCATCGCCCATGTCGAGCGTACCCCGCCGGCAGTCCTGCACAGCGGCTCACGGCTGCACGGGCTGCAGGTCTGGCTGGCATCGCCCAAAGAACATGAACAAGGTGCCGGCCATTACAGCCATCACCGGGCTACCGAACTGCCTGTCAGCGACGCCATGGGCATTCGCATTCGACTGATCGCCGGCCACGGCTTTGGTCTGAGCTCCCCGGTCCCGGTGCTGTCACCCACACTGTACGCCGAACTGCATCTGGGCACCGCCACCACACTGGCCATCCCTTGCGAACACGAACACGCGCAGTGTATCTACTGGCCGGCGAGGCCTCGCTGGACGGCGAAGCGTTGCTGCCACGCACCCTGGCAGTCCTGCCACCGGGCCAGATCATCAACCTGTGCGCCGAGAGTGATTGCCATGCGGCGCTGATCGGTGGCGCGCCGCTGGACGGGCCACGCCGGATGAACTGGAACTTCGTCGCCAGCGACATCGCACTGATCGAGCGCGCCCGGCAACGCTGGGCCGCCGGAGACTGGCCGCAGGTGCCGGGCGAAACCGGCCGGATCGAATTACCCCGATAGCGGCTTTAGCTGCAATACTGTTCAGATAAGCACTGCGGACCCGGTGGGAAGAGCTGGCCGGCGCTCCGGTCTGCTCGCGAAGAGGCCAGTAAAGTCCCAGCATCTGCAGCGAATGCGCCGCCGTCTTCGCCAGCAGAGCTGCCTCCCACCGAGATTTGTGTACTTAACTGAACAGTATTGGCTTTAGCTGCGAACGTCAGGGAGCCTTCGCGGCTGAAGCCATTCCTGCGCCAGTCTGCGCCTCAGCGGGCGAAGACTTCATCCAGCAGGTTGTACAGGCTGGCAAACGCCCGGCGCGAGGTCCTGGCGTCGTACATCATCTTGCCGGGCACATTAGCCGCCGGGTCAGTAAACGAATGCACCGCGCCACCGTAGCTGAGCAGTTGCCAATCAACGCCGGCAGCGTCCATCTCGGCCTCGAACGCCGGTAGCTGCTCTTTGGGCACCAACGGGTCGGCAGCGCCATGCAACACCAGCACCGATCCTTTGATGTTCTGGGCGTCCTGCGGGTTCGGTGTATCCAGCGTGCCGTGGAACGACACCGCCGCCTTCAGATCGGCCCCGCTACGGGCCAGCTCCAGCGCGCAGCAGCCGCCGAAGCAGAAGCCGAAACTGGCGATGCGCTGCGGGTCCAGATGCACATCCTGCTGGGCCAGCAACTGCGCCAATGCGGCCTGCATGCGCTGGCGCAACAGCCCACGATCATTCTTCAACGGCATCATCGCCGCCCCGGCTTCATCGCCATTGGCCGGGCGCACGTCCTGCCCGTAGAGGTCGGCCAGCAACACCACATAACCCTGCCCGGCCACCTGCCTGGCAATGTCTTCAGCGCCCTGGCTGACACCCATCCAGTTCGGCGCCATCAGCAGGCCCGGCTGCAGTTGCGCGGCGTCTGCGTCATACACCAGACGCCCTTCAAATGTCTGGCCCTCAATCTGCCAGGTGATGGAACGTACACTCAGATTGCTCATGACTGACTCCTGATTACTGGATTCATAAAAAAACCCGCCGAAGCGGGTTTTTTTAAGCGCTCATCAAACCGACAGTTCGACCAGCAGCTTGTTCAGACGGCGCACATAGGCGGCCGGGTCTTTGAGGCTGTCACCGGCAGCCAGCGCCGCCTGGTCGAACAGGATGTGCGACAGCTCGACAAAGCGGTCTTCATCCGGCTCGCCATCGAGCTTGCCGATCAGCGGGTGGGCCGGGTTGAATTCGAAGATCGGCTTGGAGTCAGGGACTTTCTGACCGCTGGCTTCGAGGATCTGGCGCATTTGCAGACCCAGGTCCTGCTCGCCGATGGCCAGGATCGCTGGCGAATCGGTAAGACGATGGGAAACCCGCACTTCACTGACCGATTCACCCAGTGCGGTTTTCAGCCGCTCGACCAGGCCTTCCTTGTCTTTGGCGATCTCTTCCTGAGCCTTCTTGTCCTCTTCGGAGTCCAGTTTGCCCAGGTCAAGGTCACCACGAGCGACATCGACGAAGCCTTTGCCGTCGAATTCGCTGAGGTAGCTCATCAGCCACTCATCGATGCGGTCAGTGAGCAGCAGTACTTCGATGCCCTTTTTGCGGAAGACTTCAAGGTGCGGGCTGTTACGGACCTGCGCATAAGACTCGCCGGTCAGGTAGTAGATCTTGTCCTGACCTTCCTTGGCGCGGCCCAGGTAATCGGCCAGCGACACCTCTTGCTCGCCGCCCTCACTTGCAGTGGAGGTGAAGCGCAACAGACCGGCGATCTTCTCCTTGTTGGCGAAGTCTTCGGCCGGACCTTCCTTGAGGACCTGACCGAAGTTTTTCCAGAAGCCCTTGTACTGCTCGGGTTCGTTCTTGGCCAGTTTCTCAAGCATGTCCAGCACGCGCTTGGTCAGCGCCGACTTCATCGAGTCGATGATCGGATCTTTCTGCAGGATCTCGCGGGACACGTTCAGCGACAGGTCGTTGGAATCGACCACACCCTTGATGAAGCGCAGATACAGCGGCAGGAACGACTCAGCCTGGTCCATGATGAACACACGCTGTACATACAGCTTCAGGCCGCGTGGCGCTTCGCGCTGGTACAGGTCGAACGGCGCACGGGCCGGTACGTACAGCAGCGAGTTGTATTCCAGCTTGCCTTCGACCTTGTTGTGGCTCCAGCTCAGCGGGTTCTCGAAATCATGGCCGATGTGCTTATAGAACTCCTGATACTCCTCGTCCTTGATTTCGGTACGCGGACGGGTCCACAGCGCGCTGGCACGGTTGACGGTTTCCCATTCTTCGCTCGGCGCTTGTTCGCCTTCAGCGGCAGCAGCCTGCTGCTTGGGCAGCTCGATCGGCAGGGCGATATGGTCAGAGTATTTCTTGACGATGTTGCGCAGACGCCAGCCATCGGCAAATTCTTCTTCACCGCTTTTCAGGTGCAGAACGATGCGCGTGCCACGCTCGGCCTTTTCCACGGTCGCAACTTCGAAGTCACCCTCACCCTTGGACGACCAATGCACGCCTTCGCTGGCCGGGGCACCGGCACGGCGGCTGTAGACATCAACCTTGTCGGCAACGATAAACGCCGAATAGAAACCAACACCGAACTGACCGATCAGGTGCGAGTCCTTCTTCTGATCACCGGTGAGGTTGCTCATGAAGTCGGCAGTACCGGACTTGGCGATGGTGCCCAGGTGGGCAATCACGTCGTCACGGCTCATGCCAATGCCGTTGTCTTCGATGGTGACGGTCTTGGCGTCGCTGTCAAAATTGACACGGATTTTCAGCTCGGCGCCACCTTCGAGCAGCTCAGGGCGGGCCAGGGCTTCGAAACGCAGTTTATCGACGGCGTCGGAAGCGTTGGAGACCAATTCGCGAAGGAAGATTTCCTTGTTGGAATACAGCGAATGGATCATGAGGTGCAGCAGTTGCTTCACCTCGGTCTGGAAGCCCAGGGTTTGCTTTTGAGTTTCCACACTCATGTCATCTAACTCCAATCAGATGGTACGAGCTGCCGAAAGCACCACGGCTGGCAGCGGGTTGTCATCTAGGTGGGGGCGGTGCGCAGGATTTCAAGGGGCAGATTGCAGCTGGGCGCACAAGCCGCGCGCCAGCTTCCAGACACTGTCAGCGCGACGCTATTTACGGCGGTTGTAAAGTAATGGAAACACGAGAAAGTTCCCCGGTCATAGCATTTTAATATTCTGACAATACGTTGGAACTTCCCTTGTGAGGCCGCGTTCTTAGCCACGTTAGGTATTCAATAAGGAGAAACACCTCATGCGTAAATCTTTTGCTTATGCCTTGATGCTGGCTGCCACTGTAGGTCTGGCCGCTTGCGACAAAAAATCCGAAAACACTCAGCAAGAGGCTAACAAAGCCGCCCAACAATCCCAGGAGTCGATGCAGAAGGCTCAGGAAAAAGTGAACGACGCGGCCAAGGAAAGCCAGGAAGCAGCCCAGAAGAACACCGAGGCCGCTCAGCAACGTGCACAGGAAAACGCAAGCCAGGTACCGACCACTCCGGCACCAGCCACCACTCCGGAAACCGGCACCAAGCCTTAACACCCCGGCTTAAATAAATAAGGCCCGCTCAATGCGGGCCTTATTTATTTGTAGCGTCATGTAAGTATTACAGTTGGGGAAACCGAAAACTTACACTTAACGATGAATGATCCATCGTTACGCCAGTACTTCGCGCGGCTTGCCGATCATCCGATCAACCATCACGGCAGCGGCCAGGGTAATCACCGACGGCACCAGCCAGGCCAGCCCCTCTGCGCTCAGTGGCAGGTTGGTCAGCGAGTCCGGCAGCCAGGCGGTCAGACCCGCTGTTTTCAGCGCATCGACAGTGCCGAACAGCAACGACACCAACATCACCGGCGCGACCACCCGGGTTGCGCTGTGCCATGCCCCCTGACAGAAGCTCAACGCCACCAGCACGATGCACGGCGGGTAGATGCCGGTCAGCACCGGCACCGAGAACTCGATCAGGCGGGTCAGCCCCAGATTGGACACCAGCAGCGAGAAGGCCGCCAGACCGATCACCAGGGTGCGGTACGACAGCGGCAACAGACGGCTGAAGTACTCCGCGCAAGCGCAGGTCAGGCCCACCGCCGTGACCAGGCACGCCAAGGCAATCAGGACCGCGAGAAAACCACTGCCCAGTGAACCAAAGGTGTATTGCACGTAGGCATGCAACACCGCTGCCCCGTTACTCGCGCCGGCGGCGATCACATGGCTGCCCGAACCCAGGCGGAACAGGCTGACATACACCAGCGCCAGCCCTACCCCGGCGATCAGGCCGGCGATAATTGCATAGCGGGTAATCAGTTGCGGGGACTCGACACCACGAGAACGGATGGCATTGACGATCACGATCCCGAACACCAGAGCGCCCAGGGTATCCATGGTCAGATAGCCTTCGGTAAAGCCCTTGGAGAACGCGCCAGCGGCATAAGCAGGCTGGGCCGAGCCGATGTCACCGGCCGGCAACATGAAGGCCGCGATGCCCAATGCGCCAAGGGCGACGATCTTCAACGGCCCCAAGACCCGGCCGACGGTGTCGAGCAGGCGGCCCGGATAGAGCGAGACCATCAGCACCAGCAGAAAATACACCAGGCTGTAGATAAACAACGCGGTCGGGCTGTTGCCGGTCAGCGGTGCGACACCGACTTCGAAAGACACCGTTGCCGTGCGTGGCGTGGCGAAGAATGGGCCTACGGCCAGGTAGCAGACGGTGGCCAGGACAACCCCGGCGACTCTGCCGATGGGACTGCTCAAGCTGTCCATGGCGCCACCCACCCGGGCCAGGGCGACCACGGTGAGCACTGGCAGGCCCACGGCGGTGACCAGAAAGCCCAATGCAGCGATCCATACGTGGGGGCCGGCCTGCAGGCCGACGATAGGCGGGAAAATGATGTTACCGGCACCGACGAACAGCGCGAACGTCATGAAGCCCAATGCCAGGATGTCCTGGCCTTTCAAAACTTTCATCTAAGAAAACCACACTGCCGAATCAGGAACGAAAAGGATGATCTGCCGCTCTTGTGAAGCAGGGGCGCAGGGCTGGGGTTCCTTGTGGGAGCCGGGCTGCACCGCGAAGGCAGCAAGGCTAAACAAATTGCGCACAAAACGCACTAGCAAAGGGCGTCCAGCCGATGATTTGCACTGCTTTGTCGCGATTCTGTACTTGGTTTGAGCAGGTAACCCGATTATTACGCACAATTCCGTATGAGCGGCCGGGCGGCGATCCGCCTGTAGAAGCAGCTTTAGCTGCAGTACTGATCATTTAGTCATCACAAATCTCTGTGGGAGCGACCTTGGTCGCGAAGAGGCCAGTAAAAACACTACATCTGCTGCGAATGTGCCGCCGCCTTCGCCAGCAAGCTGGCTCCCACAGGTCTAACTGACCAGTTTTGGCTTTAGCTAAGAAGCTTTCGCAGCTAAAGCTGCTCCTACGAGGTTCCCTGTTTGCTGCGCGACAGCGACGCCGAGACGGCGGGTGATCTGCTGCCCACACCCCGCATCCACCCAAACTCCTGTAACGACAAAGGCCACCCGAAGGTGGCCTTTGTTGTGTTCAGTCAAGGCAAGCGATGCTTACTTCTTGACTTCCCAACCGGTCAGCTCGGCCAGGGCCTTGCCGATGTCAGCCAGGGAGCGAACGGTCTTCACGCCAGCGTCTTGCAGGGCAGCGAATTTCTCGTCTGCAGTGCCTTTACCGCCGGAGATGATTGCGCCTGCGTGGCCCATGCGCTTGCCTGGAGGGGCAGTCACACCAGCGATGTAGGACACGACCGGCTTGGTCACGTTGGCTTTGATGAACGCAGCAGCTTCTTCTTCAGCGGAACCGCCGATCTCACCGATCATGACGATCGCTTCGGTCTTCGGGTCTTCCTGGAACAGCTTCAGGATGTCGATGAAGTTCGAGCCTGGGATCGGGTCACCACCGATACCGACGCAAGTCGACTGACCGAAACCGGCGTCAGTGGTCTGCTTGACGGCTTCGTAAGTCAGGGTGCCGGAGCGCGAAACGATACCGACCTTGCCTGGCAAGTGGATGTGACCTGGCATGATGCCGATCTTGCACTCGCCCGGAGTGATAACGCCTGGGCAGTTAGGGCCGATCAGGGTAACACCCAGTTCGTCGCACTTGACCTTGGCTTCCAGCATGTCGATGGTCGGAATGCCTTCGGTGATGCACACGATCAGCTTGATGCCGCCGAAAGCAGCTTCCAGGATCGAGTCCTTGCAGAAAGGAGCCGGTACGTAGATAACCGAGGCGTCAGCGCCGGTGGCCGCTACAGCTTCTTTCACAGTGTTGAACACTGGCAGGTTCAGGTGGGTGGTACCGCCTTTGCCTGGAGTCACGCCGCCAACCATCTTGGTGCCGTAGGCGATGGCTTGTTCGGAGTGGAAAGTACCCTGCGAGCCGGTGAAGCCCTGGCAGATGACTTTGGTGTCTTTATTGATCAGAACGCTCATTACTTGCCCTCCGCAGCTTTGACAACTTGTTGAGCAGCATCGGTCAGGCTGGTAGCTGCGATGATGTTCAAGCCGCTTTCTGCCAGTACTTTAGCGCCCAGTTCAGCGTTGTTACCTTCAAGGCGAACAACGACCGGGATTTTCACGCCGACTTCTTTCACTGCACCGATGATGCCTTCGGCAATCATGTCGCAACGAACGATACCGCCGAAGATGTTGACCAGTACTGCCGCCACGTTGGTGTCGGACAGGATGATCTTGAACGCTTCGGTTACGCGCTCTTTGGTTGCACCACCACCTACGTCGAGGAAGTTGGCTGGCTTGCCGCCGTGCAGGTTGACGATGTCCATGGTACCCATGGCCAGGCCCGCACCGTTAACCATGCAGCCAATGTTGCCTTCCAGCGCTACGTAGTTCAGTTCGAACTTGGCAGCGTGAGCTTCGCGAGGATCGTCCTGCGAAGGATCGTGGAATTCCTTCAGCTTGGGCTGACGGTACATGGCGTTGGCGTCGATATTGATCTTGGCGTCCAGGCAGTGCAGGTCGCCGTCAGCCTTGATCACCAGCGGGTTGACTTCCAGCAGGGCCAGATCGTGGTCCTGGAACAGTTTGGCCAGACCGGTGAAGATCTTGGCGAACTGAGCAACCTGCTTGCCTTCCAGACCCAGCTGGAAAGCCAGCTCGCGACCCTGGAATGGCTGAGCGCCAACCAGTGGATCGATGGTGGCCTTGAGAATCTTTTCAGGAGTGTCGTGAGCGATCTTCTCGATGTCCACGCCACCTTCGGTGGAGGCCATGAACACGATACGACGGCTGGAACGATCGACTACAGCGCCCAGGTACAGCTCTTTGGCGATGTCAGTGCAGGATTCGACCAGGATCTTGGTCACTGGCTGACCATTGGCGTCAGTCTGGTAAGTCACCAGGCGCTTGCCCAGCCACTGCTGAGCGAAAGCTGCTGCGTCTTCCTTGCTGCGAACCAGCTTTACGCCGCCCGCTTTACCACGGCCACCAGCG
Organism: Pseudomonas sp. 21LCFQ010; assembly: GCF_024129905.1. Classification (NCBI taxonomy): domain Bacteria; kingdom Pseudomonadati; phylum Pseudomonadota; class Gammaproteobacteria; order Pseudomonadales; family Pseudomonadaceae; genus Pseudomonas; species Pseudomonas sp. 21LCFQ010. The sequence goes on along the minus strand of NZ_JAMYDZ010000001.1, from coordinate 253,263 downwards.
TGAACCTGAGCCTTGACGACCCACTCTGTGCCGCCGATCTTGTCGCAAGCTTCTGCGGCTGCTTCCGGGGTGTCTACTGCGAAGCCTTTGGATACTGGCAGGCCGTATTCAGCGAACAGCTGCTTACCCTGATACTCGTGAAGATTCATGCTTATTACCGTCTGTGTTTAGACATTACGCATTCGATGCTGCACACCGCATGTGTGCCGCACCACCTGTGACCGCTACTCCGGGTGGACTGCGGGAAATCCCACTGCCGCCTGAGAGGTCGAGTCCGACGCGCTTTCCGCGGTACGACCTGCGAACAGGTCTTACGACGGGCAGCGCGCCGAGGTTTCTTGTGCCTTAGCGCTTCTTGCGGTTCTGGATGTGGATGGCGCCGCCATTCACAGCCAGTGCCGCTTCGTGCAGCGCTTCGGACAGTGTCGGGTGAGAGAAGACCATCATGCCCAGGTCTTCGGCGCTGGAGCCGAATTCCATGGCGATCGCACCCTGTTGAACCAGTTCAGCAGCGCTTGGGCCGATCACGTGAACGCCCAGAACGCGATCGGTCTTGGCGTCGGCGATGATCTTGACGAAACCGCCGGTGTCGTTGGCAGCCAGGGCACGGCCACTGGCAGCGAACGGGAAGGTGCCGACGTTGACTTCAACGCCTTCAGCCTTGAGGGTCTGCTCGGTTTTACCAACCCATGCGATTTCCGGGTGGGTGTAGATAACCGACGGAATCAGGTTGTAGTTCATCTGGGCTTTGTGACCCTTGATGCGCTCAACCACCATGATGCCTTCTTCGGAAGCTTTGTGAGCCAGCATCAGACCACGTACCACGTCGCCAATGGCGTAAACGCCCGGTACGCTGGTCGCGCAGTAGTCGTCAACGTAGATGTAGCCACGCTCGTCCAGGGTCACGCCACTGTCGGCGGCCAGCAGGTCGGTGGTCACCGGGCGACGGCCCACGGCCACGATCAGGCGATCGAAGGTGATCTTCTGCTCGCCGTTGGCGTCGGTGTAAGTGACTTCGACTTCGTTGCCGTTGACCTGCGAGCCGGTCACACGGGCGCCCAGCTTGACGTCCAGACCCTGGTTGGTGAAGGTCTTCAGCGCGTCTTTGGCAACAGCGTCGTCAGCGGCTGGCAGGAACTTGTCCAGTGCTTCCAGAACGGTAACCTGAGCACCCAGACGGGCCCAGACCGAACCCAGCTCCAGACCGATCACGCCAGCGCCGATCACGCCCAGACGTTTGGGAACCTGCTGGAATTCCAGGGCGCCGGTGGAGTCGACGATGACATTCTGGTCGACCGGGGCCGGTGGAATGTCGATCGGACGCGAGCCGGAAGCCAGGATCACGTGCTCGGCTTCGATCACTTCAACGGTGCCGTCAACCTTGGTCAGTTCGACTTTCTTGCCGGCCAGCAGTTTGCCGTGGCCTTGCAGGGAAGTGACGCCGTTGGCCTTGAACAGGCTGGCAACGCCGCCGGTCAGACCCTTGACGATGGTCGCCTTGCGGCCAACCATGGTCGGCACGTCGATGGCGACTTCACCGGTGCTGATACCGTGAACGTTGAAGCTCTTCTTCGCTTCGTAGTACTTCCAGGAGCTGTCCAGCAGAGCCTTGGAAGGAATGCAACCGACGTTCAGGCAAGTACCGCCCAGCGCCAGCTTGCCGTCCTTGTCCTGGTACTTCTCGATGCAGGCTGTTTTCAAGCCAAGCTGGGCAGCCTTGATGGCCGCTACGTAGCCGCCAGGGCCCGCGCCGATCACTACTACGTCGAATTTCTGAGACATATAAAAAGATTCCTTTTTTAGCTTCGAGCTATCAGCTGCAAGCTGCAAGCTGAGCTGCGGTAGACGCAGCCCGGCATTACAACACGATAATCAGATAAGGTTACAGCCTCAAGCACCGCTCCCCGCTGCTGATGGTGGCAGCTGGAAGCCTGGCGCCCGAGGCTGCCTTGATCAGATGTCCAGCAGCAGGCGAGACGGATCTTCCAGCAGGTTCTTGATGGTAACGAGGAACGTTACAGCTTCTTTACCATCGATCAGGCGGTGGTCGTACGACAGCGCCAGGTACATCATCGGACGGATGACAACCTGACCGTTGACGGCCATTGGACGCTGCAGAATGTTGTGCATGCCCAGGATCGCGGCCTGCGGCGGGTTGACGATCGGGGTCGACATCATCGAACCGAAAGTACCGCCGTTGGTGATGGTGAAGGTGCCGCCGGTCATTTCGTCGATCGACAGTTTGCCGTCGCGGGCTTTCTTGCCGAAGGTGGCAATGCCGCCTTCGATTTCGGCCAGGCTCATGTGCTCGGCGTTACGCAGTACCGGAACCACCAGGCCGCGGTCGCTGGAAACGGCAACACCGATGTCGGCATAGCCGTGGTATACGATGTCGTTGCCGTCGATCGAGGCGTTGACGGCCGGGAAGCGCTTCAGTGCTTCGGTAGCAGCCTTGACGAAGAACGACATGAAGCCCAGGCGCACGCCATTGTGGGACTTCTCGAACAGATCCTTGTACTTCGAACGCAGTGCCATGACTTCGGTCATGTCGACTTCGTTGAAGGTGGTCAGCATCGCCATGTTCGACTGGGCTTCGACCAGACGACGGGCAACGGTGGCACGCACGCGGGTCATCGGCACGCGCTTCTCGGTGCGGTCGCCGGCAGCGAACACAGGAGCAGCAGCGGCAGCGGCCGGCTGGGCAGCAGGCGCAGCGGCCGGCGCGGATTTCTTCGCTTCAACAGCAGCGACCACGTCTTCCTTGGTGATCCGGCCGTCTTTACCAGTGCCTTTGACGCTGGCCAGGTTGATGCCGTTTTCTTCAGCCAGCTTGCGCGCTGCCGGGGCAGCGATGGCGTCTTCGTCGGCAGCGGCAGCCGGGGCAGCAGCTGCTGCTGGTGCAGCGGCAGGAGCAGCAGCGGCAGCCGGAGCAGCCGATGCGGTAGCACCCGCGTCCAGGGTAGCGATCACTTCGTTGGACAGGACGATGTCGCCCTCGCCTTTAACGATCGATGCCAGCACGCCGTCAGCTTCGGCCAGGACTTCCAGGACCACCTTGTCAGTCTCGATGTCGACCAGCAGTTCGTCGCGCTTTACCGCCTCGCCCGGTTGTTTGTGCCACTTGGAGATGGTGCCGTCGGCAACGGACTCCGGGAAAGAGGGGGCTTTGATCTCGATAGCCATTATCTGTAATTCCTTAATTCGGTTTCTAATGCGCGAAGGCGTTAAACAGTGAAGGCATCTTGCAGGAGTTTTTCCTGCTGCTCGGCGTGCTTCGAAGCGTAACCGCATGCTGGCGCGGCAGAAGCATCACGACCGGCGTACTCGAGAACGAGGCTACGGTTGTGGTTGCTGATGCTGCGACGCAGATGGTGCTGACTGCTGTACCAGGCGCCCTGGTTCATCGGCTCTTCCTGACACCAGACCACATGCTTGAGGTTGGTGTAGGTCGAAATGGCCTCCATGAGGTCATCTTCCGGGAACGGATACAGCTGTTCGATACGCACGATGGCGATGTCTTCACGACCTTCGGCACGGCGCTTCTCCAGCAGGTCGTAGTAGACCTTGCCGCTGCACAGTACCAGGCGTTCGACCTTGGCCGGATCGAGGCTGTCGATTTCCGGGATCACGGTCTGGAACGAGCCTTCGGCCAGATCTTCCAGCGTCGAGATGGCCAGCTTGTGGCGCAGCAGCGACTTCGGCGTCAGAACCACCAGCGGCTTGCGCAGCGGACGGATCACCTGACGGCGCAGCAGATGGTAGATCTGGGCCGGTGTGGTCGGTACGCAAACCTGGATGTTGTGCTCGGCGCACAGTTGCAGGTAGCGCTCCAGACGTGCCGAGGAGTGCTCCGGCCCCTGCCCTTCATAACCGTGCGGCAGCAGCATGGTCAGGCCGCACAGGCGACCCCACTTGTGCTCGCCACTGGTGATGAACTGGTCGATCACCACCTGGGCACCGTTGGCGAAATCGCCGAACTGGGCTTCCCAGATCACCAGCGCGTTAGGCTGGGTGGTCGAGTAACCGTATTCGAAGGCCAGTACGGCTTCTTCGGACAGGAAGGAGTCGTACATTTCGAAACGTGGCTGCTCGGCAGACAGGTTCTTCAGCGGCACATAGGCGCTGGCGTCCTTCTGGTTGTGCAGCACGGCATGACGGTGCGAGAACGTACCGCGGCCGACGTCCTGACCGGTGATACGCACCGGATGGCCTTCATGCAGCAGCGTGGCGTAGGCCATGGTCTCGGCGTAGCCCCAGTTGATCGGCAAGCCACCGGCCTGCATCTTCTGGCGGTCTTCGTAGATTTTCTGGACCTGACGCTGAACCACCAGACCCTCTGGCAGATCCAGCAGGCGAGCAGACAGCTCCTGCAGGGTCTTGAGGTCAAAGCGGGTGTCATGACGCGCAGTCCAGGCATGGCCCAGGTAGGGACGCCAGTCGACGAACAGATCGCGGTTAGGCTCCTTGACCAGGCTCTTGACCACGTGCTGACCGTTGTCCAGAGCAGTACGGTAGTCGTCGATCTTGGCCTGTACAGCCGCTTCGTCGAACACACCGGCCTTGATCAACTGCTCGGCATACAGCTCACGGGTGGTGCGCTGCTTGTTGATCTGCTGGTACATCAGCGGCTGGGTGCCGCTTGGCTCGTCGGCCTCGTTGTGGCCGCGACGACGGTAGCAGACCAGGTCGATGACGATGTCGCGCTTGAACTGCATGCGGTAGTCGATCGCCAGCTGGGTGACGAACACCACAGCTTCAGGATCGTCGCCATTGACGTGCAGGATCGGCGCCTGAATCATCTTGGCAACGTCGGTGGCGTACTCGGTGGAACGCGCGTCCAGCGGGTTGCTGATGGTGAAGCCAACCTGGTTGTTGATGACGATGTGCACAGTACCGCCGGTCTTGAAACCGCGGGTCTGCGACATCTGGAAGGTTTCCAGCACCACACCCTGGCCGGCAAAGGCGGCGTCGCCGTGCAGGGAGACTGGCAGGACCTTCTCGCCAGTCGAATCGTTGCGACGATCCTGACGGGCACGCACGGAACCCTCGACCACCGGAGAAACGATCTCAAGGTGCGACGGGTTGAACGCCATGGCCAGGTGAACTTCGCCACCTGCTGTCATGACGTTGGAAGAGAAGCCCTGGTGGTACTTGACGTCACCGGAGCCCAGCTCGGCCATCTTCTTGCCTTCGAACTCGTCGAACAGCTCGCGCGGGTTCTTGCCGAAGGTGTTGACCAGCACGTTCAAGCGACCCCGGTGGGCCATGCCGATCACGACTTCCTTGACGCCGTAGGAGCCGGAGCGCTGGATCAGCTCGTCGAGCATCGGAATCAGGCTTTCGCCGCCTTCCAGACCGAAACGCTTGGTGCCCGGGTATTTGGTGCCCAGATACTTTTCCAGGCCTTCGGCCGCAGTGACGCGCTCGAGCAGGTGACCCTGGTTCTCGGCAGAAAACGCCGGACGGCCACGGACGCTTTCCAGGCGCTGCATGAACCAGTTGCGCTGTTCGGAATCCACGATGTGGGCGAACTCGGCGCCGATGGTGCGACAATATGTCTGCTGCAACGACTCAAGGATTTCGCGTAGGCTCGCTTCCTCTTTGCCGATGAACAGGTCGCCGGCACGGAACACGGTATCCAGGTCCGCATTGGTCAGGCCGTAATGGGTGATCGACAGATCAGCCGGCACGGGACGTTGCCACAACCCCAGCGGGTCGAGCTGGGCCGCTTGATGGCCACGTACACGGTAAGCCTGGATAAGCCGCAACACTTCAACCTGCTTCTTCTCGTGTTCGCTGCTCACGCTGCCGGCGGATACCGGTTGTGCGCGGCGCTGGTTTTTGGCCAGCAACACGAAATGATCGCGAATTGTCGAATGCGATACATCGGTGACAGCGCTACCTTCAATCGGCAACGTCTGGAAGTAGGTGCGCCATTCATCTGGCACAGCGTTAGGGTCGTGCAGGTAGAGCTCGTAGAGCTCTTCCACATAGGCAGCGTTACCACCGGAAAGGTGGGCGCTGTTCCACATGCGCTGCATCACGCTTTCTTGCATGCTTGGTCACCCTCGGTAAGGGGACACCACCGGCGAAGACACAGAGCGAGTCTGAGACGGTCGTGTGCAGCGACCGTAACAAGCCACTAAGGATCACGCAGATAGTCCGGGCACCAGCCCGAATGCCCCTGCTGGTCTCATTTCTTCAAAGTTAGAGCACTGGCCTTGCGAGCCCTGCCCTGGTTAAAACTGCAGCGCGGACTGTGTGTCTGCGCCGCAGCGGTTGCAACGATGTAGCGGGTTACAGCAGTAAATCAGACGCCACTACCCAACAGCATGTTGCGCACGTGACCGATAGCCTTGGTAGGGTTAAGGCCCTTCGGACAAACGTTGACGCAGTTCATGATGCCGCGGCAGCGGAACACACTGAACGGGTCGTCCAGCGACGCCAGACGCTCGGCAGTGCGAGTGTCACGGCTGTCAGCCAGGAAACGATAGGCTTGCAGCAGTGCCGCAGGGCCCAGGAACTTGTCAGGGTTCCACCAGAAGGACGGGCACGAGGTCGAGCAGCAAGCGCACAGGATGCACTCGTACAGACCATCGAGCTTTTCACGCTCTTCAGGCGACTGCAGACGCTCGATGGCCGGAGCCGGCGTGTCGTTCTGCAGGAATGGCTTCACCTTCTCGTACTGCTTGTAGAAGATGCTCATATCGACGACCAGGTCACGTATGACAGGCAAACCAGGCAGCGGACGCAGCACCAGCTTGTTGCCCTTGACCACGGCAGACAGCGGCGTGATGCATGCCAGGCCATTCTTGCCGTTGATGTTCATGCCATCGGAGCCGCAAACACCTTCACGGCACGAGCGACGATACGAGAAACCTTCGTCCTGCTCTTTGATCAGCGCCAATACATCAAGCACCATCAAATCCTTGCCACCGGTATCGACGTCGAACACCTGAGTCTTGGGCGCCGAGTCGGTGTCGGGGTTGTAACGATAAACTTCGACTTTCAACATAGCGGCCACCCTTAGTAAGTCCGGACTTTTGGTTCAAACGCTGGCACGGTCTTCGGCGCGAAGTTGACGGCGCGCTTGGTGACCTTTTTGACACCCGGGTAGTACAGGGTGTGGCACAGCCAGTTTTCGTCGTCACGATCTTCGTAGTCTTCACGGGCGTGAGCGCCGCGCGACTCTTTACGGGCTTCTGCTGCGATGGCCGTGGCCTCAGCAACTTCCAGCAGGTTCTGCAGCTCCAGCGCTTCGATACGCGCGGTGTTGAAGGCCTGGGACTTGTCGTTGATCTTGACGTTGGCAATGCGCTGGCGCAGCTCGGCCAGTTGCTCGATACCCTTGAGCATGTACTCGCCGGTACGGAACACACCGAAGTAGTTCTGCATGCAGCTTTGCAGCTCGCGGCGCAGGGTCGCGACGTCTTCGCCTTCGGTACGGCCGTTGAGCGCGTCCAGACGGCTCAGCGCCCTGTTGATGTCGGCTTCGGTGGCTTCGTCATACTGAACGCCGTCAGCCAGAGCCTTCTCCAGGTGCAGGCCGGCAGCGCGGCCGAATACCACCAGGTCGAGCAGCGAGTTGCCACCCAGACGGTTGGCACCGTGAACCGATACGCACGCCACTTCGCCCACAGCGAACAGGCCCGGCAGGATCACATCGTTACCTTCAGCATCCTGGGTCATGGCCTGACCATGGATGTTGGTGGCAACGCCGCCCATCATGTAGTGACAGGTCGGAACCACTGGAACAGGCGCCAGAACCGGGTCGACGTGAGCGAACGTCTTGGACAGCTCACAGATGCCTGGCAGACGGCTGTGCAGCACTTCTTCACCCAGGTGGTCGAGCTTGAGCATCACGTGGTCGCCATTAGGGCCACAACCGTTACCGGCGATGATTTCCTTGACCATGGAACGGGCCACGACGTCACGACCGGCAAGGTCCTTGGCGTTGGGCGCGTAACGCTCCATGAAACGCTCGCCGTGCTTGTTGATGAGGTATCCACCTTCACCACGGCAGCCTTCGGTAACCAGTACACCTGCGCCAGCAATGCCGGTCGGGTGGAACTGCCACATCTCGATGTCCTGCACCGGCACACCGGCGCGCAGCGCCATGCCGACACCGTCACCGGTGTTGATCAGGGCGTTGGTGGTGGACGAGTAGATACGGCCTGCACCGCCGGTCGCCAGTACGGTCGCCTTGGAGCGGATGTACATGGTTTCGCCGGTTTCAATGCAGATGGCGATGATGCCGACGAAATCGCCATTGGCATTCTTTACCAGGTCAACGGCGTAGTACTCGTTGAGAAACACGGTGCCGGCTTTCAGGTTGCCCTGATACAGCGTGTGCAGCAGCGCGTGACCGGTACGGTCGGAAGCTGCGCAGGTACGGGCAGCCTGACCACCCTTGCCGAAGTCCTTGGACTGACCACCGAACGGGCGCTGGTAGATACGGCCGGTTTCGGTGCGCGAGAACGGCAGACCCATGTGGTCGAGTTCGAATACGGCAGCAGGACCTTCCTGGCACATATATTCGATTGCGTCCTGGTCACCGATGTAGTCCGACCCCTTGACGGTGTCGTACATGTGCCAGCGCCAGTCATCGTTCGGGTCGGCCGAAGCGATCGCGCAGGTGATGCCACCCTGGGCCGAAACGGTGTGCGAACGGGTCGGGAACACCTTGGTGACCACGGCAGTCTTGTGACCGCCCTGGGCCAGTTGCAGCGCAGCACGCATACCGGCACCGCCACCACCAACAATGATGGCGTCGAAAGAAAGAGTTTTTGTGCTAGCCATTAATCAGATACCCCAAAGAATCTGCACGCCCCAGACGAAGTAGGCGAACATCGCAATGCCGCATACTGCCTGGGCCAGGAAACGTACCGCAGTCGCCGACTTGCCCAGCGCCATCGGCGTCAGATAGTCGGTGGTGATGGTCCACATGCCGACCCAGGCGTGAGCGCCAAGGGCAACGAGGGCCAGCAGACTGAAAATACGCATCCAGGTGGCGGAGAACAGCTCGTGCCATTGGGCGTAGCTGATACCTGGGTGGGCCACCAGGTAGCCGATCAGGAAGATGAAATAAGCCGCGAGCACAACTGCCGACACACGTTGTGCCATCCAGTCATACAGGCCGGAGCGGGAAAGGTTAGTGACGTTGGTTACCATATCCAGACTCCCGCCAGCACGATCAGTACCACAGAAACAACGATTACGATTTTGGAGCCCAGCTTGCCGCCTTCCAGCGTCTCGCCTACACCAGCATCCATGATCAGGTGACGCACGCCGGCCACCAGGTGATACAGAAGGGCAGACAGCAAGCCCCAGATGACAAACTTCGCCAGCGGGCTGGTCAGACACGCCTTGACTTCACCGAAGCCTTCCTCGGACGCCAGGGATTTGTCCAATGCATAAAGCATGATGACAACACCGACGAAGAGAATGACACCGGAAACACGGTGAAGAATGGACGTGTAAGCAGTGACTGGGAGCTTGATTGTCCTTAGGTCTAGATTTACAGGTCGTTGGCTTTTCACGGCTTTTTTTCACACTGAAGAGCCCTTTGAACAACAGGGCAAGTTGTTGGGAAGTGCACTGGTCAGGTACCCACTACCCACGAAGTGACGAGCGCCTGAAACTGGCTGCAAAGCCCATGGCGCTCGGACGCCGAGTATAGACAGTTAGGCCACTAATGACAACGCGCAGACCACCCGCCAACGGCGGATTGCACAGCTTGCGCAAAAGGGGTAAAGGAGTCGGAATAATACGAAAATATGGATAGCCAAAGCCGCTTTGGAACACGACTTTAGGCAAATTGACTTTAGAATTTATCTCACTATAGTGATGCGGGCCCTGCGTGGGGGGCCTGTCTGATGATTCGAAGCATAAACAGGAGGCCATATGGCTGACAAAAAAGCGCAGTTGATCATCGAGGGCACCGCCCCCGTCGAGCTGCCAATTCTGACCGGCACTGTTGGTCCTGACGTGATCGACGTACGCGGCCTGACCGCCACCGGCCGCTTCACATTCGACCCAGGCTTCATGTCGACCGCCTCTTGCGAGTCGAAAATCACCTATATCGATGGTGACAAGGGAATCCTGCTGCACCGCGGCTACCCGATCGAGCAACTGGCCAGCCAGTCCGACTACCTGGAAACCTGCTACCTGCTGCTCAATGGCGAGCTGCCAACCGCAGAACAGAAGGCCCAGTTCGTTGCCGTGGTCAAAAACCACACGATGGTCCACGAACAGCTCAAGACCTTCTTCAACGGTTTCCGCCGTGACGCCCACCCGATGGCAGTCATGTGCGGCGTAGTGGGCGCCCTGTCGGCGTTCTACCACGACTCGCTGGACATCAATAATCCGCAGCACCGGGAAATCTCGGCCATTCGCCTGGTTGCGAAGATGCCGACCCTTGCCGCCATGGTCTACAAGTACTCCATGGGCCAGCCCATGATGTACCCGCGCAACGACCTGAGCTACGCAGAAAACTTCCTGCACATGATGTTCAACACCCCGTGCGAGATCAAACCGATCAGCCCGGTACTGGCCAAGGCAATGGACCGGATCTTCATCCTCCACGCCGACCATGAGCAGAACGCATCCACTTCAACCGTACGCATGGCCGGCTCTTCGGGCGCCAACCCGTTCGCCTGTATCGCTGCCGGTATCGCTGCACTCTGGGGCCCTGCCCACGGCGGCGCCAACGAAGCGGTCCTGACCATGCTCGACGAAATTGGCGACGTGTCGAATATCGACAAGTACATCGCCAAGGCCAAGGACAAGAACGACCCGTTCAAGCTGATGGGCTTCGGTCACCGTGTCTACAAGAACCGCGACCCGCGCGCCACCGTGATGAAGCAGAGCTGCGACGAAGTCCTCAGCGAGCTGGGCATCCACAACGACCCGCAGCTGGAACTGGCCATGCGCCTGGAAGAGATCGCCCTGACCGATCCTTACTTCATCGAGCGCTCGCTGTACCCGAACGTCGACTTCTACTCGGGGATCATCCTCAAGGCGATCGGCATTCCGACCAGCATGTTCACCGTGATCTTTGCCCTGGCCCGTACGGTCGGCTGGATCTCGCACTGGAAAGAAATGCTCTCCAGCCCGTACAAGATTGGCCGTCCACGCCAGCTGTACACCGGCGAACAGCAACGCGATATCACTTCGCTGCCGGATCGCAAGTAAGCTTCAGCGCAACGAACAAGGGCTGCCCAAGGGCAGCCCTTTGTTTTTGCAGCCAACCTTCAAGGCTTTAGCGCCCTCTCCCGCAACGCTTTGAGGGTGTTGAACGGCGCATCGACCACGAACTTGTTGCTCAGCCACGACGGCACACTGCCGCCAGGATCGGTGTGCACCTGGTAAGTCACCTCGGTACGATCAGGCCCCTTCGGCGTCAATTGCCAGTAGCCGTCGACACTCGCCACCCGCACGTAGCCTTTTTCTTCAGGAATGTAGCTCGGCTGTGCCAGCAGGGCACGCTTCAGCCCCCCATCGGCTTGCTGACTGCTGATCACCTGCAGCACCGAGTCACGCGGGGTGACCGGCCAGGGCGTCTTGAAGCGGGTGTAGGTCCAGGCCTTGTCACCTTCATGCTTGAGCAGCTTCTGCGATTCACACTCATGAATCCAGGCGCAGGCACCCGCCACGTCTTCCTGCAGGGCACGCAGTCGCTGGACGCTGGCATCAATCACGGTGACGCCACGGTAGGCCTTGTACTTCGAACCCGGCACCTCACTGAGCCACACTTTTATACCCTGTTCATCCTTGGCCAACTGCCAGTCTTCGGCATGTGCAACGCCCGTGAACAGTACAGTTACACCACACGCAACAGCCAGGCGGTACAGCGATTTCATCGTTTCACTCCTCTGCTTACGATAGAACCGCCAGCACCCGGACTCAGGCGGTAGCGGTAGCTCTTTCCCACCAGCCAATCAGACGAATCGCATCTGCCTGGTCAACACCACAGACCTCCTCATCCGCCGCAAAGCCCCCACACACGTCAGGTCGCTCGGGACGACCAAACAATCCACAGAGCATCTCCACCGAAAGATGCAGACAGCGAACGCCGGCGGGCTTGCCATCAGGCATGCCGGGGATGGGCGAAGTGATAGACGGCGCGATGCAGCACGCACCACAACCTGAACGGCAGTCCATGAAGCGATACACCTTGGGAATACGAAAAAAGAGTAGCGATATTAACGGCAGCTACAAAGGTTTGTAACTGCCATAGCACAGGGCAGACAGGGCGTTACTGCCTGAATTTGAAGTCCAGCGCCGCGCCGTCGACGTCCCGGCGGTTGTCGTTGCGCATCTGCAGCTGCATTTCGTTGCTGATAATCCGCCCGCCCAGCTCGAACGAACCCGACTCGGCAGAATTCGCCTTGTCACCAAACATCGGCGGCAGCAGTGGCTTGCGCCGACCACTGATAACGTTGGCCGGCGGCTCCAGCTCGCGCACCAACTCCTGCGGCAGGCTCAGATCCAGTTTGGCATTGCCAATGCGCACATTCTTGGCTGGCACCTTGTCGCCTTTGGCTTTCGACTCCTTGCGATCGGCCTTGGCAACCGTCTTGGCCGAAGACTTGGCGGCACTCGGCTTACCAGGCTCGGCACCGGCAACCGCCTTCGCCGTCTTATCAGGTTGCGCATGCGCAGCGACAGGCTTGCTGGCCACACCAAAATCATTTTTGTCGAGCACCACAGGCTTGACCGGCACGCTGGGCGCCAGGCTGTGCACCGGCGCAGGCTCATGCTTGTCCGCCACAGCGCCGCTCACCACCTGCGCAACGGGCTTTTCGGCAGTCGATGGCGCAACCGGCCGCGCAGGCGCTTCAGGCACCGCAGCCGCCGCCGAGGCAGCCTCTGTTTTGGGTCTGGGCGCAGACGGCTCCCGAGCATCGCAACCGCACAACAATACGACGACTAACAATCCAGCAAGGCGAAAGACAGTCATAAGCGAACAATGATTTGGGCAGAAATAAACATGCTGGCCCTTTACAACCCGATTGACAAGTCAGCAGACCGATATCGGACGAAAAGAGTGCATGCCCTATAGGTCAAAATCCTGCGGCCGCCTCATGACACAACTGCCGCGCCAACATTCCCAGCGTCATCAGGGAGCGCTCCGCCTCGCGATTCCAGGGCATTCCACAGTTCAGACGAATGCAATGATTGAACTGCTCTGTATTGCTGAAAATCAGCCCTGGCGCGATGCTGATGCCCTGTTCCAGTGCACGAACATGCAGCTCCTGAGTATTGACCCTGCCCGGCAAACTGACCCATAGAATGAAACCACCCAACGGCCGGCTCATCTGGGTGCCCTCGGGAAAATGCTGCTGCACGGCCAATTGATAGGCGCTCAGGTTCTTGCGGTACTCGATCCGGATATGCCGCAGATGGCGATCATAGCCACCATTCTCCAGATAGGCCGCCACACCCATCTGGGTCACACTGCACGCCGAATGGGTACTGAAGGTCTGCAATCGCTGGATTTCGGCCAGGTACTTGCTGCCTGGAATCATCCAGCCAATGCGCACTCCCGGCGACAGGGTTTTGGAGAAGCTTGAGCAGTAGATGACCCGGTCATGCCGATCAAAGGCTTTGAGCGCACGGGTGCGACCGATTTCGAACATCAGCTCGCCATAGATATCATCTTCGATGACCTGGATATCAAAATCGCCAACCAGCCGCAGCAGGCTCTTCTGCCGCTCCTCGGGCATGGTCGCCCCCAGCGGGTTGCTTACCCTGGCAGTCAGTACCAAGGCCTTGATCGACCACTGATTGGCCGCCAGCTGCAAGGCTTCCAGACTGATACCGGTGACCGGATCACTGGGAATCTCGATGACCTTCAGCCCCAGCAAATCCGCCAGTTGCAGCAGACCGTAATAAGCCGGCGACTCGGCAGCAATCAAATCACCCGGCCGTGTCACCACTCGTAAAGCCATCTGCAGCGCATCGACACAACCGTGGCTGATCACCACCTCAGAAGGATCGACCACCACCCCAGCATCACGCATGCGGATCGCCACTTGGCGCCGCAGCGGCTCATAGCCTGGGCTGAACATGTAGCTGAAGGCTCGCGGGCTTTGAAAACGGGTCACTTTGGCCAGTTGCTGATGCAGTGCACGGACCGGCAGATAATCGACATGAGGCACAGCCGCACCCAGGGCAAATACCCCTTCACGTCGTGATTCAACCAAAACCTGCTGGATAATGGTGCTACGAGTCACCAGGCTGGGCCGCTCGACCCGGGCGATATCAGGCGTCGATGCGGTCAGCGCCGGAGTCTGGTGCACGTAATAACCTGACTGTGGCCGGGCGCGAATCAGCCCCTGATCCTCAAGATTGGCGTAGGCCTGCAGCACCGTGGCATGGCTGACATTGAGCTGCAGGCTCATCTTGCGCACCGACGGGACACGCTCACCCGGCTGATAAACGCCGCGGCGAATATCTTCGGCAAGCTGCTGGGCGATACGTTGATACAACAGAAGATTGGTCATGAAGCGGCCTCACAGCGACCGGCATTTTGTTCTTGTAGGATAAACAACCGTAACAGTTTGCAATTGTACTGGGACAGTTCTGGCACAGAAGCCGTATTGTGCACCCTGACAGAAATATTTGGATGGCATAAATGCCAAAAGCAGCGGTCTTAATGCCAAAAAAAAGCCCGAGCACCCTACCGGGCTCGGGCTTTTTTTGGACCCTGTGTTTATCGGGCAATGCCCAGCCGTCCTTTATCATCGGAAAAGACGATTTCAACCCGACGATTCTGCGCCCTGCCCCGCTCTGTCGCATTCACGTCAACAGGAAATTGCGCGCCGTAGCCACTGACTTCAACCCGCTTTTCTTCCACTCCCAGGTCGATCAGCACATCTGCAACGGCCTGGGCACGATCCCTGGACAACTTGAGATTGTCCTGACGCTCGCCGGTGTTGTCGGTGTAACCCTCAATGCGTACCACACGTCGCGGGTGCAGTTGCAGGAACTGGACGATCTTGAGCAGGGTGCGATTGGCGGAGTTCTTCAACTGCGCATCGCCCTCATCGAACAACACATCGCCCAAGGTCATGACCAGACCGCGATCGCTCTGGGTAGTGGCCAGCATGATCTGCTCTTCGACCCACTTGCCCTGCTGCCGGGCACCGGCCAGCCTAGCTTCACGCAACCCCAGTTGCAGCCGCTGACGTTCAAGCTCCATCCTGGCCATCCGCTCTTGTGATAGCGCCAGATTAGTGTGCTCACGGGCAATTTCACTGTAGCGACTGCTCAGGTAAGCGTAATGCGCAACATCCGCGCCGCTGCCCAGATAGCTCGACAGCCGCTCGGCACGCCCCAGCGATTCTCCGGCGCGAATTACATCCTTGGGCGCACTGCGCAGCACATCAGGATCTTCCTTGACCCGCTGAAAATCGGCACTGGCTTTGTGTAAAGCCTGATCGCCCGAGTACTGCCCGGCACAGCCGGCCAACCCCAGCACTGCACAGACACTCAGAATATGCGGCAGACGATTCATTGCGCCTCCTTCAACTGCTTGCGCAGACGTTCAAGGCGAGCTTCGAGTTGCGCACGCTGCTCTTCACTCTTGAGGGTCAGGGTTTGCGCCTCGGCCAGCCGGGCATCCAGCTCAGCCCGCTCGGCCTGCATGCGCGCATTCTTGTAGGACTGCTTGAGCAGCTCGGCTCGCGCGGCGGCATAGCCTTCTTCGGCCTGCTGCATCTGCGGCAGCTCTTCACCTTCGGCCCCTACTGCCTTGGCCTGGGCAATGGCTTGCTCGGTCAGTTTCATTTGTTCGGTGGGCGCCGGATCGCTTGCACACCCGGCCACAATGACAGCCGCCATGCCGGCGACCAAAAAGCGAGTACTCACTAAACCATTCCTACTGTTTGGAGACGGGCTGCTGCAACTGGCGTTTCCACAGATCCAGATTGCGTTTTATGGCCTCATCGGCAAGGCCCGAAGCTGCCGATTCTGTCATCTTTTTCGTCAGTTGTCCGCGCAACCAGGGATCGTTGCAGGCTGAATTGGACGATAACGCCAGATGAAACCCCGGCCGATCCACCACCAGCGCCAGCGCCTGCAAGTCAGCCGCCAGGCCCAGCGACTCGACCAGCACCCGGCCTGCGTAGCGCCCTGCCAGGGCGTAGTCGACCTCACCCAGTGCCAGCTTCTGCAGCGCCGCAGTCAGGCCGCCCACGGTTTGCAACTGTAGCTGCGCACCGGCAAGCGCCTCAAACTCCGGCGTCAGCCGGGTTCTTTGAGAGCGCACCCCGGAGAACCCCTGCAAATCAGCAAGACTCTGCGCGGCCAGGCCGGAATCGGCGCGCGTCCAGAGCACGATTTCGTTATGGCTGATGGCCGGCTGAAGGTAATCGAAAGCCTCCAGTTGCGCCGAATTCAGACTGGCATCGACCAGCAGATCCATCCGCCCGCTGCGCACTTCCTCTTGTGCCTGGCTGCGCTTGCCGGCGTAGAGCACCTCGACGGTGATGCCCAACTCCTGCGCGGCCTGCCGGAGCAGGTCGGCATTGGCCCCCATCAGTTGCCTGGGGTCCTGCGGATCGCGCCACAGGTACGGTGGCGCATCCGGGCTGCCACTGGCGATCAGCCGCTCGCACTTGGCTGCCGCTGCGGCCATAGCGGGCGATATCAGCCAGCCCGCCAGCACGCACGGCCAGAGAACTCGAAAGGCGCCCATGCAAAATCCTTGATATCAGAAAACAAAAAACCCGCCGGTTCGTCAGCAAACCGGGCGGGTTCTTTTATAGGGCAGGATGCCGGATCAGACCAGCTTTTCCAGCTCCGGCACGGCTTCGAACAGGTCGGCTACCAGACCGTAGTCAGCCACCTGGAAGATTGGCGCCTCTTCATCCTTGTTGATCGCAACGATCACCTTGGAGTCTTTCATGCCAGCCAGATGCTGGATCGCCCCGGAAATACCGACAGCGACGTACAGTTGCGGCGCGACGATCTTGCCGGTCTGACCGACCTGCATGTCGTTAGGCACAAAGCCTGCGTCAACGGCCGCACGCGAGGCACCGACCGCAGCACCGAGCTTGTCGGCCAGGCTGTACAGGTGCTTGAAGTTGTCACCGTTGCCCATGCCGCGACCGCCGGACACCACCACCCGCGCCTCGGTCAGCTCTGGACGGTCAGAGGTCGCCAGCTCTTCGCTGACAAAGCTCGAGGTACCGGCGTTGTGCGCGGCAGCCACAGCTTCGACAGCAGCAGAGCCACCTTCGGCAGCAACCGGGTCGAAACCGGTAGTACGCACAGTAATGACCTTGACCGCTGCACTCGATTGCACGGTGGCAATAGCGTTACCGGCGTAGATCGGACGCTTGAAGGTGTCTGCCGACTCGACCGAGACGATTTCGGAAATCTGGTCAACATCCAGTTGCGCGGCAACGCGCGGCAGGATGTTCTTGCCATTGGAGGTCGCAGCCGCCAGCACGTGGCTGTAACCCTTGGCCAGCTCGACGATCAGTGGCGCGACGTTTTCCGGCAACTGGTGAGCGTAGGCTGCGTTGTCGGCAGCCAGCACCTTGGCCACACCGGCGATCTTCGCGGCCGCTTCGGCAACCGCCGATACGCCGGCACCTGCGACCAGCACGTGAATGTCGCCGCCGATTTTCTGGGCGGCCGCTACAGCATTGAGGGTCGCCGGAACCAGCGCACCCTTGTCGTGTTCAGCGATAACCAAAATAGTCATTTAGATTACCTTCGCTTCGTTCTTCAGTTTTTCGACCAGTTCAGCCACCGACTTGACCTTGATGCCGGCGCTGCGCACTGCTGGCGCCTCGACCTTGATGGTCTTGTTGGTCGAGGCTGTGGAAACACCCAACGCTTCAGGGGTCAGGGTTTCCAGCGGCTTCTTCTTGGCCTTCATGATGTTGGGCAAGGATGCGTAGCGCGGCTCGTTCAGTCGCAAGTCGGTGGTGATGATGGCAGGCAGGTTCAGCGCAACCGTCTGCAGACCGCCGTCGATCTCACGGGTCACGGCAACCTTGTCGCCATTGACTTCGACCTTGGAGGCAAAGGTGCCCTGGGCGTAACCGCTCAGCGCGGCGAGCATCTGGCCGGTCTGGTTGTTATCGCTGTCGATCGCCTGTTTACCGAGGATCACCAGTTGCGGCTGTTCCTTGTCGACCACGGCCTTGAGCAACTTGGCAATCGCCAGCGAGGTCAGTTCTTCAGCGGACTCAACCAGTACGGCACGGTCGGCGCCCAGCGCCAGCGCGGTGCGCAGTTGTTCCTGAGCGGTGGACGGACCCACGCTGACCACGACGATTTCGCTGGCAACGCCCTTCTCTTTCAGACGCACGGCCTCTTCGACGGCAATTTCGCAGAAGGGGTTCATGGACATCTTGACGTTGGCCAGGTCGACGCCGGAGTTGTCCGCCTTGACGCGAACCTTGACGTTGTAGTCGACCACTCTTTTGACAGCTACAAGAACCTTCATGGATTCCTCGTTACTCTCCGATGAATAGAAGCCGCCTGGACACGGCCAGGCGATTGGAATGCGTCCTCAACAAGCAATCCTGGGGCGTGCACACGCACTACAAGGCCGATTAAAGCCGGCCAATGGCCGCAAGGCCGTGTAGAATGCGCCGCACAAACAGGCACGAAGTGTTTAACCACACTTCACGGCCGCACGCCTTTACAGGTCTGGTCGAGTTTTATCGACCTGCAGCCAGTACCAAACCGCCCGTATCTTGACTGCAACCTCCCGGACGGTCAATACGACATATCGGCCAGTCATGAGTCCCGCCGCTAGGATTTATAAGGGTTTCAACCGATTCAAACAAACGTTTGTATTGGACCTTGCCGATGGTGTAGATATACTGCCTGAACTTAGAAAGAAGCCGCGAAATCGACTGTTGCCGCTGTCGTTTATCGCCAGAGCTTATAAAGACACCGTGAGCCATTTGTAGGAGATAGCCTGTGGAACGCGAATACATGGAATTCGACGTGGTCATCGTCGGAGCCGGGCCCTCCGGGCTTTCCGCCGCTTGCCGCCTGAAACAGCAGGCCGCTCAAACCGGCCAGGAAATCAGCGTCTGCGTGGTTGAAAAAGGCTCCGAAGTTGGCGCCCACATCCTCTCCGGCGCGGTATTCGAACCGCGCGCCCTGGAAGAGCTGTTCCCCGACTGGAAAGCACTGGGTGCCCCGCTCAATACGCCCGTGGTGCGCGATGACATCTATGTCCTGCGCAGCGAGCAGAGTTCGATCAAGGTGCCTGATTTCTTTGTGCCCAAAGCCATGCACAACGAAGGCAACTACATTATCTCTCTGGGTAACCTATGCCGCTGGCTGGCCCAGCAGGCCGAGAACCTGGGCGTCGAGATCTACCCAGGCTTTACTGCCCAGGAAGTATTGTTCGACGAGGCCGGCATCGTGCGCGGCATCATCACCGGCGACCTGGGCGTGGACCGCGAAGGCCAGCCCAAGGACGGCCTGTACACCCCCGGCATGGAACTGCGTGGCAAATACACGCTGTTCGCAGAAGGTTGCCGCGGCCATCTGGGCAAGCAACTGATCAAGCGCTTCGAACTCGACAGCGAAGCCGACGTGCAGCATTACGGCATCGGCATCAAGGAACTGTGGGAAATCGACCCGGCCAAACACGTACCGGGCCTGGTGGTGCACACCGCCGGCTGGCCGCTGGACAACGCCAACATGGGCGGCTCGTTCCTTTATCACCTGGAGAACAACCAGGTGGTGGTCGGTCTGATCATCGACCTGTCGTACAGCAACCCGTACCTGTCGCCATTCGACGAATTCCAGCGCTACAAGCACCATCCGGTCGCCAGCCAGTACCTCGAAGGCGGCAAGCGCATCAGCTACGGCGCCCGCGCCATCGTCAAAGGCGGCTACAACTCGCTGCCGAAGATGGTGTTCCCCGGCGGCGCACTGATCGGCTGCGACCTGGGCACCCTGAACTTCTCGAAAATCAAAGGCAGCCACACGGCCATGAAGTCCGGCATGCTGGCCGCCGACGCGGTGGCCGAGCAACTGCTGGCGGGCAACCAAGGCGGCGACGAACTGACCGGCTATGTCGAGGGCTTCAAGGCCAGCTGGCTGCACGACGAACTGTTCGCCTCGCGCAACTTCGGCCCGGCGATGCACAAGTTCGGCCCGATTCTCGGCGCCGGCTTTGCGTTCCTTGAGCAGAATATCTTCGCCAACAAGCTGCCCTTTACCCTGCACGACACCAAGCCGGACCATGCCTGCCTGAAGCTCGCTGCCGACTCAAAAAAGATCGACTACCCGAAACCGGACGGCAAGCTCAGCTTCGACAAGCTCAGCTCGGTATTTCTCTCCAGCACCAACCATGAAGAGGAACAGCCCTGCCACCTGAAGCTCAAAGACCCGAGCATCCCGATCAGCCAGAACCTGCCGCTCTACGACGAGCCTGCACAGCGCTACTGCCCGGCCGGCGTGTACGAAGTGGTGACCCAGGAAGACGGCGAGAAACGCTTCCAGATCAACGCCCAGAACTGCGTGCACTGCAAGACCTGCGACATCAAGGATCCGGCGCAGAACATCACCTGGGTGGCGCCTGAAGGCGCAGGCGGACCCAACTACCCCAACATGTAATGCACCGTAGGAGCGGCTTCAGCCGCGAAAGCTTCGCAGCTAAAGCTGCTCCTACCGTGACGCTAAACCCCTCTCTCCTGCCCCGGGCTGCGCTCGAAGTAGCGCTTGTACTCGCGACTGAACTGCGAGGCACTCTGATAGCCCACCTGCAATGCCACCTGAGCCACACCCATTGCGTCGCTGACCAGCATCTGCTGGGCACGCAGCAGACGCAGGCGTTTGAGGTATTGCACCGGGCTGAGCAAGGTGCTGCGCTTGAAGTGTTCATGGAAGGTCGACACGCTCATGTTGGCGCAACGCGCCAGGGTCTCGACATTCAGCGGCTCGGCGAAATGATCGTGCAGGTAATTGACCGCCGCGGCCACTCGGGCGAACTGCCCCTGTTGCTCGACCAGTGCCCGCAGCACACCCGCCTGCGGACCGCGCAGCGCGCTGTACAGCACATCACGCACCCGCGCCTGGCCCATCACCTGACACTCCAGCGGATCGTGCAGGCAACGCAACAACCGCTCGACACTCTCACGCATGCCCACATCGAACTGCACCGAGCTCATCGACTCAGGGGTCTGCATCCGGCTTTCGCCAGCCGCTGTCGGGCCCATGGCCTGCACCAGTTCGGCCAGCACCGTACGATCAATCGCCACTGACACACCATAAAGCGGCATGTCCGGCGCAGCGAAGGTTTCGCACTTGAACGGCACCGACAAGGCCTGGATCAGGTAATGCCCGGCGCCGTACTCGAAGGTCCGCGACCCCAGAAACGCCACCTTGCTGCCCTGGGCGACGATCATCAGGCTCGGTTCGTAGATCTGCGGGCTGCTGCCCATATGGCTGAACGCGCTGATCAGCTTTACGTCCGGCAAACGGGTATACGCCCAACCCGGCTGCGGTGCCAGAGAGCGAATCAGGGCCACAAGCGTTGTATTGGCTTCAAGGTATCGAGTCAATTGCATCAAACAGTACTGACAGAGAAACAGACACGCCTATCATCGCAGATCTGAGCAGCGATACGGCATACTCCGGAGAATCAGGCAAGAATCACGGAGAATTCGCCATCGCCGGGCGCGGCGTAGCGCACGACAATGCACCGCCTCAACAGCTTGTCATTTGCGAGGCCCTCTGATGTACACCGCTATCGGTTACGCTGCTCAATCCCCTACCGCGCCACTGGCACCGATGACCTTCGAACGTCGCGCCTTGCGCGCTGACGATGTGGCCATCGAAATTCTCTACTGCGGCGTCTGCCACTCAGATATTCACCAGGCCCGCAATGAATGGGGGATTGCCGTCTACCCGCTGATGCCCGGCCATGAAATCGTCGGCCGGGTCACTGCCACCGGTCCGCAGGCCACCCGCTACAAGACCGGTGATCTGGTCGGTGTCGGTTGCATGGTCGACTCGTGCCGCACCTGCAGCGCCTGCCAGGCAGACCTTGAGCAATACTGCCTGGAAGGCCCGACCATGACCTACGCCACCCCGGACCGGGTCGATGGCAGCAACACCATGGGCGGCTACTCCAGCAGCATCGTGGTCAGCGAACACTTCGTCGTACGCATCCCGGAACAACTCGATGCGGCAGCCGCGGCGCCGATCCTGTGCGCCGGCATCACCACCTACTCGCCGCTCAAGCTCCATGGCGTGCGCGCCGGGCACAAGGTCGGCGTGCTGGGCATGGGCGGCCTGGGCCACATGGGGATCAAGTTGGCCAAGGCGATGGGCGCAGAGGTCACGCTGTTCACCCGCTCTGCCAGCAAAGCGGCCGAGGCACGCCGTCAGGGTGCCGACCATGTGATCGTGTCCACCGATGCCGAGCAGATGAAAGCCGCCGCCGGCCGCTTTGATTTCCTGCTCGACACCATTCCGGTGCAGCACGACCTCAATCCCTACCTGGACACCCTGACCTTCGGCGGCGTGCACATTCTGGTCGGCCTGATCGAACCGATCGACCCACCGGTACATGCCGCCAACCTGGTCATGAAACGCCGGGTACTGGCCGGTTCACTGATCGGCGGCATCGCCGAAACCCAGGAAGTGCTGGATTTCTGCGCTGAACACGACATCCGTTGCGATATCGAAATGCTCGACATCCGCAACATCAATCAGGCCTACGAACGCATGCTGGCTGGTGACGTGAAGTACCGCTTCGTCATCGACATGGCGACGCTCAAGGCCTGATCACACCGCACCCAGTTCGGCCGACAGCTGCGCCGCCAGGTCTTTGATCAGCGGCACCAGTTCGGCCATTTTTTCCAGCGGCATATACGGCACAGTGCTGGCGATGCTGATGCCAGCCACGATCTGTCGGCTGGCGTCACGCACCGGCGCCGCAACGCAGCGGATCGACGGCTCGTTGTCTTCCAGGTCGAAGGCATAGCCGCCCTGCACATACTCCTCGCGGCGCTGGCGCAACTGCTCCCAGGTCTGCGGCTCATGGGCCGGCAAGGTCGAGGCACGGCCAGCGACCGGCTGGCTGATGTCGAACAGCCGCTGCCATTCCTGCTCGGCGCTGTCGAGCAACAACGCCTTGCCGATCCCGGTGCGCACCAATGGCATGCGGTGCCCGACCCGCGAGCGCATCTCCGGGCCGTTGCGCCCTGGATTCTTGTGCAGGTACAGCACCTCATCGCCGTCGCGCACAGCCAGATGCACGGTATCGCCGGTCAGTTCCGAAAGCCGGTCCAGATAGGGCCTGGCCAGCATCGCCAATGGCAATTCTTCCCGGGCCTGGAAGCCCAGCTCGATCAACTTGGGGCCGAGCAGGTAGCCGACCTGCGGCACCACCCGCAGATAGCGCTCCAGCACCAGACAACTGGCCAACCGGTGGGTGGTGCTGCGGGTGGTACCCATTGCCTTGGCGATGTCTTTGAGGTCCCGGGCACCTGCCGCGACTGCCTGAACCACGGCCAGGCCACGCACCAGAGTCTGCGTGCCCGCCAGCGCCGGTTCTTTATCGGCATCTGCCATTGAAGCCTTGTCCATATCAGGTCTGGTTCCGTCAAAAAAGCTGGCAGCATTATGGGCATCTAGCCGCCTCAGAACCAGCCGCTAAAGCTCGATCCGCTCGACCTTGCCCACCAGCAGGATGTACGACAGCGCCCCCAACAACGCCAGGCAGGCGATGTAGGTAATGGCCGGCGCGAACGAATCACCGGTGGCCAGAAAACCGATCATGATCGGCGTGGCAATGGCCGCCAGGTTGCCGATGAAGTTAAAGGTG
The DNA here is from genome assembly GCF_024129905.1 of Pseudomonas sp. 21LCFQ010. NCBI lineage: Bacteria > Pseudomonadati > Pseudomonadota > Gammaproteobacteria > Pseudomonadales > Pseudomonadaceae > Pseudomonas > Pseudomonas sp. 21LCFQ010. Next base: position 229,442 of record NZ_JAMYDZ010000001.1, on the reverse strand, counting down.
CCCCCTGTCAGGCCCAGCAGCCGCGCCGGCGCAACGGTCGATACCAGCGACCAGGTGATCGACGCCAGGCCATTACCGAAGAAGGCTACCGCCATGCAGGCGATGATCAGCCCGGTCGAGTCCACGTAGTTGGCACCGATAATGGTCGTGGAGATCAGCAGGCCAGTGATGATCGGCAGCTTGCGCGCCAGCCCCACGCTGTGGCCGCGGCGGATCAGCCAGTCGGAGAAGAACCCCGAACACAGCACGCCGACGAACGCTGCCAGGAACGGCAACGAAGCCAGCAACCCGGACTTGATGAAGTCCATGCCGCGATACTTGACCAGATAGGTCGGGAACCAGGTCAGGAAGAACCACAGGGTCGAGTTCAGGCAGAACTGTCCCAGATAGAGACCCCACAGCTTGCGCTGACTGAGCACGATGCCGAGATCGGCCCACTTGAACCCGGCCTTTTGCCTGGCGGTATCAGCCTGGATATCCACCAGCCCGCCACCCTCGCGAATCAGCTCAATCTCGGCGTTATTGGCGCCCTTGAAGTCGCGCGGTTCGCGATACACCAGATACCAGATCACGCCCCAGAGAATACCTACTGCACCGGTGGCCACAAATACCATGTGCCAGCCGTAATGGGCCTGTAGCCAGGCCAGTACCGGAGTCAGAAATGCCAGGCCGACAAACTGCCCGGAGGTGTAGAAGCCGATGGCCGTGGCCCGCTCGCGCTCAGGGAACCACGAGGTCACCACCCGGCTATTGATCGGATAGGCCGGGGCCTCCAGCGCCCCCACCGCCATGCGCAACACGAACAAGGCAATGAAGCTGGCCGCAAAACCCAGCATCACCGTCGCCACCGACCAGGAGATCAGCGCCACGGTATAGAGAATCCGTGGCGGTACACGGTCGACCAGCCAGCCGCCGGGCAATTGCATGGCCGCGTAGGTCCAGCCGAACGCGGAAAAGATCAGGCCGACCTCGACCGGCGTCAAACCCAGCTCGCTGGTCAGCGCCGGTGCGGCAATCGACAGGTTACTGCGGTCCAGGTAGTTGATGACCACAGTGATGAACAACAGCACCATGATGAAATAGCGTTTGCGGGTCGGCGTGGCCAGCGACGCCGCCGATTCGAATGCCCGGGAACTCATGAGGTTTGCCTCTTATTGGAGTTGTATGAGTTTGTGTAGTACCGCACTTCAGGTCGCCTCTTACCACTCGGCAAAGCTGCCATCAGCATGCCGCCAGATCGGGTTGCGCCAGCGATGGCCGACGGCTGCGCGCTCGCGCACGTACGCTTCGTTGATTTCGATACCCAGGCCCGGACCGTTGGGGATTTTCACCATGCCGGCTTCGTAGTCGAAGACTTCCGGGTGTTTGACGTAGTCGAGCAGGTCGTTGCTTTCGTTGTAGTGGATGCCCAGGCTCTGCTCCTGGATGAAGGCGTTGTAGCAAGCCGCATCCAGCTGCAGGCACGCGGCCAGGGCAATCGGCCCCAACGGGCAATGCAGGGCCAGCGCCACATCGTAGGCTTCGGCCATGTTGGCGATCTTGCGGGTCTCGGTGATGCCGCCGGCATGCGAGGCGTCGGGCTGGATGATGTCGACGTAACCTTCGCTGAGCACTCGTTTGAAGTCCCAGCGCGAGAACAGCCGCTCGCCCAGCGCGATCGGTGTACTGGTCAGCGGCGCCAGTTCCTTGAGCGCCTCATAGTGCTCGCTGAGCACCGGCTCTTCGATGAACATCAGCTTGAACGGGTCCAGCTCCTTCATCAGTACCTTGGCCATCGGCTTGTGCACCCGGCCATGGAAATCCACGCCGATACCGACATTCGGCCCCACCGCGTCGCGCACCGCGGCCACGCTGGCCAGCGCGCGGTCGACCTTGTCGAACGTGTCGAGAAACTGCAGCTCTTCGGTGCCGTTCATCTTCACCGCGGTAAAACCCCGCTCCACCGCTTCCTTGGCCGCGCGGGCAGTATCGGCCGGGCGATCACCGCCGATCCACGAATAGACCCGGATCTTGTCACGCACCTGGCCACCGAGCAGGTCGCTGACCGAGACGCCCAGCGCCTTACCCTTGATGTCCCACAGTGCCTGGTCGATACCGGCCAGCGCACTCATATGAATCGAGCCGCCGCGATAGAAGCCGCCACGGTAGAGCACGGTCCAGATGTCTTCGATATTGCGCGGGTCTTTGCCGATCAGGTAATCGGACAGCTCGTCCACTGCCGCAGCAACGGTGTGGGCACGCCCTTCGACCACCGGCTCGCCCCAACCGGTCACACCCTGGTCGGTTTCGACTTTGAGGAAGCACCAGCGTGGCGGAACGATAAAGGTGGTCAGTTTGGTGATTTTCATCGTTGTGATCTCTCTTGTTATCGATGCGAGCGCCTACCGCGCCCGCCAGAAAATTAAGCGGCGCTGCTGCGAGCCCAGGCCGCGACATACGCCTGGGCGCGGCTGGCGACCTCAGCGGCGCTCAGGCCCGGCTTGAACAGCCCGGAGCCCAGCCCGAAGCCCCGCGCGCCGGCGTCCAGCCAGGGCTGCATGTTGTCCGCCGTAATGCCGCCCACCGGCAGCAACACGGTGCCCGCCGGCAGCACCGCCAGCCAGGCCTTGACCACCGCCGGCGCCATTTGCTCGGCAGGGAACAGCTTCAGAACGTCAGCGCCCTCGGCCAACGCGGCGAATGCTTCGGTCGGCGTGGCGACACCGGGCGACAGGAACAGCCCGGCCGCTTTAGCGGCACGCAGCACAGCGGCATCGCTGTGCGGCATCACGATCAACTGGCCTCCGGCGTCCTTGACCTGCTGCACCTGCGCGGGCTGCAACACTGTGCCGGCACCGACCAGGCAGTCGGCGGGCAGGCTGCGCCGCAGCAGGCTGATGCTGTCGAACGGCGATGGCGAATTGAGCGGCACCTCGATGACCCGAAAGCCCGCCTCGTACAGCACTTCACCGATGGCTGGCGCTTCCTGGGGACGCAGGCCGCGCAGGATCGCGACCAGGCCGTTGCTGTTGAGTGCTTGCAAAAACATGTCAGAGCTCCTTGAGCAAAACAGAATCGGCGCAGCTCAACAGGCCAGCCTGCCGCGCCACCTGCCAGAGACCGCGCTCGGTGGCCTGCTCGGCCAGCGTCACGGAGGAAAAACCGGCCAGCGCCAGAGCCTGCCGGTAGCGTTGGCACAGGCTGTCGCTGCCCACCAGCACCACGGCCGGTAACGGCGCCTGCTGCTGGTGCAACGAGGCACAAAGACCCGCCAGTTCGTGGCCGATCAGCAGCCCAGACAGGTAGTCAGGCTGGGCGCCGGGTGCCAGTTGCCCGGTCAGGCCGAGGGTGCGGCTGCTGAAGATGGTCGACAGCAGACCGGCCTGGCCTGCACTGGATAACGCCACCGCAACGCCTTGCTCGAAGGCCTGCACGTTGAACTCGCCGCCCGGCTGCATGGTGCGGCCCAGCAAGGTGTGGGCGCACAGCGCGGCGTAGACCTCGCCGGTCATGAACGTATCGAAGTGGACAATTCGCCCTTCGCTGACCCGGACCCATTTGCTGTGACTGCCGGGCAGGCCGATCAGCAGTGGCTGAGCATTGCCCTGCCCGGCGAGGATGCCCAGCACCTGGCTCTCTTCGCCGCGCATGACGTTAGGCAGTGCCGAGTGCTGGATCACCCCGGCAATGATGTGGATGTCGACGCCCCGCACGCTGCGCACCGTGGTGAGTGTGGCGCTCAGGGCGTCAAGGCTGGCCGGGGTTGGCTGATAGGCGGCTTCGCGCCAGCCCTGGGCGCTGCCGACCATACCGCAGGCAATCACCGGCAGGTGCGGCTCGGCATCCAGCCAGTCGCCGCAGGCCTGATCGAAGGCCAGTTCGAATCCGTTGTTGCATGGGTGCCCGGCGATCTGCCGGGGCGTGTCAGGCAGTTGCATGATGCCTGCGCTCAGGGAGCGTTGTTCGAGTACCCGGCCTTGGTGGCCGAGTCGGTAGGCCCGAAGGGAGGTGGTCCCCCAGTCGAGCGCTATGAGTTGCGCCTGCATCGCTTCACCTGTTGTTTTTCTAAGTGACTGCGAGGCGGACTATAAACCCGGAGCGGCTTAAATCTCAATATATAAATTAATATCCCATATATAGGGATTTAATGATGCGCCGCAATGATTTGAAATGGCCGCGTAGGAGCGGCTTTAGCCGCGAACTGGTCTTTCGTTTTGTGCAAGGATCATTGCCGCGGTTGCCTGGACTGCGGGTTTCGCCCCGACGGGCGGCCCTATTTTGTGCTTGGCAAAATAGGGGAAAACCGCTTGCTCCTGGCTTGGGTCCGCCCTGCGGGCGAACTTCCCTCCGTCCGGCATTGATTCGGGGGCCGGCGCGATGGGCATCCCTGCCCAGCGCACCTGAAACTGGCTTCCCTGCCAGTTTCTCCCCCGAATCGACGCCTACCCTCGGTCAGCGCCCAAATCGCGATTCGCGTCGTTTGTGCCATCTCTGTACGAAGATCAAAATCAACGGCAACGGCAACGGCAACGGCAACGGCAACGGCAACGGCAACGGCGGCGGCGGCGGCGGCGGCGAGAATCTGCGCCCATAAAAAAACCCGCGGCCTTCTCAGGGCGCGGGTTTGGCTGATACGGGGCCGTAGCCGGGTATCAACGCTCCAGCAGGATGCGCAGCATGCGACGCAGCGGTTCGGCCGCGCCCCACAGCAGTTGGTCGCCTACGGTGAAGGCGCCCAGGTATTGCGAACCCATGTTCAGTTTGCGCAACCGGCCAACCGGTACGCTCATGGTGCCGGTCACGGCAGTCGGGCTCAGTTCCTTGATGCTGGCTTCGCGGTGGTTCGGCACCAGCTTGACCCAAGGGTTGTGCTGGCTGATCAAGGCTTCGATGTCGGCGATCGGCACGTCCTTGTTCAGCTTGATGGTCAGCGCCTGGCTGTGGCAGCGCATGGCGCCGATGCGCACGCAGATACCGTCGACCGGGATCGGGTTCTTGAAGCGGCCCAGGATCTTGTTGGTCTCGGCCTGGGCCTTCCACTCTTCGCGGCTCTGGCCGTTTGGCAGCTCTTTGTCGATCCACGGGATCAGACTGCCGGCCAGCGGTGCGCCGAAGTTTTCGGTCGGGAACGCATCGCTGCGCATGGCCTCGGCCACTTTGCGGTCGATGTCGAGGATGGCGCTGGCCGGGTTGGCCAGGTCATCGGCGACCGCCGCATTGATGCCGCCCATCTGGCGAATCAGCTCACGCATGTTCTGCGCGCCGGCACCGGAAGCCGCCTGGTAAGTCATGGCCGTCATCCAGTCGACCAGACCGGCTTCGAACAGACCGCCCAGCCCCATCAGCATCAGGCTGACGGTGCAGTTGCCGCCGATGTAGTTCTTGGTACCGGCATCGAGCTGCTGGTCAATGACCTTGCGGTTGACCGGGTCGAGCACGATCACCGAGTCGTCCTGCATGCGCAGGCTCGACGCCGCGTCGATCCAGTAGCCTTGCCAGCCGGCTTCACGCAGCTTGGGGAACACCTCGTTGGTGTAGTCGCCGCCCTGGCAGGTCAGGATGACGTCGAGGGTTTTCAGCTCTTCGATGCTGTACGCATCTTTCAGAGGAGCCACGTCCTTGCCTACCGACGGGGCCTCACCACCCACATTGGAGGTGGTGAAGAACACCGGTTCAATGAGGTCGAAGTCCTGTTCTTCACGCATCCGCTGCATGAGCACGGAACCGACCATGCCACGCCAACCGATCAGACCTACACGTTTCATCGCAACACCTTAACTAAAAGTGGGACCGCCGCGTTACCCCAGGCAAACAACGGCGGGCCAGAGAGATTACAGATTTCGCAGCGCCGCGACTACCGCATCACCCATTTCACGAGTGCCGACCTTCTGCTTGCCTTGCGACCAGATATCACCGGTGCGCAGGTCCTGATCCAGGACTACGCTGACGGCCTTCTCGATGGCATCGGCGGCATCGGTCAGATTGAAGCTGTAGCGCAGCATCATCGATACCGAAAGGATGGTTGCCAGCGGGTTGGCAATGCCTTGACCGGCGATGTCCGGAGCCGAACCGTGGCAAGGCTCGTACATGCCCTTGTTGTTCGAATCCAGCGACGCCGATGGCAGCATGCCGATCGAGCCGGTAAGCATCGAGGCTTCGTCGGACAGGATGTCGCCGAACATGTTGTCAGTGACGATCACGTCGAACTGCTTGGGCGCACGCACCAGTTGCATGGCGGCGTTGTCGACGTACATGTGGCTCAGCTCGACGTCCGGGTAGTCCTTGGCAACCTGCTCGACCACTTCACGCCACAGCTGGCTGGACGCCAGAACGTTGGCCTTGTCGACCGAGCACAGCTTCTTGCCACGCACACGGGCCATGTCGAAGCCGACCTTGGCGATACGACGGATTTCGCTTTCGCTGTATGGCAGAGTGTCGTAGGACTGGCGCTCGCCGTTTTCCAGCTCGCGGGTGCCGCGTGGTGCGCCGAAGTAGATGCCGCCGGTCAGCTCACGGACGATCAGAATGTCCAGGCCGGCCACGATTTCAGGCTTGAGGCTGGACGCCTCGGCCAGTTGCGGATACAGGATGGCCGGGCGCAGGTTGCCGAACAGGCCCAGTTGCGAACGGATTTTCAGCAGGCCGCGCTCAGGACGAATGTCGCGCTCAATGGTGTCCCACTTCGGACCGCCCACCGCACCCAGCAACACCGCGTCGGCCGCACGGGCGCGCTCCAGGGTTTCGTCAGCCAGCGGCACGCCGTGCTTATCAATGGCCGCGCCACCGATCACGTCGAAGTTCAGCTCAAAGCCCAGGCTGTATTTTTCGTTGGCCAGCTCCAGCACCTTGACCGCTTCGGCCATGATTTCCGGACCGATACCGTCGCCTGGGAGAATCAGAATCTGCTTGCTCATAACATCCTCGGTAGTGTGCGCCGCGCAACGCGCTTTAAGTAAACGCTGCGGGCGGGCAAAAACTTATCGCTCGGCCCACAGCACCAGAACATCGGTGCTGAACGAGCCATCTTGCTCAATCTCGAAATACTCGCGAACCTCGGCGCCCATCGCCTGTTGCAGCTCGCGGATGGCTACCCGCATGGCCTGCGGGGTGCGCATGCGCTCAACCCAGGAAGTGAACTCCAGGCGCAGCCGCTGGCGGCTGTGACTGCGGGTGAACAACCCCGCCTCGCTGACCTGACGCAGCCACTCGGCCGCCGCATAATCACGCACGTGGCTGGTGTCACGCAGCACTTCGACGCTCTGCAAATAGGTATCCAGTAACGGGCTGCCCGGCGACATCACATCGACAAACGCCGCCACCCCGCCCGGCTTGAGCACCCGCCGCACTTCACGCAGGGCCAGGCCCAGGTCGCTCCAGTGATGCGCCGAGTAACGGCTGAACACAAAATCAAACTCGCCATCGGCGAATGGCAACTGCTCGGCGGCGCCTTGTTGCGTGCGGATATTGCTAAAACCGCGATCCTGCGCGGTCGCCGCGACCACATCCAGCATTTGCCGGGAGAGGTCATAGGCCACGACTTCCCCCACCGAGGCGGCGACATTAAAGCTAACGTGGCCCGCACCGCAACCCAGATCCAGCAACCGCGCGTCACTGCGCCCGGCCACCTCGGCCTGCAACAACGCAAACTCGCTGCCCTGGGCATGTACGGCACTGCTCAGATAGGCAGACGCCTGCTCGCCGAATTGACGCTGGACAACCTGGGTATGCACGGATTGGGTCATGGCCTGGATCCTTGGGTGAAATGCGGTAGGAGCGGCCGGGCGGCGATCCGCTTTAGCCGCGAATAGATTTAGCCGCGAATGGCTCTTCGCGGCTAAAGCCGCTCCTACCACGGGGCAGAACATTAGTTGCAGGTTTTGTCAGTCGCGGAACAGCCACGGCTGGCTGGCACGATGCCTGGCTTCAAACGCATGGATGGCATCGGCGTCGACCAGGGTCAGACCGATGTCGTCCAGGCCGTTGAGCAGGCAATGCTTGCGAAACGCATCGACTTCGAAGCTGTAGGTTTTGCCATCAGGACGAGTCACAGTCTGGGTCTGCAGATCGATGCTCAACTGATAACCTGGCTCGGCCTCAACCTGCTTGAACAGCTCGTCGACTTCCTGCTCGGTCAGGATGATCGGCAGCATGCCGTTCTTGAAGCTGTTGTTGAAAAAGATGTCGGCATAGCTCGGCGCGATGATGGCGCGAAAGCCGTATTCCTCCAGCGCCCACGGTGCGTGTTCACGACTGGAACCGCAGCCGAAGTTTTCCCGGGCCAGCAGCACGCTGGCACCCTGATAGCGCGCGTGGTTAAGCACGAACTCCGGGTTGACCGGACGCTTGGAGTTGTCCTGATAAGGCTGGCCCACGTCCAGATAGCGCCATTCGTCGAACAGGTTCGGACCGAAGCCGGTGCGCTTGATCGACTTGAGAAACTGCTTGGGGATGATCTGATCGGTGTCGACGTTGGCACGATCCAGAGGTGCCACAAGGCCGTTGAGCTGGGTAAAGGCTTTCATGCTGGACTCCTTAGTGCTGGATCAATTCGCGAACATCAATGAAACGACCGGTCACCGCCGCCGCCGCGGCCATCGCCGGGCTGACCAGGTGGGTACGCCCACCGGCGCCCTGGCGACCTTCGAAGTTGCGGTTCGAGGTCGACGCACAGTGTTCGCCAGAGCCCAGGCGGTCAGGGTTCATGGCCAGGCACATCGAGCAGCCTGGCTCACGCCATTCAAAACCGGCTTCGATGAAGATCTTGTCCAGGCCTTCTTTCTCGGCCTGCTCTTTGATCAGGCCAGAACCTGGCACCACCATGGCCTGCTTGACCGTGGCGGCAACCTTGCGGCCCTTGGCGATTTCTGCAGCAGCGCGCAGGTCTTCGATCCGCGAGTTGGTGCACGAGCCGATAAACACACGGTCGAGCTTGATATCGGTGATCGGCTGGTTGGCTTTCAAGCCCATGTATTTCAGCGCCCGCTCGATAGAGCCACGCTTGACCAGGTCCGGCTCCTGCGCCGGGTCCGGCACATTGTCATCAACGGCCAGAACCATCTCCGGAGAAGTGCCCCAGCTGACTTGCGGCTTGATCTGCGCTGCGTCCAGCTCGACCACGGTGTCGAACACGGCATCGGCGTCAGACACCAGGTCTTTCCATACTTCAACCGCACGGTCCCAGTCCTGGCCCTTGGGCGAGAATGGACGCCCCTTGACGTACGCCAGGGTTTTCTCGTCGGTGGCAACCATACCGACACGGGCACCGGCTTCGATGGACATGTTGCAGATGGTCATGCGGCCTTCGATCGACAGGTCACGGATCGCGCTACCGGCGAACTCAATGGCATGGCCGTTGCCGCCAGCGGTACCGATCTTGCCGATCACAGCCAGGACGATATCCTTGGCGGTCACGCCAAACGGCAACGTGCCTTCGACCCGCACCAGCATGTTTTTCATTTTCTTGGCGACCAGGCATTGGGTGGCCATCACGTGCTCGACTTCCGAAGTGCCGATACCGTGGGCCAGCGCACCGAAAGCGCCGTGGGTCGAGGTATGCGAGTCGCCGCAGACCACGCTCATACCGGGCAAGGTGGCCCCTTGCTCCGGACCGACCACATGGACGATGCCTTGGCGCAGGTCGTTCATCTTGAATTCGGTGATGCCGTATTCGTCACAGTTATCGTCCAGAGTCTGGACCTGCAGACGCGAGACCTGGTCGGCAATCGCCTCGATACCGCCCTTGCGCTCGGCGGTGGTCGGTACGTTGTGGTCCGGGGTGGCGACGATCGAGTCTACCCGCCATGGCTTGCGGCCAGCCAGGCGCAGACCTTCGAACGCCTGCGGCGAGGTCACTTCATGGATGATATGGCGGTCGATATAGATCAGCGACGAGCCGTCGTCGCGTTCTTTGACCACATGGGAATCCCACAACTTGTCGTAAAGCGTTTTGCCAGCCATCGGACGGTATCCTCATCAACGTCTTTCTATGCCTTGAGGGCACCTCTAAAAACTACCTGCGTTTTAGAAGCCCCTTGGGTGATCGTGCTCGATGACCCCTTGGCTTGTGCGGACAATGCTATGGAATGTGCTTAAATAACTCCAATTCATAATTTTTATGCTTTGGATAACCAACTGGAATCCGTCGTCATGGATCTCGCCAATCTCAACGCTTTTATTGCTGTGGCCGAAACCAGCAGCTTTTCCGGTGCCGGTGAACGCCTACACCTGACCCAGCCGGCCATCAGCAAACGCATCGCAGGACTGGAACAGCAACTCGACGTGCGTCTGTTTGACCGCCTCGGCCGGGAAGTCAGCCTGACCGAGGCCGGCCGCGCCTTGCTGCCCCGCGCCTATCAGATTCTAAACGTGCTGGACGATACCCGGCGGGCACTGACCAACCTGACCGGCGAGATCAGCGGCCGGCTGACCCTGGCGACCAGCCACCATATCGGCCTGCACCGTCTGCCACCGGTATTGCGCACCTTTACCCGGCTGTATCCGCAGGTGGCGCTCGACATCCAGTTTCTCGACTCGGAAATCGCCTACGAAGAAATCCTCCATGGCCGCGCGGAACTGGCGGTGATCACCCTGGCGCCCACGCCCCATACTCTGGTGCGGGCGGTCGCGGTCTGGGAGGACCCGCTGGACTTCGTCGCCGCCCCGGAACATCCGCTGGCCAACAGCGGGCCGGTAAGCCTGGAAGACATTGTGCGCTATCCGGCGGTGTTTCCCGGCGGCAACACCTTTACCCACCATATTGTCAGCGGCCTGTGCGAGGCCCGCGGCCTGAAGCCGGACATCGCCATGAGCACCAATTATCTGGAAACCATCAAGATGATGGTCTCCATTGGCCTGGCCTGGAGTGTATTGCCGCGCACCATGCTCGACGAACAAGTGGCACGCATCCCGTTGCCGGGCATACAGCTCAATCGCCAGCTAGGCTACATCCTGCACACCGAGCGCACGCTATCCAATGCCGCCAGAGCGTTCATGGCCCTGCTCGACGCACAAGCCAGCCCTCATTGAAGGGCTACCGGACGCTGAACGATCGAATTACCAGCTTTATTCATACAGGCTCGTGATCTCATGCCCGACCCAATGGACAGTATGGCGTTGCAGTTGTCCGAGCAGCCCCCAAGCCGGGAAGCCCTGCAAGAGACGCTCAGACAGACCCGCGAACAACTGCAGCTGGCCCTTGAGGCGGCGCAGCTTGGTCTATGGGACTGGCATATCCCCAGCGGCCAGCTGCAAGCCGACCCACGCGCCGCACAATTGCATGGCGGGTCGGCCGAAACGCGATCACAGCCCTGCGAAACGTTCTTTGCACCACTGCCAGAAGCCGAACGGCAACGCCTGCTGCACGATTGCCGCACGCTGATCGAAGCGCAGACCCCGCAATTGCTCAGCACCTACAGTGTCGAATCGGCCAGCGGCAGCCCGCGCCGGCTGGAAACGCGGGTACGTCTGCACCGCGATGCCGAGGGCAACCCGCTGCGGCTGCTGGGCATCTTGCGCGACATCAGTGAGCTGGCCCCGGCAAGCGATTTGCAGAACACCCGGGATACCTTTGCCAGGGCGTTCTACTCCAGCCCCGACTCGATCACCATCACAGAACGCCAGAGCGGCCGCTATCTGGAGGTCAACGAGGGCTTCTGCCAGTTGACCGGCTATCGCCCCGACGAAGTGCTGGGACGTACGGCCGCGCAAATCAACGTCTGGGGCAGTGCCGAGCAGCGCCAACAGATGATCGCCTACCTGGAGGAGCATGGTCGTATCCATCATCGGGAAATGCTCTGGCGCAACAAATTGGGTGAACAGCTGATCCTCGACATGTGTGTCGAGCCGATGGTCCTCGACGGGGTCGATTGCCTGCTGGTTACCGCCCGGGACATCGCCCAGCTCAAGAATGCCCAGGCGCAGATTCAGCACCTGGCCTACCACGATCCACTGACCAACCTGCCCAACCGCGCGCTGCTCACCGACCGTCTCAACCAGCAGGTTTCGCTGTTGCGCCACCACCAGTTGCGCGGCGCATTGATGTTTCTTGATCTGGACCACTTCAAGCACATCAATGACTCGCTGGGCCACCCGGTCGGCGACAGCGTACTGAAAATCATCACGGCGCGCCTGGAAGCCAGCGTGCGCCAGGAAGACACGGTGGCGCGGCTGGGCGGCGATGAGTTTGTGGTGTTGATCAGCGGCCTGGCAGGCAGCCGCGAACAGGTGACGCGGCAAATCCGCGAACAGGCCGATGCGCTGCGCCAGTTGCTCGCCGAACCGATGTTTCTCGATGGCCATCGCCTGCAAGTCACCCCCAGCATCGGGATTGCGCTGATTCCCGATCATGGCACCCATTCAGCCGACCTGTTCAAGCGCGCCGACATTGCCCTGTATCGCGCCAAGGACTCAGGCCGCAACACCTCGCAGCTGTTCCACCCGCGCATGCAGCAAGCGGCGGTAGAGCGCCTGCAACTGGAAAATGATTTGCGCCTGGCGCTGGTGCGCAACGAGTTCTACCTGTGCTATCAGGCCCAGGTCGATGCTCGCAGCCAGCGCATCATCGGCGCCGAGGCTCTGGTGCGCTGGCACCATCCTGAGCGCGGCCTGCTCAACCCTGCGCAATTTGTGCCGGTGCTGGAAGAAACCGGGATGATTCTGGAAGTTGGCGGGCGGGTGCTGGAACAGGCCTGCAAAGCCTGCTCGCAGTTGTTGCGGCGCGGCCTGATCGACCGCCATGGCTTCAAAATGGGCGTTAATATCAGCCCACGACAGTTTCACCAGAGCGACTTCGTCGAGCGTATCGAACATCACCTGCTGACCTGGCAACTGACCGGCAGCATGCTCAAGCTGGAAATCACCGAAGGCATGGTGATCCAGAACATCGACGACACGATTGACAAAATGCAGCGCCTGAAAAAACTGGGCATCAGTTTTGCCATGGACGACTTCGGCACCGGCTATTCATCGCTGACCTACCTCAAGCGCCTGCCGATCGACACACTGAAGATCGACCAGTCATTTGTCCGCGACGCCACCACCGACCCCAATGACGCCGAAATAGTACGCGCAATCATCGCCATGGCCCAAAGCCTGGCCCTGCATGTCATCGCCGAAGGCGTGGAGCACCCTGACCAACTGAGCTTTCTGCAAGAGGCCGGCTGCCACGTGTATCAGGGTTACCTGTTCAGCGAGCCGCTTGAAGACCCGGCCTTCGAGGCCCTGCTCCGCCTGCAGGGCCATTTGCAGCCGCTCACCGAGGGCTGACCCTGATTGAGCTCAAGACCAATACTGTTAACTTAAGTGCTTTATGCCCCAGTGGGAGCGAGCTCTGCTCGCGAAGAGGCCAGTAAAAACACTACATCTGCTGTGAATGCACTGCCGTCTTCGCCAGCAAGCTGGCTCCCACCGAGGCATACAGCGCCTAAGTGACAGTATTGAGCTCAGGACTGAGGCTGATAACCGAGCAGCTCACTGATACGCGCACAATCGGTTTCGCGGCGCAGCAGGCCGAACATCGCAGTGGCTTCAGGGTAGCTCTTGGTCAACAGCACCAGCCACTGCTTGAGGCGGCCAGGTGCCTGCAAGGGTGTCAGCTTGACCAGACACGCCGCCCAGAACTCGCGCAGCATGGGCTGTAGCGCGTCCCAGCTCATCGGCTGCACGGGCTGCCCGGCCGCCGCCGCGACGATCTGCTGCGCCAGATCCGGTCGCGCCACCAGACCGCGACCGAGCATGAAGTCCTGTGCACCGCAGACTTCACGGCAGCGTTGCCAATCCTCGACGGTCCAGATTTCGCCGTTGGCCACCACCGGCACCTTGACCACCTCCTGAATGCGGGCGATCCATTCCCAGTGCGCCGGCGGCTTATAGCCATCGACCTTGGTTCTGGCATGCACCACAATGCGCGCCGCACCGCCGTCAACCAGCGCTCTGGCGCAATCCAGAGCCTGATCGGTGTCGGCATAGCCCAGCCGCATCTTGGCGGTGACCGGGATATCGGCAGGCACCGCACGGCGCACATGGCTGACAATGCTGTGCAGTAGCTCAGGCTCACGCAACAAAATGGCACCGCCCCGCGAACGATTGACGGTCTTGGCCGGGCAGCCGAAGTTCAAGTCGAGCACTGGCGCGCCCAACTCACAGGCAAACGCGGCGTTTTCCGCCAGGCACACCGGGTCAGAACCCAGCAGTTGCACATGCATCGGCACCCCGGATGCAGTACGGGCACCGTTGTGCAGTTCAGGGGCAAGCTTGTGAAAGTAGGCGGCGGGCATCAGCCGTTCGGTGACCCGGATGAATTCGGTCACGCACCAGTCGATGCCACCCATTTGGGTCAGCACATGGCGCAGGATGTCGTCGACCAGCCCTTCCATGGGCGCCAGGGCAATTTGCATGGGTCACACTCGAAAAAAGTCCGGCAGTTTACTGGTCAACGCCGGGATTGGAAATGCCGTCCTGGCGGATCGCTGCGCCGTAGCCATCAATGAAACTCTGCGGCATGCGTTTGGGCCGCCCGCTGGACAGCTCGATGCAGACAAAGGTGGTTTGCGCCCGCAGCAAGGTCACGCCATCGACCGGGCGACGCAACTGAAAGTGCCGGGTCATTTTCAGCCGTTTGTCCCAATCCACGATCCAGGTCGCCAATTGCAACTGGTCATGCTCGTAGGCACTGGCCAAGTAGTCGATTTCATGGCGGACCACCGCCATGGCACGATCGAGCCGACGGTATTCGGTCAAATCCAGGCCCAAATACTGAGAGTGCCGCCAGGCGCAGCGCTCCAGCCAGCTGACGTAAACAGCGTTATTGGCATGACCCAGACCGTCGATATCTTCTGCGACGACGTTCAGATCGATGATGAAGGGCGTTGACTGGTCCCAGACCATGCGTGCTCCTGCGGTAATGGCGTTGATCGCAGGCAGTGTAGCAAGCGCGGCCCAGAGCCGCAGAGGGCGTCGGGAGGAAAATCGGGACGCCAGAAAAACAAAAGGGCCATTCAACATTCGAATGACCCTTGGGCCCGCATAAGCGGAAAATTGTGGCGTCCCCTAGGGGACTCGAACCCCTGTTACCGCCGTGAAAGGGCGGTGTCCTAGGCCACTAGACGAAGGGGACGCAAAACCTTCAGTCAGGTTCGCAGTTCAGCGAACCCTGGCAAATTGGTGGAGCTAAACGGGATCGAACCGTTGACCTCTTGCATGCCATGCAAGCGCTCTCCCAGCTGAGCTATAGCCCCGAATTTTACGCCCTGCGGCGGAGCTTGGCTTGCGCCTTACCCAATAACTCTTCATCTCTAAATCTGGCGTCCCCTAGGGGACTCGAACCCCTGTTACCGCCGTGAAAGGGCGGTGTCCTAGGCCACTAGACGAAGGGGACGTAAACCTTCAGTCAGATTCGCAATTGAGCGAACCCGGCAAATTGGTGGAGCTAAACGGGATCGAACCGTTGACCTCTTGCATGCCATGCAAGCGCTCTCCCAGCTGAGCTATAGCCCCGAATTTTACGCCCTGCGGCGGAGTTCGGCTTGCGCCTCACTCAATAACTCTTCATCTATAAATCTGGCGTCCCCTAGGGGACTCGAACCCCTGTTACCGCCGTGAAAGGGCGGTGTCCTAGGCCACTAGACGAAGGGGACGCAAACCTTCAGTCAGATTCGCAATTGAGCGAACCCGGCAAATTGGTGGAGCTAAACGGGATCGAACCGTTGACCTCTTGCATGCCATGCAAGCGCTCTCCCAGCTGAGCTATAGCCCCGAATTTTACGCCCTGCGGCGGAGCCCGACTTGCGCCTGACCCAATGAAAATGGCGTCCCCTAGGGGACTCGAACCCCTGTTACCGCCGTGAAAGGGCGGTGTCCTAGGCCACTAGACGAAGGGGACAAAACCTTCATGACCGGCTTGCGCCGATCGATTCAAAGTCATTGCTGGATGGCTCTGAACCTTTAATTTGGTGGAGCTAAACGGGATCGAACCGTTGACCTCTTGCATGCCATGCAAGCGCTCTCCCAGCTGAGCTATAGCCCCACATCAGTGGACGGGGCGCATATTAAGAGCGATTAAATGTTCTGTCAAATTTATTTTCGCGAAAAATCAAAAACTTTTTTCGACAGAACAATCACTTACCTGCCCTGCCCCGCCCCACAAACCCGCTTACCGCAAGGCCACCAGAAACAACTCTGGCAGCCGTGTTCAGGTATTGCCAAACCCGCTCAGCCAATGGCGCCCAGCAGTTTTTCCCACTCTTTGTTTTCTTTCTTCGATACACCGCCAAGCAGGTCCAGCGCCTGACGCAGACGGAAGCGCGTCAGGTCCGGGCCGAGGATCTCCATGGCATCGAGCACCGATACAGAGCTTGCCTGGCCAGTAATGGCGGCGAACATCAATGGCATGGCATCACGCAACTTGAGTTGCAGATGCTCGACCACCGCCTGAATGCAGGCGGTGATGGCGTCTTTTTCCCATTGGCGCAGCGACTCCAGCTTCCAGAGGATCAACTGCATCAGTTGCCGAACCTGCTCAGGCGACAGTTTTTTGCTTTCGAACAGCGCGGCATCCGGTGTCACGCCACCGGCAAAGAAGAACCCGGCCAGCGGTGCAATCTGGCTGAAGGTCTCTACCCTGCCCTGCACATGCGGGGCGATCTTCATCATGTATTCAGGGTTGAGCGCCCACTGCTGGACCCGCGCCGCGAACTGCTCGACCGGCAGTTCACGCAACCACTGGCCATTGAGCCACGACAGTTTTTCGATATCGAAGATCGGCCCGCCCAGCGAGATACGCGACAGGTCGAAGTTGTCGACCATTTCTTGCAGGGTGAACTTCTCGCGCTCATCCGGCATCGACCAGCCCATCCGCCCCAGGTAGTTGAGCATGGCTTCGGGCATAAAACCCATGCGCTCGTAGAAGGTCACGGAGGTCGGGTTCTTGCGCTTGGACAACTTGCTCTTGTCCGGGTTACGCAGCAGCGGCATGTAGCACAGCTGCGGCTGTTCCCAGCCAAAGTACTCGTAAAGCAGAATCAGTTTGGGTGCCGATGGCAGCCATTCTTCGCCACGCAGCACGTGGGTGATGCCCATCAGATGGTCGTCGACCACGTTGGCCAGGAAGTAGGTCGGCAGGCCGTCGGCCTTCATCAGCACCTGCATGTCCATGCGGTCCCACGGGATCTCGACGTCGCCACGCAGCAGGTCCGGCACCACGCACACGCCTTCGCTCGGCACCTTCATGCGGATCACGTGCGGCTCGCCAGCAGCCAGGCGGCGCTGGACCTCTTCAGGCGACAACAGCAGGGCGCGACCGTCATAGCGCGGTGTCTCGCCACGGGCTTGTTGCTCGGCGCGCATCTGGTCCAGTTCTTCAGCAGTGCAGAAGCACGGGAAGGCGTACCCTTTGTCGACCAGTTCCTGAGCGTACTGGCGGTAGATATCGCCGCGCTCGCTCTGCCGGTACGGACCATGCGGACCACCCACGTCAGGCCCCTCATTCCACTCGATACCGAGCCAGCGCAGGGCGTCGAAGATTTGCTGTTCGGACTCACGGGTCGAGCGCAACTGGTCGGTGTCTTCGATGCGCAGGATGAACTCGCCGCCGTGCTGTTTGGCAAAGCAGTAGTTGAACAGCGCGATATAGGCAGTGCCGACGTGAGGGTCGCCAGTAGGCGACGGCGCGATACGGGTACGGACAGTGGTCATGGATAGTTCCGGTTCAGGTCGATCAAACCGGGGATATTAGCAGGCCGGAGCCTCGTGGCTCCAGCGCACACCGTAGGAGCGGCTTTAGCCGCGAAAAAAAGCTTCGCGAGCGAGCTCGCTCCTACCGACGCATGGCGGGAAATTTCAAACGGTCAACAGCCGCTCGCGCAGTTTGGTGATTTCGTCGCGCAGTTGCGCCGCCGCTTCAAATTCCAGGTCGCGGGCCAGCTGGTACATCTTCTCTTCCAGTTGGCGGATGCGCTTGGTGATTTCGCTTGGCGAGCGCAATTGCCCATCGGCCCGCGCCTGCTCTTCGGCCGCCTTGGCGGCGCCCTTGCGTTTCTTGCTGCGTGCACCGGGCACCACCGCGCCTTCGAGAATGTCCGCAACTTCCCGCGACACACCTTTGGGCACAATGCCGTGGGCCTCGTTGAACGCCACCTGCTTTTCGCGGCGGCGTTCAGTCTCGTTGATCGCCCGCTCCATCGACCCGGTCATCCGGTCGGCATACAGAATCGCCCGGCCATTGAGGTTGCGCGCCGCCCGACCGATGGTCTGGATCAGTGAGCGTTCAGAGCGCAGGAAGCCTTCTTTGTCAGCATCAAGAATGGCCACCAGCGACACTTCGGGCATGTCCAGACCTTCGCGCAGCAGGTTGATGCCCACCAGCACATCGAAGGTGCCCAGCCGCAGGTCACGGATAATCTCGACCCGCTCGACGGTGTCGATGTCCGAGTGCAGGTAGCGCACCTTGACCCCGTGATCGCCCAGGTAATCGGTCAGGTCTTCGGCCATGCGCTTGGTCAGGGTGGTCACCAGCACGCGCTCCTCGACGGCCACGCATTTGTGGATTTCCGAGAGCAGATCATCGACCTGGGTCAGCGCCGGACGAATCTCCACCCCTGGGTCGACCAGGCCGGTCGGTCGCACCACCTGCTCGACCACCCGCCCGGCATGCTCTTCTTCATAAGGCCCGGGCGTTGCAGAAACGAAGATGGTCTGCGGGCTGATCGCCTCCCACTCATCGAAGCGCATCGGCCGGTTATCCAGCGCCGATGGCAAACGAAAGCCATATTCAACCAACGTTTCTTTGCGCGAGCGGTCGCCTTTGTACATGGCACCGACCTGCGGAACGCTGACATGAGACTCATCGATCACCAGCAGGGCATCGGCCGGCAGGTAGTCATAGAGGGTCGGCGGCGGCGCACCGGCCGGACGTCCGGACAAGTAGCGCGAGTAGTTTTCGATACCGTTGCAGTAGCCCAGCTCCAGCATCATTTCCAGATCGAAACGGGTGCGTTGTTCAAGGCGCTGGGCTTCCAGCAACTTATTGGCGCCACGCAGGTAGTCGAGCCGCTCCTGCAGTTCGACCTTGATGCCCTCGACCGCTTCGAGCAGGGTCTCGCGCGGCGTGACGTAGTGGCTTTTGGGGTAGAACGTGAAGCGCGGCAATTTGCTGATGACCTCACCGGTCAGCGGGTCAAATGCCGAGAGGCTTTCGACCTCGTCGTCGAACAACTCGATGCGGATCGCTTCCAGATCGGATTCTGCCGGGTAGACGTCGATCACATCACCGCGCACCCGGAAGGTGGCGCGGGCAAAATCCATGTCGTTACGGGTGTACTGCAGGTCAGCCAGGCGGCGCAGCAGCTCGCGCTGGTCAAGCCGGTCGCCCCGGTCGATGTGCAAGACCATCCGCAGGTAAGTTTCCGGGCTGCCCAGACCGTAAATGCACGACACCGTGGTGACGATGATCGCATCCTTACGCTCCAGCAATGCCTTGGTCGCCGACAACCGCATCTGCTCGATATGGTCGTTGATCGAGGCGTCCTTCTCGATGAAGGTATCCGACGACGGCACATAGGCTTCGGGCTGATAGTAGTCGTAGTAGGAAACGAAGTACTCCACTGCGTTGTTGGGGAAGAACGCCTTGAATTCCCCGTACAACTGCGCAGCCAATGTCTTGTTCGGCGCCAGCACCAGGGTCGGGCGCTGCACCTGGGCTATCACGTTGGCAATGCTGAAGGTCTTGCCGGAGCCGGTTACCCCGAGCAGGGTCTGGTGCGCCAGCCCGGCCTCAATGCCCTCGACCATCAGGCGGATGGCTTCAGGCTGGTCGCCGGCAGGTTGAAAACGGGTAACGAGCTGGAACTCGGACATGACCGGCCTCTTGGGTGATCGCTTGCGAAAAATATCACGGCCTGCTTGACCGCACCTGTAAGGATATACACCCTTTGATAGCGTTTGCACCCCTGATAAAGGATTGAGGCCGGTGGCTGTCGGTGGTTCAACAAAAGTAACGGTCAAAAAAGCGAAATATTTGGAAAAAACCCACCGGATGCCGTCGCCGTATCCGGCGTTGCTCACTATACTCATTCCCCGTTTGTGCACTGCTCTGGGGCATTCGGACCGGAGCGTGCGTCCTTTCTTCTTCCTACTCAGAGCCGCCGCAAACAATGAGCCTGTTCTCCGCTGTCGAAATGGCACCACGCGATCCTATCCTGGGCCTCAACGAAGCATTCAACGCTGACACCCGTACCAACAAGATCAATCTGGGCGTGGGTGTCTACTGTGACGAAGACGGGCGCATCCCGCTGCTGCGCGCGGTGGCCAAGGCCGAAGAGATCCGCGTCGCCCAGCATGCGCCACGCGGCTACCTGCCAATCGACGGCATCGCCGCGTACGACCAGGCGGTGCAAAAACTGCTGCTGGGCGCCGACTCGCCGCTGATCGCCTCCGGCCGCGTGCTGACCACCCAGTCGGTCGGTGGCACCGGCGCGCTGAAAATCGGCGCAGATTTCCTCAAGCAACTGCTACCGGGCGCAACCGTCGCCATCAGCGACCCAAGCTGGGAAAACCACCGCGCGCTGTTCGAAACCGCCGGCTTCCCGGTGCAGAACTACCGCTACTACGACGCCGCCAACCACGACGTGAACCGCGTCGGCATGCTCGAAGACCTGCAGAACCTGCCAGAGCGCTCGATCATCGTCCTGCACGCCTGCTGCCATAACCCGACTGGCGTCGACCTGAGCCTGGACGACTGGAAAAAGGTCCTGGAAGTGGTCAAGGCGAAAAACCACGTGCCATTCCTCGACATGGCCTATCAAGGCTTCGGCCAGGGCATCGACGAAGACGCCGCAGCCGTGCGGCTGTTCGCCGACTCAGGCCTGACCTTCTTCGCTTCCAGCTCGTTCTCCAAGTCCCTGTCGTTGTATGGCGAGCGGGTCGGCGCGCTGTCGATCATCACCGCCTCCAAAGAAGAAACCGGCCGGGTGCTATCGCAGGTCAAGCGTGTGATCCGCACCAACTATTCCAACCCGCCGACCCACGGTGCGATCATCTCTGCCGCCGTTCTCAACGACCCGGCACTGCGCGCGATGTGGGAAGAAGAACTGGCTGAAATGCGTGTCCGTATCAAAGACATGCGCAAAGCGCTGGTCGAGCGTCTGGCCAACAACCCGGTCGGCCAGGACTTCAGTTTCGTCGCTCGCCAGCAGGGCATGTTCTCCTATTCGGGACTGACCGCTGCCCAGGCCCAGCGCCTGCGCAACGAGTTCGGTATCTATGCACTGGACACCGGTCGTATCTGCGTCGCTGCGCTGAACCAGAAGAACATCGATCAGGTCTGCGAGGCGATTATCCAGGTACTCTAAGCACTGCCGTTGACCTCCCTTCCCGCAGGCATCCATTGATGCCTGCGGCACCTTGCCAGCCCATCTAGCGGCTACCCCACCCCTCTTGAAATATTTTTTTACATATTTCAGCCAATGTTGGATGCGGGTATTTCGTTCTCATTCGTCTTTATCTAGATACACCGGCCGCGTTTGCTATCGTTGCGGCCAAATGGCGTCTACCCGGAGTCTCGCTGTAGAAGGCTCCGACCCGTGAATCGAGACCTGCTTCCAATGTCCAAGAAATCCCGCTCAAAAATCTGGTTCCTGGTGCACAGCTGGGTGGCGTTGCCTATCTGGTTTTTTGTCCTGATCGTGTGCGTGACCGGCACCCTGGCCGTGGTCAGCAAGGAGATCGTATGGCTGGCCTACCCTGAGGTTCGCGCCACGGCACCTTCGGACGACGCCCAGCGGCTGAGTTTCGAACAGATCCGCAACACCATCAAACAGAACGAACCCAACCTGAATGTAGGCTTCATTTCGCAGCCCGACGGGGACTACTTCGCCCTCAATGTGCGGGTTACCTTTCCTGAGGGTCGCACCACCAATGCCTACGTCAACCCCTACACCGGGGCCATCCAGGGCTTTGCCGCGTCGTTCGACTTCCGCCAATTCACCCGCGCCCTGCATGGCTGGTGGCTGGTGCCGTTCACCAATGGTTACTCCTGGGGCTGGTATCTGGTATCGCTGCTGGGCATTCCTATGCTGGTGTCGCTGATCACCGGCCTGGTGGTCTACAAAAAATTCTGGAAAGGCTTTTTCAAGCCGACCTTGCGTTTCAACCACGGCGCACGGATCTTCTGGGGCGACTTCCACCGCCTGAGCGGCATCTGGTCGATCTGGTTCATCCTGGTCATTTCGGTGACCGGTATCTGGTTCCTGATCCAGGCCATTCTGGGCGATAACAATATCAGCCTGTCCAGCCGCGCACCGGCAGCCTCGATCCTGCCACACGCGTCGGTGCCATTGACCGCCGATGGCAAGCCAGTCCCGATGATCTCCCTGGACAAGGCGATGGAAATTGCCCAGGAACGCATTCCGGGCCTGGAGGCCAGCTTCATCAGCCCGCCGCTCAACGCCTACAGCAACATGAGCATCGCCGGTCGCAGCTGGTACCCATTGATGTTCCAGACCGCAGAGATCAACCCCTACACCGGTGAAGTGGCCTCGACCCATTTGCTGTCGGACCGCAACAAGATCGAGTTCGTCACCGAGTCGATGCGCCCACTGCACACCGGCGACTTCGGCGGTATCTGGATCAAGCTGATCTGGGCGTTTTTCGGCCTGGTGCTGAGCATGATGGTGCTTAGCGGCCTGTTGATCTGGAGCAAGCGCACCGCGCTGGCAACCCTCAACGCCCTCAAGCGTGAGGCCAAGACCGCCAACCAGGCCAAGACCAGGTCCGAGCCTGCCGTGCCCCACGTACCTGCGGAGACTTCCCTGTGAGCAAGGCTGCAACCGTGCAACAGCAACGCTCGCCCTTGAGCCGTCTCTGGCATAAGTGGCGCTTCCACATCAATGTTTTGCTGATCCTGATTCCGCTGGGTTTCATGCCCAAGTATTTTGCCGATGCGGCACTGTTTCGCGGCGACGCCGGCCTTGGCCAGCGCGATATCGGTCAGGTCCAGGTCGGTCCCTGGAGTCTGCGCCTGGCCGAACTGCGCGATGAGGCGCCGCGCCTGGATGCGCCGGTCGGCTACATGAAAAGCTTCAATGCCGCGCTGTGCACTGAATGCGCCGAGCAGGTCAAAGCCACCTACCTGCGCATCGGCAAGCCGCGCAGCCTGCGTACTGCCGGCGCGATTTTCTTCGGCCCGGCTTATCGCATGGGTGCCTTTATGCAGATACCCGAGAACAGCCCGCTTGATGCCGAGCTGTGGATCACCATGGAAGGCTGGGACGGTGCCGTCCATCAAGCCTCCATCCCCCTTGCACAAGCCTCTCCGGCAACCGTGGCCTGGCTGAAAACCCAAGGAGCCAAAAAATGAGTTTATTTTCCCTGCGCCGCGTCGCGGCAAGTGCCCTGCTGATTCTGGGCGTCAGCGGTACGGCCCTGGCGCATAACCCGATCTGTGAATGCGAGCAGATCGACAGCGAGAACATCCGCTGCACCGGCGGTTTCTCCGACGGCAGCGCAGCCGCTGGCGTGACCCTGGATGTGATCGGCTATGACGAGACCATCCTGCTGCCCGGCAAACTGGGCAACGATTCGACCCTGACCTTCAAAAAGCCGGCAGCCGAGTTCTACGTGCTGTTTGACGCAGGTCCCGGCCACGTGGTGGAAATCGACCAGGCGGATATCGCCTCCCGATGAGTACCCAGACGCGCCAGATTGTCCGCCCGGCCGGCGCCGGGCATGAAACCCTCTACGTGCTGCTGACCTGCCTGCTGATTCTCGCGGTGGCCAGCGCGGTGATCGGCCTGCGCGGTGAAAGCCATGAGCCCGAGGCCGTGGCCAGCCATCAACTGGATGCCCGCCGTGACCTGAATGCCGCCGAGCAAGGCATCTATGCCGACCTGCGGGTAAGCCTCGATGAGGCCCGTCTGTTGGCCCAGGAGCAACAAACCCCGGTGAGCGTTGAGCAATTGGCTGAAGAAGGCCTGCCGCCGTTCGTGCAGGATGTCAGCGCCACCACCCGTGGTGCGCATCAATGGCAGATGACCGGTGACGCCTGGCTGGGCCTGAGCCAGGCCAGCGAGGTGGCCGGCTCGTTTCTGCTGCGCAACCAGCGGCACGCCGAGCAAACTGCCGACGCCCCGGCGGACATCTGGATCAACCGTAACGCGCGCCTCAGCGCCCCCTCCGACCTGAGCGACGCGAGCCTGATCGCCGCTGGCTGGAAGCAGGTCGTTAGCCAGTTCGATGCGGGTGTCACCCGTCAGCATCGGCACTGAACCCACGCACTCATCGCACAGAAGATCGCCTGACCATGCCTATTTCGCTCCCCCGCCGCCCTCTGTTGGGCGTCCTGCTGGCCGGCCTGTTCGCCATCATGTTGCCGTCACTGGCCAGCGCCGAGGCGGCCAAGCGCCTGCGCATCGGCATCACCCTGCACCCGTACTACAGCTATGTCAGCAACATCGTCGGCGACAAGGCCGAGGTGGTGCCGCTGATCCCGGCCGGTTTCAACCCGCACGCCTATGAACCTCGCGCCGAAGACATCAAACGGATCGGCTCGCTGGACGTGATCGTGCTCAACGGCGTGGGCCACGACGATTTCGCTGACCGCATGATCGAGGCCAGTGAAAACCCCAAAGTCCCGGTGATCGAGGCGAACGCCGACGTACCGCTACTGGCCGCCACCGGTATTGCCGCCCGCGGCGCCGGCAAGGTGGTCAACCCGCACACCTTCCTGTCGATCAGCGCCTCGATCGCCCAGGTCAATAACATCGCCCGTGAACTGGGCAAGCTCGACCCGGACAACGCTAAGACTTACACCGCCAACGCTCGGGCCTACGCCAAGCGGCTGCGGCAGATGCGTGCCGACGCCTTGGCCAAGCTGACCCAGGCACCCAATGCCGAGTTGCGCGTGGCGACGGTGCACGCCGCCTACGACTACCTGCTGCGCGAATTTGGTCTGGAGGTCACCGCAGTGGTCGAGCCGGCCCACGGCATCGAACCCAGCCCCAGCCAGCTGAAAAAAACCATCGACCAACTGCGCGAGCTGGACGTGAAGGTGATCTTTTCCGAAATGGATTTCCCTTCCAGCTATGTCGATACCATCCAGCGCGAGTCCGGTGTGAAACTCTACCCGCTGTCGCACATTTCCTACGGCGAGTACACCGCCGACAAGTATGAAAAGGACATGACCGGCAACCTCGACACCGTGGTCCGGGCCATTCAGGAGAGTGGCGCATGACCGCAGCCGAACAGATCCAGCGGACCCGCAACGGCCCGGCCATCGAGTTTGATCAGGTCAGCCTGACCCTGGGCCGCACGGTGATTCTTGACCGTATCAGCTTCGCGGTAGAACCCGGCAATATCCACGCACTGGTCGGCCCCAACGGCGGCGGCAAGAGCTCGCTGATCAAGACCCTGCTCGGCCAGATGCCGCATCAGGGTCAACTCAGCCTGCAATGGCCCGCCGCTCAAGGCGTGATCGGCTATGTGCCCCAGGCGCTGGAGTTCGACCGTGGCCTGCCGATGACCGTCGAGGACTTCATGGCCGCCATGTGCCAACGCCGCCCGGCCTTTCTCGGCCTGTCCCGGCATTACGCCGCCGCCATCGGCGAAGCGCTGGAGCGGGTCGGGATGCACGACAAACGCAAGCGACGCATGGGCGCGCTGTCCGGTGGTGAGCGCCAGCGCGTGCTGCTGGCCCAGGGGCTGATTCCCAGCCCGCAACTGCTGGTGCTCGACGAACCCATGTCAGCCCTCGACGAACCGGGCATCCAGGTCTTCGAACGGCTGCTTGCCGACTGGCGACGCAGCGGCATCACAGTGCTGTGGATCGAGCACGATCTGGGCGCGGTAAAGCGCCTGGCTGATCGGGTCACCGGGCTGAATCGCCGGGTGCTGTTCGATGAATCGGCGCAGACTGCACTGACCCCGGAGCGGCTGCTCACGCTGTTTTCTGCCCAGCCACGCAGCAGCGGGGGGGACGCGTGATGTCTTACGAGAACTTTCGCCTGTTCGTTCAGGACCTCGCCAGTTCCGGTTATCTGCCTGAAGCACTGGCCTATGGTTTTGTGGTCAACGCCCTGTTGGCCGGCCTGCTGATCGGTCCGGTGCTGGGCGGTTTGGGCACCCTGGTGGTGGTCAAGCGCTTCGCGTTCTTTTCCGAAGCAGTCGGCCACGCCGCCCTGACCGGCGTGGCCATCGGCATCCTGCTCGGCGAGCCCTACACCGGCCCGTACGGCAGCCTGTTCGCCTACTGCCTGCTGTTCGGCATCGTGCTCAACTATTTGCGCAACCGCACCGGCTTGACGCCGGATACCTTGATTGGGGTATTCCTATCGGTATCCCTGGCAATGGGCGCCAGCCTGCTGCTGGTACTGGCCGGCAAGATCAACGTGCATATCCTCGAAAACGTACTGTTCGGCTCGGTGCTGACCGTCAATGGCAACGACCTGTTGGTGCTGACCGTGGTCGGCGCGCTGGTCATGGGGTTGAGCCTGCCGCTCTACAACCGCATCATGCTGGCCAGCTTCAACCCGCAACTGGCTGCGGTGCGCGGCGTGGCGGTCAAGCTGCTGGACTATCTGTTTGTGGTGCTGGTAACCCTGATCACCGTGGCGGCGGTAAAAGTCATCGGCGCGATTCTGGTCGGCGCCCTGCTGGTCATTCCGGCAGCGGCGGCCCGCCTGCTCAGCCAGTCGCTCAAGGGCTTTTTCTGGATTTCGGTGTTGATCGCCACGGTCAGCACCCTGTGCGGGATCCTACTGCCCATCGTCTTCGACCTGCCGGTGCCTTCCGGCGCGGCCATCATTCTGGTCTGCGGGGCGGCCTTCGCCCTGGCCGCCATCGCCCGTGGCACCCTCCCCAGCCTGAAAGGGAACATCGGATAATGCACCTGCGTACCCTTAGCCCCGCAATCAGCCTCGCAATCAGCCTGGCACTGCCGCTTGGCGGCCTGTTCAGCCCTCACCTGCTGGCCGCTACGCCGCCACCGGCCCAGCAGCAGGCCGCCAAACCCGTGCGGGTGCTGGCGAGCCTGCCGATCACCTACGGCCTCGGCCAGTTGCTGCTCAAAGACAGCGGCGTGGTGCTGGAGCGCGCCGCCGCCGCCAACCTGCCCGGCTCGCGACAAAGCGCCTACTTCAGCGGTCGCGGCGCCGAGGCTCTGCATAAGCTGGCCAACCAGGCCGATGCGGTGATCGGCCTGCGCTCGATCTGGACTGAAGACCCGCTGTACACCCACGCCCGACGCAGCAATATCCGCATCGTCGAGATCGACGCGGCGCGCCCGGTGGACGGCGCCCTGCCCGGCGTGGCCCTGCAACCCGGCGACAGCACCGACGGCCTGAACAGCCAGCCGTGGCTGGCCAGCCACAACCTCGGGCGCATGGCCGACGTACTGGCCGCCGACCTGGTGCGCCTGGCACCCGAGGCAAAGGCGAAGATCGACAGCAATCTGGCAGGCCTCAAGCAGCAGCTACTGAAACTCAGTGCCGACAGCGAAAAACGCCTGGCCCAGGCCGACAGTGTGGCGGTGGTCAGCCTTTCCGAACGGCTGGGCTACCTGATCAGCGGCCTGAACCTTGAGCAGGTCGGCCGCCAGGTGCTGGCTGACGACCAATGGACGCCTGCGGCCCTGAACACCCTGAGCACAACACTCAAGGACAATGAGGTGGCGGTGGTGCTTGACCATCGCGAGCCACCAGAGGCCGTCAAGGCAGCGATCAGTGCCGCCGGCAGTCAATTGCTGGTGCTCGGCAATGAAGCCGAAGATCCACTGGCCGGGCTGCAGAGCGATGTAGAACAGCTCATCAAGGCACTGACCAAAGGCTGAATCGCTGCACTGAAAAGCCAACGGGCGGTTCGCTGTACGAACCGCCCGTTTTTTTGCCTTACTTGCTGGCGTGCATCACTGGCTGCGGCTCCGGCATGGCCGATGAGTGGTGGTTGAGGATCTTCCACTGGCCGCCGACTTTTTCGTACAGGAAGGTGTAGCGAGCCTGCACGTCACGGGTCTTGCCGTTGGCGTCGGTCAGGGTGAAGGTGTAGACCCCGCTGTCCATCGCCGCATCATTACCCAGTTGGCGCACTTCCCGATAGTTGATACGGCCGACCGGCTTGAGCGCCAGAAAGTGCTCGAAGTAGTCAGTGATCAGCGCCGGGGTATTGCGCACCTGGTTGGACACGGTCGGCTGCAACACCGCATCCGGGGCATACAGGCTGACCACCTGCTGGGCGCTGCCGGTCTTCAAGGCCGCGTTCCACTGATCGAACAGGCTGGCGATCTCACGCTCTTTGGCATTGCTCGGCAACTCGGCCACCGTACGGTACACATAAGGAGCAATCGGGTCAGCGGCAGACACCCAGGGTGCGCCAAGGGCGAGGGTCAGAGCCAGAACAGTAGTTTTCAGTTTCATCGCGGTGATTCCTGCGGGTTGGTATGGGCTGTACTTTGCCGCGCCGCGCTGAGCCAGCCATCGGCCAACCGGGGTTATTTGCCTATGCCATTCGGCAGATGGGCAATACCCTGCCAGCCGGGTTCTAATAGCACTCTGGCGCCCGGGCGGGCGCCCCTCCGGAGCCTTCTGCATGCACAGTTCAGCCCATGACCCCGCCAGCGCCCTGGCAATCCGTACCCAGTATCGCCAGTCACAAAGCCGCGCCGCACGATTGCGCCTGCTGGTCGACACCGGCAGGGAGCTGACCCGGCTGGCTCCGCAGGCCATGCGCCAGCAAGTGGTCCAGCGCGCCTGTGCGTTTGTCGCCATGGATCACGGCCTGTTGCTGGAATGGGATGTTGAAGAGGCCGTGCAACCCACTGCCAGCGTGGGCAATCAGGAACAGCTGAGCGAACTGGCCGGCCAGGCCGATACTTCAGCCAAGGAACCGCGCTGGCTGGAGCGACTCGACAGTGCCCTGCCCAACGTCCTGTGCCTGCCGTTGCGCGGCGCCGATGACCGCCCGTTCGGCATGCTGTTGCTGGCCAACAGCGTACCGATTGGCGCCCCCGACAGCGAAGACATCGAATCGCTGCACCTGCTGGCCACCTTGCTGGCTGCGCATCTGGAGAACAGCCGCTTGCTGCAGACGCTGATCGTGCGCGAACGCAGCATGTCCGAGCTGGTTAATCGGCTGTTCAGTGCCCAGGAGGATGAACGCAAGCGGGTCGCCTATGACCTGCACGACGGCCTGGCCCAGACCCTGGCCGGTCTGCATCAGCGCCTGCAAGGTTTTGCCGGGCGCTGCCCACCGCTGAACGCGCCGCTGGACGACGATCTGCAGGCCATTCTCGATCTGGCCCAGCATTGCGTGGGCGAAGGCCGGCGCCTGATTGGCGGCCTGCGCCCCAGCGTGCTGGACGACTTCGGCCTGTTCCAGGCGGTGGACAAGGAAGTCGACCGGCTGCGCGAGGCCGGCATCACCGTGCACTGGTTCTCCCGCTCACTTTCGCGCCTGCCCAGCCATGTAGAGATCGCGCTGTTTCGGATTGCCCAGGAAGGCATCAACAATATCCTCAAGCACGCCGGGGCCGCCAACGTCAAACTGGAGCTGGAGCTGCACCAGAGCCATGTCGCACTGCTGCTTGAAGACGACGGTCGTGGCTTCGACAGCAACCTGCCAGCGAGCGGTCAGTCGCTGGGCCTGGTGGCCATGCAGGAGCGCGCCGGCCTGCTGGGCGGGCGCTTCAGCTGTACCAGTCGCCCGGCGGGCGGCACCCGATTACGCGCCATTGTTCCGTTAACCCATCACAACAAGGCAAACTCATGACTGCACCCCTGCGCCTGGTCCTGGCCGACGACCACGAAGTCACCCGCACCGGTTTCGTCGCGCTGCTGGCCGGGCATCCGGAGTTTGATGTGGTGGGCCAGGCCAGTGATGGCCAGCAGGCCGTAGCCCTGTGCGAAGCCTTGCAACCAGACATTGCCATCCTCGACATCCGCATGCCGGTGCTCAATGGATTGGGGGCAGCGCGCCTGCTGCAACAACGCATGCCTGCGCTGAAGGTGGTGATTTTCACCATGGACGACAGCATTGATCATCTTGAAGCGGCGATTACTGCCGGCGCAGTGGGGTATCTGCTCAAGGACGCCAGCCGTGATGAGGTGATTGCCAGCCTGCAGCGGGTCGCCCGTGGTGAAGAGGCCCTCAATGGGGCGGTCAGCGCCCGTTTGTTGCGGCGCATGGCCGAGCGCGGCGCACAGGCCGCTCCGACGCTCGAAACCCTCACCGCCCGTGAGCGTCAGGTGCTTGAACTGGTGGCCGGTGGCTGCAGCAACCGGGAAATCGGCGAACGCCTGGGCATCACCACCGGCACGGCCAAAGCCCACGTCGAGCGGGTGATCGGCAAACTCGGTGCGGCTGACCGCACCCAAGCGGCGGTGCGCGGTGTCGCGCTCGGCCTGGTGCCCAGCCAATGGACATAAAACCGCCTGCTGCGGCCAAACAGAGCCCGGCCAGTCGCTGGGCCGACCTGCCCTTGCGCGGCAAGGCGCTGGTGGCGATTTCCCTGCCGCTGGTGCTGCTGCTCTGTTCACTGGTGCTGATCTACACCACCGAACGCCAGACCGCCCGCGCCGAAGAAGACGTACGCCGGGTGCTGCTGGTGCAGGGCGATATCCAGACCGTGCACACCCAACTGGCCGAAGCCGCCGCCAGCGTACGCGGCTACCTGCTGACCCGCCGCGAAGACTTTCTGCCGGTTTACCTGCGCGCCGAAGCGCTGATAGACGCCGCCTTGCATCGGCTCGATCAGAACGTGCGCGATGCGCAGATCCGCGCCCACCTTGAAGCCATCGAGCCGCTGATCCAGACCAAGGTGGAGGGCCTGGCCTTGCTGCGCACTCTCAACGATGCCGACGGCCAGGCCGTTGCCGCCATTCTGGTTGAGAACAAGCACATCCTCGACGAGCTGCGCGAACGCATCAGTCTGATGCGTACCCGCGAGGACACCCTGCTCGACGAGCGCACCGCCGACGCGGCTGCCACCCGCCAACGGCTGTTGCTGTCGACGTTGCTGGCGGCCGGCTGTGGCCTGTTCGGCGCGATTGTCGCGGTGCTGTTGCTGTCGCGCGGCATCGTCACCCGGGTCCAGCAGGTTCAAGGCAATGCCCAGCGCCTGGCGCTCGGCCAACCGCTGCATCCGCAGCCCCCTGAAAACGATGAAATTGGCCAGTTGGGTAGCCGCCTGGTGGAAGCCGGGCAGTTACTGGCCGAGCGTGAACGCGCCTTGCGTGACAATGAAGAACGCTTGCGCCTGATCATCGACGGGGTCAAGGACTACGGAATCTTCGCGCTGGACACCAAAGGCCGGGTCACCAGCTGGAACGCCGGCGCCGAGCGCATCAAGGGCTATACCGAGCAGGAAATTCTCGGTCGCCACTTCTCGCTGTTCTATCTGCCCGAGGAGCGTCCGCATCACCCGGCCATGGCCTTGAACGAAGCCACCCGCCAGGGCCACTACATGGAAGAAGGCTGGCGCTGCCGCCAGGACGGCAGCCGTTTCTGGGCCAGCGTGGTGATCACCGCACAGTATGACGCCAGCGGTGTGCTGCGCGGTTTCTCAAAGATCACCCGCGACATCACCGACCGGCGCAGCGCTGAAATTGCCCTGCGCACGGCCCGTGAGGAAGCAGAAAGTGCCAGCCGGGCCAAAAGCGAGTTTTTATCGCGGATGAGCCATGAGCTGCGCACGCCACTCAACTCGATCCTTGGGTTCGCGCAACTGCTGGACATGGATGCCAGCCCTGCACACCGCGCTCAGGTCGGGCATATCCTGCGTGCCGGCCAGCATCTGCTGACCCTGATCAACGAGATTCTCGACATCGCCCGCATCGAAGCCGGACGCCTGCCCTTCAACCCTGAACCCGTCGCCCTGACCGAGGTGTTGCAGGAAGCCCTGAGCCTGGTCTGGCCCATGGCAAGCGACGCCGGGATCGAGCTGAGCGAGCCACCGGCGCTGCCTCGGGACTGGGGAGTGACGGCGGACCGGCAGCGCTTGATTCAGGTGCTGCTCAACCTGTTGTCCAATGCCATCAAGTACAACCGCAGCGCCGGGCGGGTGTGGATCACGGTGGCGCAACAACCCGGCTGCATGACGATAACCGTCCACGACACCGGCACGGGTATCCCTGTCGAGCGGCTGGATCGCCTGTTCAAACCCTTCGAACGCCTGGGCAACGACCCTAATGTAGAAGGTACCGGCCTGGGTCTGGCGCTGAGTCGTAATCTGCTGCAAGCCATGCAAGGCGATTTGCTGGTGAACAACCGGCCAGGCCAGGGTTGCAGCTTCATTGTGCAACTGCCCGCCGCTCAGATAGCGCCACAGCGAGCCATTGAACAACCGCCCGCCCTGCGCCAGGAAATACCGACACCGACTGCCGCAACGGTGCGCGGCAAGGTACTGTGCATTGAAGACAATCTGTCGAGCATGGCGTTGATCGAAACCCTGCTGCAACGCCGCCCCGGCATCCAGTTGCTGTCGAGCATGCTCGGCCAGTTGGGCCTGGACCTGGCACGCCAGCATGCACCGGACCTGATCCTGCTGGACGTTAACCTGCCTGACCTGCAGGGCCTGGAAGTGCTGCAGCGGCTGCGCCAGTCGGCGGCCACGGCCAATGTGCCGGTGCTGATGATGACCGCTGATGCCAGCGACCTGACCCAAAGCGCCTTGCGTGCCGCCGGTGCCAGCGCGATTCTCACCAAGCCGCTGCACATCCCGGCGTTTCTCGATCACCTGGACCTGCATCTACCGGAGCCTGCATGAACGGAGATTTCCGAATTCTGATCATCGACGATCAACGTCCCAACCTCGATCTGATGGAACAGTTACTCGCGCGTGAAGGCCTGCGCAACGTGCTGAGCAGCACCGAACCGCTTCGTACCCTGGACCTGTTCAACAGTTTTGAGCCCGACCTGGTGATACTCGACCTGCACATGCCGGAGTTCGACGGCTTCGCGGTGCTGGAACAGCTGAATCGGCGCATTCCGGCCAATCACTACCTGCCGATTCTGGTCCTGACCGCCGATGCGACCCGCGATACACGCTTGCGCGCCCTGGCCCTCGGCGCCCGGGACTTCATCAGTAAACCGCTCGATGCCCTGGAAACCATGCTGCGGATCTGGAACCTGCTGGAAACCCGGGCGCTGTACAAAACCCTGCGCCAGTTGATACCAGCAGAAAACATCGAACTGCTGCACCCGCGCAGCACGCCGGTGCAGCAGTGAGCGCAATGACTACTTGATCAGTACCACCGGGACCGAGACATCATGGATCACCCGGTTGGCCACCGAGCCCAACAGCAAACCGCCGAAGCTGCCCAGCCCACGAGTGCCCATCACCACAGTGTCACACCCGAGCTTCTTGACCGCATCGGCAATCTGCTCGGCGACATTGCCCATATCGACATGAACCTCATGGGCGATGCCGCTGGCATTAAGCTGCGCACTGGCTTTGTTCAGCACGCCCATGGCCTCATTGATCAAACCGGCCCGCACACCTTCGATCATGTCCGGCGCAAGATAATCGCCATAAGCCATCGGGCTGGACTGAACGTTGAGCACATGGACTTCCAGCGGCCGGGCGACCTGGCCTGCCAGATTGATCACATAGTCCAGCGCATGCCGGGCGTGAGCCGAACCATCGAAAGGAACCAGAACCTTGTGCATGACTGCTCTCCTGCAAGTGGGTATGTATTGAACATAGCCCCATGCCCGAGCAGCAGCCAGTGCGTTTCGGCGCCGCCTTGATCCAGGACAACAGCGGGTGAAATATAGTGATTACCGCCCCGCCCCACTTGATGACCGGGCACACTCAGGCAGGGATGGAATCCTGAGCCAAGCGAGCTTAAGGGGTGGTATTAAATGAGCGACTGGTGAATGCGCGTAAATCGGTTTTCCCGGTGCCGCCTCAACAAGACGACACCGGGCTTACATGGTTAACGCCCTTCCAGAATCTGCGCCGCCTGATCAAACAGCGCCAGTGGCTGTTCGGCTTTCTGGATATCGGTAGAGAGAATCTGCCGGAAGCGCCGCGCCCCCGGAAAACCCACCGCCAGGCCCAGGATGTGGCGGGTGATATGGTGCATGTTGCCACCGCGCCCAAGATAATCGACCACATAAGGGCGCAACGCCGCCATGGCCTCGGCACGGCTGATGGGCGGCTGCTGCACACCAAACAGCTGGCTATCGACCTCGGCCAGCAGATAAGGGTTATGGTAAGCCTCACGCCCCAGCATCACGCCGTCAAAGGTCTGCAAGTGCGCATGGCAGTCTTCCAGAGTTTTGATACCGCCATTGAGGATGATTTCCAGGTCTGGAAAATCAGTCTTCAATTGCGCAGCCACGTCGTAGCGCAGCGGCGGAACCTCGCGGTTCTCCTTGGGCGACAGCCCTTCGAGAATCGCAATCCGCGCATGCACGGTAAAACTGCGGCACCCCGCCTCACGCACCTGGCCGACGAAATCGCACAGTTGCTCATAGCTGTCACGACCATTAATACCGATCCGATGCTTGACCGTGACCGGAATCGCCACGGCATCCTGCATGGCCTTCACGCAATCACTGACCAGTGCCGGATGGCCCATCAGGCAAGCGCCGATCATGTTGTTCTGCACCCGGTCGCTGGGGCAACCGACGTTCAGGTTGACCTCGTCATACCCGGCCTCTTCGGCCAGACGCGCACAAGCCGCCAGATCCGCCGGATTGCTGCCGCCCAGTTGCAGGGCCAGCGGGTGCTCGGATTCGTGATGACCGAGAAACCGCTCGCGATCACCGAACAACACCGCGCCGGTAGTGACCATTTCGGTGTAGAGCAAGGTGTGTTTGGAGAGCAGACGCAGGAAGTAACGGCAATGGCGATCTGTCCAATCCATCATCGGCGCCACGGAGAAGCGGCGGGAGGGGTCGGGCCTTATGGAGCGGGGGTTTGAGGCAATATTCGGTTGCATATTCATCGTCAAATTTGGAGCGGAAATCGGGCGTTTTGGTCGGTTTATTGAGCATCACCGTAATGATGTAGCAACGCAAAAACCTCATGTAGCAAGGAAACCATTGGAACGATCACATCACGCAAGCGTAAGGACGAATCGATCGATTATGCCGCCCAGATAAGGGTTAACCGCGAAGGGCGCATAGTCTATCAGGAAAGCCAGACGTTCGACCGCAAGCAGATGGCCCAGGCATGGCTCAAACGACGAGAGACCGAGTTGGCCCAACCCGGCGCCATCGACCGCGCCAATCATAAAGGAGCGACCATCGGCCAGATGATCGATCGCTACCTGGTCGAGTACGAAATCCTTCGCCCGCTGGGCAAGACCAAACGAGCCACGTTGAACGCCATTGGCAAGACCTGGCTGGGTGAAGTTCTGGACACCAAGCTCACCAGTCAGAACCTGGTCGAGTACGCTCAATGGCGGTTCAGCAAAGAAGGCGGCGGCGTCCAGGCACAAACCGTGGGTAACGACCTGGCGCATCTGGGCGCTGTGTTGTCAGTGGCCAAGCCCGCTTGGGGTTATGCCGTTGACCCGCCGCCAGGAAGAAATCACCCGGATCCGCTGGAGTGACCTCGATCACACCCGACAATCGGTGCTGGTCAGGGACATGAAAAACCCTAGGCAGAAGATCGGCAACAACGTGTGGTGCCACCTGCCTGATGAGGCCTGGCAGATGCTGCAGCGTATGCCAAAAGTGGCCGAGCAGATCTTTCCCTACAACCACCGCTCGATATCCGCATCCTTCACCAGAGCCTGTTACATGCTGGCCATCGAAGACTTGTGCTTCCACGACCTGCGCCATGACGGGGTGAGTCGGCTGTTTGAAATGGACTGGGACATACCACGGGTGTCGAGTGTGTCAGGGCACCGTGACTGGAACTCGCTGCGGCGGTATACGCACCTCAGAGGGCGATCCGATCCTTATGCTGGATGGGAATGGCTCGACAAGGTGTGATGGTCAGCAAGGCCGCTTCAGTTGCACTTCACGGCCCACAACTGATTGGTACAGGTCGCGGAGGGAGGCTCCAGATATGAATGGGCAACAGGAGCCTTGCAGGTTTGTGACTGGCAGGCCAAGCCACTACTGCGGGCCAGCGGGCAGCGGCCCCAAATCTACCTCGGCACCCTGCTCACGCATGCACTCAACCACGCGCGCCAGGCTGTCTTCATCCAGGGTCAGCAGCGCCGCCATGTAGAAGTGCATGTGCATGCCCAGTGCGCGCGGCTCAGCACCGCCTGTGTACTTGCGCCATTGCGCGCCTTGAGCCAGCCCGGAAAGGTCAGCCATCTGAGGGCTGGTGAAACCAAGATCGTCTTTCAGGCGCGCCAAATCACCCGCAGACGGCGGGTCGTAATGCTTTATACGTTTCATGGGAATATCCGAAAGCCCCGGCACTAACCGGGGCTGGGCGGTCAGGCGATGAATCGGGTCGCGATCCAGAATACGGCCAGCGCGAACACTGCGCCGGAGCCGGCTGAAATTAGCATATTGCGGGTCTGATGCTGGGTGCCGTTGCGGACTTCATTGCCCAACTGCTCAAGATCTGCGCGCATCTGCTTGATGACTTGATCGTGGCTCATGGTCTTCCTCACTGGGTGGCGGGTCGTGCCTGCTGCGTCGCCCTATACGTATACTTTTGCTAGAAACCGCTAAAATCTCAAATCCCGCCGGGCGGTGGCCCCGATTGCTCGGGGCCGGTGCTTAGATCTTGTGGATGAAGGCGGCAGCGGTAACGATCACTGTAAATATCCCTCATGCCGCCAAGAATTCTTAAGCTCAGAGCCAAAATATAAGTTATGCGACTACTGAAACTGGCGATGTTTTAATCAGGGGTTGATTGATCCAGACAACCATCAGCATCAGTTGACCCAAATTTCGCATGGGCAGTCTCAATGATCACATCCATATGGGCCATAACTGAATCGTAAGCCCCCCTAAGCCAGGTTGCGCCAAAGACGCCTCTACTTTGGCGCGGAACCAGCATTCGTAACTATCGAGCTGCTCTTGGGTTTCGAGTTCGGAAACGATAGGAGAAGCTACCATGCTCATGTATTCCCTTCTAACTCAGAACAGGAGCTTGGTTTTCATGGCTGAGCCATCAACACATCCCTGAACACATCCGGCCGCAGCGCCGCGATATGCAACAGCGATCGAGCTGCTCCAGAGGGAGCGCGTCGGCCTTGCTCCCACTCCTGCAGTGTCCGGACAGATACACCTAGCAACTGAGCAAATTTCGGTTGTGACAATCCGGTCTTGCCCCGCGCTTCAGCAGCCTCGGTCAACTCGACCTGATGCACATCGCCGTGGCGCCCTGCTTTGACGTCCAAAATCGCGGACAGAAGCTCTTCGCCGATATTGCGCTTGGCATCACGCTCAAGCAGTTCTTTTTCAGTCAGGACCATGATTCAGCTCCTTTGCGATCTTGCGCAGAATATGCGCTGGAATGTTCTCAGTGGCGCCCTTGCCGTAGATCAGCAACGTAACCAGAGCACCGCTTGTAAGCTGAGCGGTGTAGATCACCCTCACAGCACCGCTCTTGCCGCGACCGTCCATGTTCCACCGGATCTTGCGACACCCGTCTGATCCTGGCACAACCGCACCCGAGTCAGGATTGTTCGCCAAGAAAGACATGAAGGCGCCACGCTCTTCTTCGGTCCAGTAATCTGGCCAAAGCTTGGTGAACAGAGGTGATTCGATTATCGTCAACATAGCCAAAGATCATACGT
Organism: Pseudomonas sp. 21LCFQ010; assembly: GCF_024129905.1. Classification (NCBI taxonomy): domain Bacteria; kingdom Pseudomonadati; phylum Pseudomonadota; class Gammaproteobacteria; order Pseudomonadales; family Pseudomonadaceae; genus Pseudomonas; species Pseudomonas sp. 21LCFQ010. The sequence goes on along the minus strand of NZ_JAMYDZ010000001.1, from coordinate 191,769 downwards.
CCCTGACGTATAAATCACAACTTAAAAATGAGGCACGACCAAAGCTGATAGCTGGCGTATCAGGACACATTGCTAAAAAAATAGCTAAGTCCACTAGGGTCTGTCGCCGTTTCATCACAATCGCGCCGAGGCCCTGTGGGTTGCGCCTCAAATCGCGCCATGTGTCGTTGAAGGACTTGAAAAGGGAGTGACCATTTCCTGCGTCCTTCGCCTCGCCTGACACGATTTGGCGCTGCAACGCGGCCTGCGCTGAAACGGCAATAGGCCCTAGCAGGAAAGCCAGACGCTCGATCGCAAGCACATGGCCCAGGGATGGATCGGCAAAGAAGGCAACGGCGTTCAGACGCAGACTGTTGGTGACGGTACTGAGCAGGATGCGGAAGCGCGACCGGCGCCCTATCCTGGATCGGCTACGGGTAGTTCTCTCTGTCATCCCGACGTTTGACAGGACAAAATTCAGGCCGCATTCTGCCCTAAACCCTCCCACAGCAGGCGGAATCGACCATGTCCCTGGCCAGCCACATCAGACCCATTACCTATTTGAAGACCAGCGCCGCCGAAATCGTCAAGGAGTTCGCCGTCAATCCTGAGCCGATCATCATTACTCAGAATGGCGAAGCCAAGATGGTGGTCATGGATATCAACGAGTACGAAAGCCAGCAAGAAACGCTGGCTCTGCTGAAGCTGCTTGCGTTGGGCAGCAAGGAAATCAAGGAAGGCAAGTTCAGTGACGCACATGCTTTTCTGGATGAGATGGACGACTGAACATGGTGAGAGAAATCGTCATCCTTGACAGTGCCAAGGACGACTTCAGGGATGTGAAAAGGTACGTGAACGACCAGTTTGGCAATGGCGTTTGGGAGACGGTAAATGCGGAGTACAAGGAAGCGTTCCGGAACATTCAGACCAATCCTGAACATGGCGCCGACATTGAAGAGCTGAAGCAATTCGGCGTGACCAATATCAAGTTCAGGCTGGTACGACAGACGAAAGTGATTTATGAGTTTGATGACCGGATTGTCTATATCCGGATGTTCATCAGTACTAGAAGGGACTTCCGTCGGCATCTGACGCAAAGAGTGTTGACTCAAAAAGTCTGAGTCCCTTATCGAGCCGGTGGAAGGTCGGAGCGTCAGAACGCGAGATCAGGTAGCGCATGCGACGCCTGACGAAAGCTGCATATTCACTTAGGAAGCTGCAGGATACCCGAGCGTTAGCTCACCACCACTCAGCGCCGCCCCTCTGCCAGCATCCTCACAGCCAGGCCGGCCAGAACCGTGCCCATCAGCCAGAGTTGCAGCACCTGCCATAGCGGACGCTCGCCAAGAAAGACTGCGATGGCGCCAGCCATGACCAGTGCAGTGATCCCCAGCGCGACGCAGAACATATAGACCATGTTCGGACCGGGCGTCAGCACCATCCCCAGACAAATGAGCGCAAAGGCAAACAGACTGGCGAGTTCGGGGATAGGGCTGCTCCTGCACATGAAGATGGGTCGTCAGAAGTGCCACTATAGCGCCAGTCGGGTGCGTGATCGATTGCTTTGACCATTACAGCCAGCAGATGCTTTTTTGGGCACACGTATGCGCGGAGGCGCACGTGCGGTGTTGCTCAGTTGAATATGGGACATTCATTGATCTCCAGATAACAGATGCTTGGTAAAGCCGCTCTGGGTAGTGTTTTAGGCAGCGTACCTGCGCAACCTCACACCGGCACCCAAGCAACTCGGCACGTCACGCAAAGTGGCGAAGCTGATGAAGTAAACAGCCGGGACGGTGCTCACTCGATGTTCGAGGCGGCCAGATTGGCGAGGAAGCAAGACATGCTTTCTACAGGCACAAAAAAACCGCCTTTGGCGGTGGGTGGTTACCGGGCTTATTTGTCGTCAGGCTGGCCAGCCCTGCTCCAATAGATCAATGGTGATTGAGCCGTCTGCTAAGGCGGCGAGCAGTTCAGCCTCGCGGTCGAAGCACGCCTGTACATGAGCACGCACTGCCGAGGCCAGCGCCAGGATCTGCTGCCCGGTGAGCTGCACAAAGCCGGCGGCGGTCTTCCACTGCAAGCTGTATTCAGGATCGATCAACGCCTGGAGCGCAGCGCCTGTGATCAGGGCTTGGCTGCGGTCATCCGTGGCCACGACCATGCCGTCGATCACGATACCCAAAGTCTCGGCGGCGTAGCGGCGGGCGGCGATCATGTCCGAGGTTACTGGGGCAGGTTCGACAGGCTGAGCGGCGGGGCTCTTTTCAAATAGCATCCAGAAAGTCATATAGAACCGGGCGTAGTGAGTCTCTGGATCGAAATCCATATCGAAGTCCGGCGCAATGTCCGTCGCACCAATCGGTACTTCTGCATCGTCTTCAACGTGAAACGAGTCCAGATAGAGGCCGTTGGTGGCATCGTAGCGATAGAGGATCTTCATTACATGCTCTCCTTCGCCTTGATATAGGCCTTGAGTTTTCCGTTCGGTTTCACGAAGGGCACCTTGAACTCGGTATTACTATTCGTATCTTTGTAGGGCGCGCTACGCAGGATCACACCCCCAAGGCCAACCGCTACGATTGTTCCGTCAGGACAGACTGCAACCCCTTGCAGATGGGTGGTCACGTTGCTGCGCACAGTTTTCCATGTCCAACCGTCATCTTCGCTGATGGTGATCAGGCCGCTGGCTCCGACAACCACCCAGAAGTTCTCCCACGCGCAATCAACGCCATAAAGCTGCAACGGCATAGTCGTGCCGGCGGACGTCAGAACATCGACATTGGTCATTGCCATCTCGCCGCGCAACATGAACCCAGCAGCTCCAACAGCGATAGCCGTGTAGGAGTAGTCATTCATAGTCAATGCCGCGATCGCCGTATTAGGGACCGTCAGATTCGACAGGAGTACATTGTTTTCCCACCGAAGATCGGCCCGGGAGATCTGCTGGCCGCTGGCCGCAGTAAGGGCCGTCAGATTGGTCCTGCCACGAGTCGGGTTCGTTACCCGCATCCTTCGAGGCTCCTGCTTCGTCCACTTCGGATATGCAGCGGTTGTAGGAGAACTGACCGTATTGCTCTTCGTTACCCAGGTCACGCCATAATCAGAGCTATAACGCGTGACGCCGCTGCCTACGGCAATCCAATCAAATGCCGGATAGGCGCTGATACTGGTTATCGTGGCCGTTCCGAATCCACTAATGATCGCAGTGAAAGTTGCCCCGCAATCCGAGCTGCGGTACATGGTGCCACTGGCACCTACGGCAATGACAACGCCATAGTCATCCGCATCCACCGCAGTGAACTGTGCATTGCCGTAGATGGCCTGCGTCCAAGTCAATCCGTAGTCAGTACTTCGCCAGATGCGCCCGCTGGCTCCCACCGCGATCAATGCCGGTGTATCCGTTGACCATGGCCCGACGTTTCGCGCCCAACAGACGTCATATACGGCCACTCCGGCAGTGGGATTGGCAGGACTGACGATCTGCGTCCAGTCCAGTCCATATTCACGCAGGTCGCCTATAGCAACTGCCAAGAGCGGATACGACGATACAGGATAGCGAGCCCCATCCATTGGCAGATAATCGCTGCCTGGATCTGTTACGGACCAGATCGTTTCCCCCACCTGGCGTGTGACACTGACCCACTCGACTCCTGACTCGTCGGGTTTCACACTCAGTACCCGGCGTGCCTTGCCTTTAAGCGCAGGTACACCAGCGGCAGATTGGGCGCTGGCTGCGTAAGTTTGGGCGCTGGCCGCCTGCTGAGCGGCTTTGCCTGCCTCATCCTTCGCCTGCGTCAGACTGTTGGCTGCCGCTATCGCGGAGTTGGCTGCCGCCGTCGCAGAATTCGCCGCCGCGTTCTGGCTCTTGCCGGCTTCAAGTATCCCGGTATTGATCGCACCTGCCAGGGAATTGGTTTGCTGCACGAACGGCGGCAGCGCAGCAACAAACGCGTCAGCCTTTTCGGAAAAATCTGCCGCACCATCCGCCCGAGTCGGCGCAGGCGGAAGGGGGGTAATATTTGGTATAGCCATTAGACGATTGCCTCTACAGAAATGGAGCCTTCCGATACAGAAGGCCCGGAAAAGACCAGGGTGAAGTCCTTGTAGTAGCCGAACAGGATGGTGGCCTCGTAGCTCTCTTCGCCGATCCACACCACGGGCGTGGCGCGCATTTCGGCCAGGAGTCGGCGCACCCTGCCAACCGTGGGGGTGTCCAGAACGATGTCGAAATCTGCCCGGTTCGAGTACGAACGCCGTACGACTGTCGTGTTGCCGAAGTCGTCGACCTTCTTGATGCTGTAGTCGTTGATGCCTACGGACGTGCCGTACAGCGCGGTGCCCAGCTCCTGCTGAGCGCCAACCACGAAGTGCCCGACAGCGGCTTGTTCCGCGCCGGCGTCGACCGTCACGACGATGTTGGCAGAGCCGTAAGCCGGCAAGTCGAGCAGCACCAGGTCTGTGCGCAGCTCAACAGGCAGAAAGAAGTGGTCGTACCAATTGGTAACCCCGGCATCGACCAGGGTTACCGTTTTGCTGTAGACCACACCCTCCCCCGCATCGACCATCTGCAAAAGGACAGACTTGCCGCTGACGTTGAACATCGCTATCGAGTTCACGACGGCGCCGGGCTTGATCGTGACGGTGATCGTGCCAGGGTTTGTCGTGAGCGATTCCAGCTTGTCGTCGAACATGCGCCAGCGGTTGGTTGCACCGGTGTCCAGCCAGGCCGGCGGTTGTAAGGTGTCCGTCGCAGGATCCCGATTTGAATTCTCAACCAGCGCTTCGTAGATGCGGTGATTGCTGATCACCCTTGCGCCAATTGCGTACCTCGTAGCAGACGACCAGGCCGGATAGTCGTTCTCGGATACGTTGCTGCTGACGAGCTTGGGTTCGGTGATATCCACCGGCTTGATCAGCTTCATACATAATCTCGCTCTTGTGGTGTGCCTTCCTCGTCCCATTTGCGCATCAGGACTTCCAGCTTCTGGGTGTTTTTCGCGATCTGGAATTGGGCCTGCCGGTTCTCCTGACGCAGTTGACGAAACTCAGCCAGCAGCTCAGCGTTGCCGCTGCCCTGAATCTGGCTCGAGTTCGTATAGATTGGTGCGGGGCGAGCAAGCTGCAGCATCGGTCCCGCTTCGTCAGAGGCAAACGTCGCGAGGCGTCCTGTGTTCATCTGATCCAGCAAACCGGTACCGAACATGCGAACGGCATCAGCGCTCATCACGTACTCGCCGTTTGAAAGGCGAGCCAGGATGCTGTCGCTGGTACCGGTGCCTGGACCAGAGATCAGCCCGCCGGTTGCGTACTTCGGCAACTGTCCGTTTGCCAGCGCTGCGTTGCGCACCGCCTCTTGAAGCTGCGCAGCCGTAAGCGCCCCGGTAGTGAGCTGGGTAGCCCAGTACGAAGCACCGTCGTTCATCGCGATGCCCGCAGCCTTGTACGCAGCCTCAATCGCCGCCGCGTTCGTGATCGCGCCTGTGATGTTGCCTGCGTTGAGGTTTCCGGACGCAAGCTGGTCCTGCCAGTACGCCTTCCCGCCATCGTCAGCAGGCCGCCCCAATTTGTCCTTGTAGATCGAGTCGATGAGTACCCCGGCGCTTTGCGGCGAGATCTTTCCCGTGATCGAAGCAATCGCGGCGACCACTGCCGCGTTCATGTCCTTGATCGCGTCAGCGACGGATTTGACGCTATTGTCGACGCCGTTCAGCGCGTCCATTTGCTGCTGGGCAAATTCGAGTTGCTTGTCCAGACCGGTCAGCTGGGCTTCAAGCGCCGCGATGGTCTTCTCGGACGAACTGATCTGCTTGCCGTTAAGGCGGTTCAGTTCAGAGATCAGATTGGCATTGCGCCCCTGCTCCCGGCTGAAGTCCTCAAGCGAACTGTACAGCGATGTATCGTTGTCGCTGATGACCGAAAGTGCGTTCTCCAGCCCTTCGAAATTGCTCAACGAACCACCGGCCCGAGCTATCGCGAGCGCAGCAACGACAGTAGCTTTCGCCTGATTGCGTAACATCCGTACGGCCGAATCGCTGTCGCCGCGCAACGCCTTGAGAGCGCTGCTCAGCGCATTGCTGACCGACGTGAGGCCTGCCGCATTGCTGCGCGCCGTCGTGATCATGTCGTTGATCGACGTTTTCTGAGCGTTGATCGATCGCTGCAAAGCCGAGAATGCTGCGTTCGCATTGCCCATTAATAGTTCTTGCAACGTCAGAGCTGCATCCGCAGCAGCCTGAGTGGCTGCCTGCGTCCGGTTTTCAAGGATCGTGTAGGCCGCATCGGCCCCGGCCGCCAGGTTCATCAGCGCCACGTAGCCGTCCTGGCCCGCCGTGGTGGTGACATCCATTGCCTCCACCAACTGACGGAAACCGTCTCGGGTTTCGGGAAATGCGATGCTGAGACTGCGGAACTGACGGCCGACGTCGATCAAAACGTCATCCGCCCGCTCAGCCTCCGGCACAAATTTCTCGTAATAGCCGGCAGTGACGCCGGCGAACCGCTCCATTCCGCCGCCCAGTTCCGCCAGCCGCTCTGCCAGATGCAGCCCCCCCACCGACACGTCGAGCATGCCGTTATTGGTTTTCTCCAGGATCTCGTTCAACTGCATCAGAGCGTTGAGGGACGTAGTCAGTTTGCTGAGGGTGTAACCGACCAGGCTGGCCTCTCCAGTCGCATTGGCAATCGTGCCCACCGCAGCGTCACCCAAGGTGGTGAACCACTTGCTGATTTCTTCCTGGATCTGCTCTGCGGTCTTGTCTCTGGTGCTGATCTGCGTTGCCGCAACGCTCAAACCGTCTAGCACACCGTCGTTCAAAGTCACGTTCAATGCGTCGAACAGACCGATAGCCGTGCCCAATGTCGCCGCGTACGTGTTATCAAGTGCCGCCTGAAGTTCAGGATCCATCGCAGAAAGCTGAGTGCGTTTCTTGTTGCTGCTGAACAGACCACCTTTCTTTTTCTGGTACTCGAATGAATGGGACTCCAGCTCGCCGTTTGTGACACCGAGCTGGAAACCTTCATCCTTCGTAACCCAGTCACCACCGAACAACGACGCGCCAAACATGCCGCCCAGAACAGCGCCGATAGCCGCGCCGATCACGTTACCGATGATCGGAACCGCAGAACCTATTGCTGCACCGGCATAGGCCCCAGCCACCGCACCGCCAGCCCCCGCCACGGCACCTTTTACGCCCGCCTTCAGATAGCCCTGGATCGCGCCGCCAATGCCGTACATGACGGCGCTGGACGCCGACAGCGCCGACGTAGCAGCAGTCGTGGCACCCGACGCGGTGCCGACCACAGTACCGCCTTGGGTGACTGTGTTGCTGATCAAGTCGACCGTTGCAACCGGGGCGCTACTGCCGATCTGATAAACCCCATTGACCACACTGCCGCTCGTACTTGAGAACAGGCTGCTGACCGCAGAAGTAACGTAGGCACCACTCGATTTGATAGCGCCTGTCAGACCGCCAATAAATCCGTCGCCAGATGTCCAGCCGGCACTCCAGGCTTGCCCCAGACCAGAGGTGGTAACGTTATAAGCGCTACTGACGGTGTTCCAGACCGACTCAAGGTTGAACCCGCCGCTCGAACCGCCGCCAAGAATTTCCGAGACCTGTCCCGCCAGCCCGCCACCACCCAACGCCGCACCGATCCGGACCATAATCGGCTTGGTAATCGCCATATGCAGCATTTCGGCCAGAAAGCCTTTGAAGCTTTGCTTGAGATTGGCCATGAAGTCGTCCGACTTGGTCAGGATCGACTTCCATTTGTCGGCGAAAGCTTTCTCGATAAAGCCCACGGACGCACTGGTCACCTGCCCCCAGGTCGAAGCCGCGAACTGGTTGCGCTCGTATTCATCAGAAAGCCGTTGCAGCGCTTCGCGATACGTATTGGTCTGATCCGAATCCGCCCCGATTGCATCAGTGAGCAGCTTCTGGTCTCTCTGATATTCACGTGAACGCTTGCCGTCCGGATACAAGCGATCCATCAAGGTTGTAAACTGCGTCGATTCGGCGACCGTATTTGTCCCTGATGCACCATCCGCAGTCGCCTTACCAGGCGATACGTTTGCAGCCGCCTTGTTCGCCTGCGCCTGAACGGTCGTATACGACTGCACGGCAGACTGCGCTTTGTTCACCTTCTGCGTCAGGCCCTCGATACTCGTCGTAGCAGAGGCGGTTTTCTGGGCGGTTGCCCCAACCGCGCCCAACGCCGCGCCGGCTCGCTCCGTTACAGTCACCAATCCCTGTAATCGGGTAACCACTTTACTAACCGTGGCGAGAAACTGCGTTTCATTAGCCATAGTTTCCTCCATTCGAAAAAAAGCCCCGCCAATACGCAGGGCCTGCTTTTGGGTTTACCTCCCTCACCTGTCCATCACCGCTCATGCCTCATGCGCCACCCGGCACTGGATCGCGTCCATCTTCATCAAGGCGCGGTATTCCTCCGGGTCCAGTTTGCGGTCCATCAGCCGCGACCAGGCTTGCAGTTCCTGCCAGGTCAGTGGTTCGCTGGTGCGCTTGCACTCCCAGAACAGGCCGGGCAGGTATTCCATGCCGGCCGGCAAGGGCGGGATCTGCAGTTCTCTGGGTTTGTGGCCAGTGAGGCTCCAGACCCGGTTCAAGTGATCGCGCAGGGTTGCGTCGGAATCCTTGAGCGGCCGACTAAGGCGCAGGTCGGCTTCCCAGTGGCTCAGGAGGCTGTCGAGTCGGGCGCGAAAAAACGCGAGCGGTTACCTGCCAGGGCCTCGACTTCCTGAGCCAGGCCAGGGTTCTGGGTCAGCAATTCACTGACCGCCTGTGCGGAGAACGGCGCCTCGAACGACCAGCCGATCACCAGCGCGCTGCGGTACTTGATGGTGCCGGCCTGGGTGATGTCGTAGATTTCATCACTGGACAGCTTGCTCTCGTCGCGGTCGCGGCCTTCACGGCTCAGCTCCAGCAGGACACGGCGGGCGGCGGCCGAGTCGGCGCTGGTGACGATCAGGAACTGGTCGGTTTCGCTGCCATCGGGCAGGGTCAGGGGCAGTTTTTTGCCCTTCTCGATCGCCGCCAGGGTGTAGAAGTCCGACAAAGCGAAGGCTTTGACAGGTGCGTTCTTGGTCTTGTTGGTCATGGTCATTCTCCAAAAAAAGAAGCCCGCCACAGCGGCGGGCCGAGGGTCAGGGGGTGGTCAGGCCGAGCGGGTAATGCTCATGGTGGTGCCGGCGGTTTCGTCGTAACCGGCACTGACGGTGTACTGCGGGATGATCGCGCCGGGGCCGCTGGTCTGCTTCTGGCCTTGGGTGTAGCGCACCTTGGGCAGGGTCAGGGTGTAACGGTCGTTGCCCTCGGCGAACTCAATGCTGTGCGAGGTCGAGGTTTCGTTGAGCACCTTGTCCCACAGCACTTCGTCGACCAGATAGGCGCTCAGGCTGCCGGTGACGGTCGCCACGCCATTGCTGATGTCGAACGCCTCACGGCTGCCCAGGGCGAACAGCGCTTCCATGCCGTTATCCAGGGTCACCGACCACTCGGTGGCATAGGCCACGTCCACGCCGCCCTCCTTGAGCGCCAGGTTGGTGGTGATCATGATGTCGCTGGCGGTGGCCGGCACGAAAGTCGAACCGGCCGGCAGGCTGAACTTCTCGGCCTTGGTGCCGAGCATGCTGAAAGTCACGCCGACCGGGGCATTGAGCGGCGAGCTGATCGCCATGGAGCCGACCCGGCAACCGCGGTAGATGTAGTCGACGCCGATGTCGGTATGGCGCTCCAGAATTGCGAACGAACGCTCAGCCTTGCCGATCTTCAGCACATTGGCGGTCCAGGTGCCTTGCATCGCAGCCTGGATCAGGTCATCGAAGCTGGCGAAGGACAGCTCCACCGCGATATCGCCGGCCACGCTGTAGGTGCCGCCACGGCTGGGCGGACGCTGGCGGGACTGGTTCATTTCGGCGGTGTCGATCTGGTTGATGTTCGGGGTCAGCCCGGAACTGACGAAGCGGATCGGCTTCCAGGCAGGATTGGCCGCAATCGCGCCGCTCACTTCTTCGATGTAGTAGGTCTCGACGGCGGAGCCGTTGGCCATTTTGCTCATGTTTCACTCTCCATATAACGAAAAAACCCGCTCGAAGGCGGGTACGGGTGGGTGTTGCAGATGAAAGGGGTGTGTTGGCTTAGCGGTTACCGCCGCCGAACTTCTGACGAATCAGTGCCCACAGGTCAGCAGCCTTGATCGCCCGGTGGATGGCGGCCATGGCTGCGCCGCCGAAGCTGCCAAGCAAAAAGCCGACGCCGGCAACGTTGTTTGGCTCGGTGACGCCCAGATAGTCGCTGACCATGCCGGTGAGATACAGCGCGCAGGCCACGCCGGTTACCAGAAAGATGACCCAGGCGCGCAGGCTGGTCAGGTCGTCCTTGTGCCACCAACTGGCGACCACGGCGCCGATCAGCCCGGCCAACGCCCATTCGGCCTTGTCGAACAGGCGATGAAGAAACTCCATGTCCGGACCTCCGGTTCAGATATGTCAATGAAGTGGGCAACGGGTTGCCCGGTCGAACCTGCAGACGCAAAAAACCCGGCTCGATGGCCGGGTCTTGGTGATTTGCACAACCGGGTTGTCGGTCGCAGTAATCACATGATGGAGAAAAAAATATTGCTTTGTTGCAAACAAATCAAGCTGTTTTTGAAAATAAAATGCCCTCATGCAATAAAACAGTCTCTGCCTGTGCCAAAGCCTCACCCACCCACTGATCCAGTGTGGCTTCCACAGATTTTTTCCAACGCCAGTAGGTGGTGCGGCTCAAACCTTGGGTATCCCAGGTGCTGATGTCGTAGAACCCGTCCGGCAAGACAATGATGTCAGTGGAACGCCGCACACCTTGAGAGCCGGCCTTGAGCCCCTTGAGCGGCGGAATCGCCCAGGCTGTTACCGCCTTGTAGACAAACAGCCGTGGCGCTGCACAGTTGACTTGAGCGATCAACGCGCTGATGGCTTCGACCTTGCGGGCCTTGTGCGTGCCATACCGGGCTTGCAGCACCCGCCAATGGCAAGGCGCCAACTGGGCCTGCAGACGCGCATGCATCCAGCACCCCACCTGCGCAGGATCGATACCGGCAAAGCGCTCACCGCCCAGCACGCAGGCATCGGCCTGCCCGGTGGCGTCGGCGTTGTACAGTTTTTGCCACGCCTGCTTGCTGGTGTTATCCCGGGTCTCGGCGGCCAGGGCGGCAATGACGGCGCTCAATACGCTGCTGTAGTTCATGTGATGTCCCCAATCGAAAGTCGTATCTGATTGCAATGCAAGGCTGCTCCTTGGCTTAAGCCCTTTTCGACCGGGGCTGAGCAATCAGCAGAATTGCAAAATCCATATGCAATTAATCACTTTCCGTGAAATCAATCAATCACGATATGTGATTTCATTAAATACAGATCACTTCCCGAGACCATCAGTGGCTACAAGCACGTGCCGCCGCCAGGCGTGCTAGCGTCCGGCGTTTCGGTTAAAAGGGATTGGCAATGAAAACAGGATACCTGGCACTGACAGTGCTTCTGGCCGGCTGCTCGTCGTACAGCGAACGAGGCACTGGCGAAGGCGGACGAGAGATTGGCGAAAACGGCTACACCGTCAGGTGCGATGCCAGCCCACCGAACCAGCCGGGCTGCTACCAGCCCACACCGTCATTTTCATGGTGGCCTTCCGAAAAACTCAACCTGCGCCTCGGCCCGCACTGAGTGGATGGCACTGACGCTGATTGATGCCCGGCAACCACCTGCAGATCATTTGGAACAAGCTCACTGAATGACACTCCAACTCATTCAGCCTTCCCTAATTCACATACCCGGCGGCCATGAAAAATCACCGCTAACCCACACGGGGTGTTTTAGCCTGGCCGTCTTGAGCGGTCGACTAGGCTCGGGTAATGTCATCGCATCGCACAGGACAGAGCACACTCATGACTTCCAAGCTGGAACAACTCAAAGCATTCACCACTGTTGTGGCCGATACCGGCGATTTCGACGCCATCGCTCGTCTCAAGCCAGTGGATGCAACCACCAACCCCTCGTTGCTGCTCAAGGCGGCCTCTAACGAGAGCAATGCTGCGCTGCTGGCCGAGGCCTTCAGCGGTAGTCAGGGTGATATCGGCCTGGCCAGCGACCGCTTTGCCGTGGCCATCGGCCGCAAGATCCTGGACGTCGTTCCTGGCCGCGTGTCCACAGAAGTAGACGCGCGCCTGTCGTTCGACACCCAAGCCATGATCGAGCGCGGTCAGCGCCTGATCGGCCTGTATGAAGAGGCAGGCGTGGGCCGCGATCGCATCCTGATCAAGCTGGCTTCAACCTGGGAAGGCATCCGCGCTGCCGAGAAGCTGGAAAAAGACGGTATCCAGACCAACCTGACCCTGCTGTTCTCCTTCGCCCAGGCAGTGGCCTGCGCCGAAGCCGGAGTGTTTCTGATTTCGCCGTTCGTGGGGCGTATCTACGACTGGTACAAGAAATCCACAGGGCAGGATTACACCGGCGCCCAAGACCCTGGCGTGCAGTCAGTGACGCGCATCTACAACTACTACAAGGCCAATGGCTACAACACGGTGGTGATGGGTGCGAGCTTTCGCAATATCGGTCAGATCGAACAGCTGGCAGGCTGTGATCGCCTGACCATCAGTCCCGAGCTGCTCAAACAGCTGGATGAAGACCAAGGCAGCCTGACCCGGCAACTGGCGCCCGGCCAGGCCGGTGAAGAGCGTCTGAGCCTGAGCGAGAAACAATTCCGCTGGCTGTCCAACGAGGATGCAATGGCCACCGAGAAGCTGGCCGAAGGCATTCGTCAGTTTGCCCGCGATCAGGAAAAGCTCGAAGCCCTGCTGTCGGCAAAGGCCTGATACAAAAAAGGGCGATACCTGCGCAGGTATCGCCCCTTCTTTGCTAACGCCAGCTAACGCCCGTCAAAAACTAGCGCTGCCCCTCCAGGGCATTGACCAGGTCGTGAAACGCTTCACGATTGGACTCGTTGAGACCCATCAGAATCTTGTGCGCTTCCAGCACCTTGGCCTTGACCACTTCCTCACCCTGATCCTGGGAGGGCAAGTCAGTCAGGCACTCCGGGCACGGGACCGGGTGATCGACAATATTGAACACCTGATCGAAGCCCATCGACTGCAGCAGCCGAGTGATGTCTTCGTGGGTGGTCACCAGGGTTGGCAATAGCCCGACCTTCTGCCGCGACAATATCGAGAGTTTGGCCAGCAGGCCCAATGTGGTGCTGTCAATGCTGCGCGTTTCGGTCAGATCGATCACGATGGCCGAGAAATTCAGCGCGGTGAAGATCCGCTCGATCGTCGCATCCAAGGCCGAGCACAAGGTCAGACGTACTTCACCGACGAACTTGAGAACGAAGGTGCCTTCTTGCTCGGCGAACTGGATTCTACCGGTACTCATCAAAGATTCCTGCTCAACACTAACAAGGCGATATCATCCGGCATCTCCCCTAGCGTAGCCAATTCGAAAACCTGACGCAGACCATCCAGGCTGCCGCCCGCCGTCTTGACCAACTCTGGCAAGGCAGCTTCTTTCTCCTTGAGTGTATCACCGGGCAGCAGATCCAGTATGCCATCAGACAACAGGGTCAGGCTGAACGCCTCGGGTAACTCCAGGACGTGATCCTGATAGGTGGCTTCCTGAAACAAACCTACCGGCAGGCCGCGGCCCTCAAGATAACGGCCCTGACCTTCGCTGAACAATACCGGCAGCGGTAAATGACCGCCCACCGAATAGGTCAGCGTGCCCGCCTGCTCATCAATCACCCCGCCCACCATGGTTACGTGTTTGCCCAGCTTGCAGCTGATCAGCCCGCGATTGATATGCCCCAGCACATCGGAAGGCTTGAACTCAGGCAGGGTCCCCCCCCGCTTGGACTCGAACAGCAACCGCGTGGTCATGAACTTCAGCAGCACGGTAATGAACGCCGATGACGCGCCATGACCCGAGACGTCCGCCAGATAGAACGCCACACGGCGCTCGTCGACCCGAAAATAGTCAACGAAGTCACCCGACAGATACAGGGACGGAATGATCTGGTGGGCGAAGCTGAACTGCTCGGTGGACCAGGGGCTGGTTGGCAGCATGTTCATCTGCACTTGCCGACCGGCATCCTGATCTTCCTGCAACAGGTGCAGGCTCGCTTCAAGCTCGCGATTGGCGGTTTCGAGCTTCTCCCGGTAGAGCCGGTTTTCCTGCTCCAGGCGCGCGCGATCAAGGGCGCGATGCACCGAGTGCTCAAGCACTGCGAGGTCTTCGAGGGGTTTGATCAGGTAATCGGCAGCGCCCAGGCGCAAAGCCTCGACGGCGTCGCTCATGACACCGGCACCAGAGACCACGATCACCGGCATTTGTGGCGAGCTAGCAGTGACCTTGCGGATCAGCTCGAGGCCGCCCATCTGGGGCATGCGCAGATCGCAAATGATCAGGTCGGGGTTTTCCTGCTCGAAAATCTCGACACCCTGCTGGCCATTGATAGCCTGCAGGACATTGAAACCACTGTCTTCCAGGTAGGCGGCGATACTCGCACGCACGACCTCGTCGTCATCGATAATCAGCAGCGTTGCACTGGTTTTAGGCATGTGGGCAAACGGCGCCAGATCAGGTTGAGGTAGGCGGCCCGGTACATGCCGGTGCTGCTTACTGGATTCGCTTTCTAGCCACTCTGGACGACAATACGCCGACGCTTCAGAGGTGCCCTTCAAGGCGCAGACGGTACTCCCATCCGCCGGGCGTTTCAAGCGAACTTCCACGCTTGATTTACGTCTTTACATCACAAATCGCCGGGAGTTATAAGAACGCTTAGTTCAGCAACCAAAACTTAGGACAAACCATGAGCCGTATCGATCAGGGATATGCCGAAAAGCGGGATTTCATCCGTATGCGCGTCGATGCCGACGTCAGCATCATCCATGCCGGGCAGATCATTCCAGCCGTATGCCTGGACCTGTCCAGCAGTGGCATGCAGGTACAGGCGCCCCGCACGTTCCAGGTCGGTGACCGATTGAAAGTGCGGATCGACTCTGACCACCCAGCCCTCAAAGGCCTGGAAGCTGAAACCGAAGTGGTCTGGCTGGCCGACCAGGACGATGGCGGTCAGAAGCTCGGGCTGTCGATCATTTCCATGAGCTGAACACGCGCTCAAGCGGGCGGCAGCCCGGCAAACAATGTGCGTAACTGGCCCGCCATCCAGGCATGGGCGTCACTACGCGCATACTTGCGGTGGCTGTAGAGCCGCAGCACGTAGGGTTTGATCGGAAACGGTGGCGCAAACTGCACGATATCTGCCGCCGGCGCGAGTTGGCGCGCGGCGTGCCCGGCCAGGGTCATGATCAGATCGCTGCCGCCGATGATGAACGGCCCGACCAGCACCGCCGGAATCTGCAAGGCCACATCGCGCTGCAAGCCCATACCTTGCAGAACCAGATCCACCACCCCGCAGCTCTCGCCCCACGGCGTCACCACCACATGCCGCTCGGCCAGATACGTCGCCAGGTCCAGGCTGTTACCGATCCTCGGATGGCCGCGCCGGGCAATCACCACGTACTCCCCGCTCGACCAGTCTTCGCAGTCGATACCCGGCGGCAGGCTGTCACGCTCCTCGCCATAACCAAGGGCGAAATCGATCCGCCCACACGCCAGGTCTTCGATGCAGATCTTGCGCTCGGCGTGCACAACCTTGAGCCGCAAGCGTGGCGCGCAGTGCTGCAGCCGCGCCAGCAACCCAGGCAACAGTTGCAAGGCGGTGTAGTCGGTGGCGGCAAAGGTAAACACCCGCTCGCTGGTCAGCGGCTCGAACGGCGCCCACTGTTCGAGCTCATCGCTTAACGTGGCCAGGCTCAGCGCAACGACGCTGGCAAGCTGCTCGGCCCGCTGCGTAGGACGCATGCGATTACCCTGACGAATGAACAGTTCATCGCCCAGCGCCTCGCGCAGCCGCGCCAGAGCGTGACTGAACGCCGATGCACTGAGCGAGACTTCTTGCGCCGCAGCGGCCACTGTGGCGTGGCGGTACAGGGCATCGAAGATGCGTAGCAGGTTCAAATCCAGTCGGCTCAACACAGAATGCATAGCGCTCACTCAACCCTGAATAAATTGCACTACATGCAGCTTACTGACTGATTTAGGCTGCTGTACATCCCAACCACCGAGCCGCCAGCATGAACCTGAATATCCGCCCAGCCCGCCGCGAAGACGCCGCACAGATCCTGGCCTTCATCACCGAACTGGCCGATTACGAAAAAGCCCGTCACCAGGTGCTGGCCAGTGTTGCTGACATCGAGCGCACGCTGTTCGTCGAACAGGCCACCAGCCATGCCCTGATCTGCTGCCGCGACGAGCAGCCCATCGGGTTCGCGGTGTATTTTTTCAACTATTCGACCTGGCAGGGCCGCAATGGCCTGTACCTGGAAGACCTTTACATCAGCCCCGAACAGCGCGGCACCGGCGCCGGCAAATTGATGCTCAAACACCTGGCCCGTGAGGCCTGTGCCAAAGCGTGCGGCAGGTTCGAGTGGAGCGTCCTGGACTGGAATGAACCGGCCATTCGCTTTTATGAATCAATCGGTGCGCGCCCACAGACCGAGTGGGTGCGCTACCGAATGGAAGGCGAGGCACTGAAGACCTTCGCCGAGAGCTGACAGCGGATTGTCGGCAAGAATCAGAAGTCGTCTTCGACCTGACCGTCCTTGACCTTGAATTCGCGGTTTTGCAGGTAGGCGTTACGAATAAAGGTGTACTTGTCGCCGGTCACCAGACGCTCGGCCGACAGCAGGCTGGCGCGGGTATCGATCAGGTTCACACCCAATGCCGAATTACGGGTCGGCACGTGATCGATGTAACGCCACGGCGTGGTGTAGCTGTCCGGGTATTTGGCAAAGGTATCGCGCACAGTGCTGGGGCCGAACAGCGGCAGTACGACGTAGGGACCGCTGCCTACGCCCCAGTAACCCAGGGTCTGGCCGAAATCTTCGTCGCTGCGTTGCAGGCCCATGCGCGTGCCGACATCGACGAAACCCAGCAGGCCGAACGTGGTGTTGACGATCAGCCGCGCGGTGTCGACCCCGGCAGCGTGAGGCTTGGCCTGCAGCACGTTGTTGGCCAAATTGCCGACATCACCGATGTTGTTGAAGAAGTTGTGTACGCCATCTTCCACGAACTGTGGCGCGATGAACTGATAGCCCTGAGCGATCGGCTTGAGGGTGTAGGTATCAACCAGATCGTTGAAGCGAAAGATCGGCCGGTTGATGCTTTCCCAAGGGTCATCCTCGGCGGCCTGGACAGCCATCGGGACCATAGCGACGCCGGCGCACAGAGACAGACGGGCCAGTCGCTGGATAAAGCCGTTACGCGATTGGGGCATAACGCAAACTCCTGTCAGAGGTGATGACCCGGCCACAGCGGCGGGCAAAGGCAGGCAGTATAAAGCCTTCGCGACCAATCAGGCAGACTTGCATACGCGCGCCAGCATCGCTGACGGTCACCGCGCATTCATATTTCTGTCATCGAGCTCCGGTAGCGTGCAGGCTATTTCGGAGAATCCCGCCATGCTTGCACCGGTCGACACGCCCATGCCGGCTTTTTCCGCCCTGCTGTTCGGCCTCAGCGGCTGTCTGGTAGATTTTGGCGGGCAAGCTGCCAGCAAAATGGACAGCCAAAGCGAGGCCGCTCTCGACAGCCACGCGCAGCTGACGCCCGGCGCACTGGAAAGCCTGCACAGCCTGCGCCAGCAAGGCATTCCCTGCGCCTGGCTGGACGATCTGCCCGACCCGCTGAGCCTGAGCCTTTCAAGCCCGCTGGGCGACTTGATCAGCGCCACTGCGCGCAGCCCGGTGCAGTGGCCGGCGCCGGATGCCTGCTGGCTGGCCCTGATGACCCTGAAGGTCAGCCAGCTCGACGGCTGTGTGCTGGTCAGCGGTAATCCACAGCTGTTGCAATCAGGCCTGAACGCCGGGCTATGGACCATCGGCCTGGCCTCCTGCGGTTCACTGTGCGGCCTGAGCGCCGAGCAATGGCAGGCACTGGATCACGACCAGCGCGAGCGTCAGCGTGCCCAGGCCACGCTGCACCTGTACAGCCTGGGCGCCCACTCGGTGATCGACCACCTGGGCGATCTGGAGTCGTGCCTGGCCGATATCGTGCTGCGCCGCAGCAAGGGCGAAAAACCCTGACACCGGTCAGCGGCAAAGCGCCCCGATCTGGATTAGGCTTACTGGCAACAGGGACCTTTCGCCTGCACCAAGGGTCCATGAGTGAGGCTTATCGAAGAAGGAGCACGCCATGCCCGCCCGCGAACTGCAAGAACAACTCAATGCCCTGCATGAGCAACTGGAACAGAACCCGCCGCTGTCGGAAACCGAGCGTGTTGAGCTGCATGAACTGATGCAACAGATCAAAAGCAAGATCGAACTGGAAGACGCCACTCACACGCAAGACACCAGCCTGGTGGATGGCGTCAATCTGGCGGTCGAGCGCTTCGAACTGGAACATCCGGGTATCGCCGGCACGCTGCGTAATATCGTCGTGACCCTGGGCAATATCGGCATCTGACACCCTTCATAAAAAAGCCCGTCATTTGACGGGCTTTTTCATTGCAAAACGTTTCACTGACGCGCCAGACGCTCGTTGCTGATCGGCACGGCATGGGTGCTGCGGTACGGATTGATGTCCAGCCCGCCACGGCGTACATAACGCGCATACACAGTGAGTGTTTCCGGCTTGAGCAAGCGCTGAAGATCGAGAAAGATGCGCTCGACGCACTGCTCATGGAAATCGGAGTGCTGGCGGAAGCTGACGATGTACGCCAGCAGGCTGGCCGGGTCCAGTTGCGCGCCGCGATACTCCACCACCACCGTGCCCCAGTCCGGCTGGCTGGTCACCGGGCAATTGGATTTGAGCAGGTGACTGTAAAGGCTCTGCTCGACCACCTGGGCCGGGTCACAGCGCAACAACTCGGGACGCGGGTGATCGTAGCTGCTGACTTCGATATCCAGCTCATCGATGCACTCGCCAGGCAAGGCCGCTACACCCTGTGCAGTGATCTCGTCCAGGCTGCTGATACGCACGCCAACAGGTTTGCCGGCCGCTGCCGACAGGTCACTGACCAGCACTTCGTGCAAGGCTTCACGGCTGGCGAATACGGTCTGATTCAGGGAGTTGAGGTACAGCTTGAACGACTTGGACTCGATAATATTCGGCGAGTCGGCCGGCACGCTGAACTCGGCAATCGCCACCACCGGCTTGCCCGACGGCAGCAACCAGGACAGCTCATAGCAATTCCACACATCGACGCCCTGATACGGCAGCGTCTCGGCGCTCAGGCCCAATTCGGCCCATTTCGCGGCACGCGGAATCGGAAACAGCAACTCAGGCGTGTAGCTAGAGACGTACTCACTGGACTTGCCCAGGGGCGAGTGTTCGGCGGCAGGATGCATGGCGGTATAGGAATCTCGGAAAATAACCCGGCAAGTCTACCTGTTTTGCCGGCGGCGTTCAGCCCGTGCGGCCATGCGGCGGATTACAACGCGGTAAGCTTGCACCGCTGGCCCGCCTGACACGGTATAAAGCCTGTTTCAAGCAAGCAGCGACCGGCAGATGAAATTACTGATCGTCGAAGACCAGGCCCGCACCGGCCAATCCCTGCGCCAGGGGCTCAACGAAGCCGGCTTCGACAGCGAGCTGGCCAATGACGGCCACAGCGGCCTGCACCGCGCACTGAGCGGCGAACATGCGCTAGTGATTCTCGATGTGATGCTACCCGGCGTCGATGGCTGGCAGATTCTTGAGCAACTGCGCGCCAACGGGCTACAGACCCCGGTGCTGTTTCTCACGGCCCGCGATGCCATCGAAGATCGGGTTCGCGGCCTGGAGCTGGGCGCCGATGATTATCTGGTCAAGCCGTTCGCATTTTCCGAGTTGCTCGCCAGGGTCCGCACCTTGCTGCGCCGGGCGCCGCCTCAGGAGACCTGCCTGCAACTTGGCGAGCTGCGTCTGGACCTGTTGCAGCGCAAGGTCGAGCGCGAGGGGCAACGCCTGGATCTGACAACCAAGGAATTCGCCCTGCTGGAACTGCTGTTGCGCCGCCAGGGCGAAGTGCTGCCCAAGTCGCTGATCGCAGCCCAGGTCTGGGACATGCACTTCGACAGCGACACCAATGTCATCGAAGTGGCGGTGCGCCGCCTGCGCATGAAGGTCGATGACGACTTCGACCACAAGCTGATCCACACCGTGCGCGGCATGGGCTACGTACTGCAGGAGCAGGCGCCGTGAGCAGGCTGGCAAGACTGTCGTTGCGCAGCCGCCTGGCCCTGCTGTTCGCGGGCTGCACAGCGCTGGTGTCACTGATTGCCGGGGTGCTGTTCAGCCAGGCCAGTGCCAGTCACTTCGTGGAACTGGATCAGCAACTGTTCGACAGTCGGCTGGCCAGCCTGCGGGCTGCCTTGCAAGACGTACAGGATCCTGCGGCGCTGGCAATGCATCAAACGCAATTGACCAGCCATGCCGATCTGACGTTGCGCATCAGTGATGCCCAAGGCCATGTCTGGTTCGATAACACCCCCTCACAGCTCTCGCTGCCGTCCAGCACTGGCCTGCATACCCTGAGCGAGACTCAGGGCGACTATCGCGTCTTTACGGCACCGCTGGACCCGGCGCAGCCCGGCTCGCCGCGCCTGACGCTGGTGCTGGACATCACTCACCATCAGCACTTTCTGCAACGCATGCAGCACTTGATCTGGCTGACCGTAGGGCTCTGCGCCCTGGCCACCGCACTGCTCGGCGCCTGGGCGGCACGCAGCGGTTTGCGGCCGCTGCAGCGCATGAGCGCAGTGGCGGCCGGGGTCTCGGCCAGTTCGTTGACCACCCGCCTGCCCGACGCCCGGATGCCGGCCGAGCTGGCCGAACTTACCCGCACCTTCAACGCCATGCTCACCCGCCTGGAAGACAGCTTTCAGCGACTCTCGGCGTTCAGTGCCGACATTGCCCATGAGTTACGCACCCCGCTGTCCAACCTGCTGACCCAGACCCAGGTGACCCTGACCCGGCAGCGAACGCCCGAACACTACCGCGAAACGTTGCTCGGCAATCTGGAAGAGCTGCAAAGCCTGGCGCAGATGGTCAATGACATGCTGTTGCTGGCCAAAACCGAACAAGGCTTGCTGGCCCCGGCGCAGGATGAACTGCACTTGGAGGATGAAGCCGATGCGGTGCTGGAGTACCTTGCACCGCTGGCCGAGGATGCCGGCATTGAGCTGTACCGCGAGGGTCAGGCAGCGTCGCGTGGTGATCGCGCCCTGTTACGCCGGGTGCTGTCCAACCTGCTGAGCAATGCCCTGCGCTTTACCCCAAGCGGCGGCCAGATTGCCGTGCTGCTGCAAGACAGCGCCGCAGGCGCGCTGCTGACCGTAGAGAATCCCGGGGCGGACATCCCGCCCCACGTCGTGGCGCGCCTGTTTGATCGCTTCTATCGCGCCGATACTTCGCGGGCCGACCGTCACGAGCATGCAGGGCTGGGATTGGCGATCTGCCGCTCGATCATCCACGCCCATGGCGGGACGATCGAGTGCCAGTCACAAGGCGGGCTGACCCGCTTCGTGATCCGCCTGCCAGCTTATTCGTAGCGCAGGGCAGTCGCCGGCTCGACCTTGGCGGCACGCCAGGCCGGGTAGATGGTGGCCAGAAAACTGAGAATGAAGCCGGCGCTGCAAATCAGCAGCACGTCAGCAGCCTGCAACTCGGACGGCAGGTTGCTGATGAAATACACATCAGCGCTGAACACATGCTGGCCGGTAACCCGCTCCAGCCAGCCGACCAGCGCACTGACATTCAGCGCTGCGATCACCCCCAGCACGCCGCCGATCAGGGTACCCACCACACCGATCAGTGAGCCCTGAATAATGAAGATTCCCATGATCTGCCGCGGCGTCGCACCCAGGGTGCGCAGGATCGCAATGTCGGCGCCCTTGTCGTTGACCACCATGATCAGCGTGGCAATGATGTTGAACGCCGCCACCGCAACGATCATCAGCAGCAGCAGGCCAATCATGGTCTTTTCCATCTTCATGGCGCTGAACAGGCTGCCCTGGGTGTGGCTCCAGTCATCGGCGCGATAGCCTTCGCCAAGCCCGCCGGCAACCGCCTTGGACACTTGCGGAGCCTTGTAAAGGTCCTTGAGCGCCAGACGCACCCCTTGCACCTGACCAGGCTGCCAGCGTTGCATCTGCCCGGCATCGGCAATGTTCATCAACGCCATCGAGCCATCCAGCTCGGCACCGACCTTGAACAGCCCCACCACGGTCAGACGCTGCAGACGCGGGGTGATGCCGCCAGGCGCATTGCTGATTTCCGGCACAATCAAGGTCAGCGCATCGCCTACATTCAGGCGAAAGCGCCGCGCCGTGATCTCGCCCAGTACCACCCCGAACTCGCCGGGTTTGAGGTCTTGCAGGCTGCCACGGGTGATGTGCCGGGTCACAATCGAGACTTCATGCTCACGGGCCGGATCGATGCCGCTGACCTGAATCGGCTGCATGGCGCCACGGTACGACAGCATGCCTTCCATTTCGGTCAACGGCGCAGCCGCCACCACCTCAGGATTGCGCAGCGCTGCATCGGCAACCTGCTGCCAGTCGTCCAGCGGCTTGACCCCGAGAATCGAAGCGTGCGGCACCATGCCGAGGATGCGCGAGCTCATTTCCCGCTGAAAGCCGTTCATCACGGACAACACAACGATCATCGCCAGCACACCGAGGGCCAGGCCAATCATCGAGGTCATGGAAATGAACGAGATAAAACTTTTGCGACGCTTGGCCCGGGTGTAGCGCGCGCCGATGAAGATGGATAAGGGTCTGAACATTCGCAGGGCACCTAGCGTGGTGAATCACAAGTTAACTGCACAATACTGGCGGTGCCTTGCACTGCCATGCAGCGTTGCCACTCCTCGCCATAGCCCTGCTATGGCTCGTCGCGGCGCCTTGCCTGGCTGCAAAAATCACTCGCCATTTATCACGCGAACTTGTGACTCACCACGCCAGGCAAAGAATCGACCCGCCACCTCAGGAGGTAGCGGGCCGGCTGAATCAGTCGGCGACCAGCCGGCCGTCTTCCAGGCGCAGGACACGGTCCATCTGCCTGGCCAGATTCAAGTCATGGGTCACCACCAGAAACGCGGTGCGCGACGCGGTGCTCAGCTCGCGCATCAGGTCCTGAATCCCCTGCCCCGTGTGATGGTCGAGGTTGCCGGTCGGCTCGTCGAGCATCACCAGACCTGGCTCGTTGACCAGTGCCCTGGCAATCGCCACGCGCTGACGCTCACCGCCAGACAGCTCGGCGGGCTTGTGCGCCAGACGATGGCTCAGGCCGACCCGCTTGAGCAACGCGGTGGCCCGATCGCGCGCCTCAGGGATCGGCGTTTTGCCGATCAGCAACGGCATGCAGACGTTCTCCAGCGCGGTGAACTCAGGCAGCAGGTGGTGAAACTGATAGACGAAACCCAGCGCCCGGTTACGCAGCAGGCCACGCGCTCTCTCGTTCAGCGCAGACAGCTCTTCACCGGCCAGCCAGACACTGCCCTGCGACGGTGTATCGAGACCGCCCAGCAGGTTGAGCAAGGTACTCTTGCCGGAACCCGAACTGCCGATGATCGCCACCCGTTCGCCGGGAAACAGTTCCAGTTGCAGGCCAGACAACACCACAACTGACTCCGGGCCCTCATCGTAGGATTTACCCAGGTTGCGGCAACTCAATACAGCTTTTTCAGACATGCCCGACTCACTCATAACGTAACGCCTCTGCCGGCTGGGTGCGCGCTGCGCGCCAGGCTGGATACAGGGTGGCGAGGAAACTCAGGAGCAATGCGGCGCCACACACCTGAAGCACATCCTGAGCCATCACTTGTGACGGCAGGTAGTCGATGAAGTAGACATCCGCATTGAGAAACTTGTGGCCGATCAGGCGTTCCAGACCGGCAATCGCAGCACTGACATTGAGCGCAGCCAGAATGCCCACCCCGGCACCGATCAGGGTGCCGACCACGCCGATCACGGTGCCCTGGACCATGAAGATGGCCATGATCTGCCCCGGCGTGGAACCCAGCGTACGCAGGATCGCGATATCACCCTTCTTGTCGTTGACCACCATCACCAGTGTGGAAATGATGTTGAACGCCGCCACCGCAACGATCAGCAACAGCAGCAAGCCAATCATGGATTTCTCCATGCGGATGGCCTGGTACAGGTTGCCGTGAGTGCGGGTCCAGTCACGCGAGTAATACTTGCTGCCGCCAAGATCCTGAGCAATCTGCCAGGCGCCACGCGGGGCCTCGAACAGGTCATCGAACTTCAGGCGCAGGCCCTGCACCTGATCGGGCTGCCAACGGCGCAGGCGACCCAGGTCCTCGATATTGGTCAGACCGAGAAAACCGTCGATCTCGCCGGCACCGACATGAAAGATACCAACCACGGTAAAGCGCTTCATGCGCGGAAACAGACCGGCCGGGGTCACTGCCACTTCGGGCGCGACAAAGGTCAGCTTGTCACCGAGGCTCACACCCAGCTTGCTCGCGGCGCGGTCGCCGATGATGATGCCGAACTCACCCGGCGCCAACTGGCTGAGCGCGCCCTGACGAACGAATTGGCTGATGATCGAAACCTTGTCTTCCTGGCTCGGGTCAATACCATTGAGCAGGACTTTCTGGACCATGCCTTCGTGGCTGAGCAAGCCCTGCATCTGGGTAAACGGCGCCACCGCCTGCACGCCCGGGCTGGCGCTGACTTTGGCGGCCAGCTGCGGCCAGTCGCGGATCGGCTCGTCACCTTCGACCGTGGCATGCGGCACCATGCCCAACACGCGGGTACGCATCTCGTGATCGAAACCGTTCATGACCGACAGCACGACAATCATCACCACCACGCCAAGGGCCAGGCCGATGATCGACGTCAGGGAAATAAAGGAAACAAAATGATTACGTCGCTTGGCACGGGTGTAGCGGGTGCCGATAAAAGCAAAAAGAGGTCTGAACATTTAAGGAATTGTTCGCAGGAATGGGACATCCGTGTGGCGGGCTGCCATGTGCGGCCTTACACTCGAAACTCTCTGACCACAGCCGCAGGCACGGGTTCGCCATGTCGACATTAGATGAAGAAAGACGCCGCGAATACTACCGTATCGAAGACAGCGTCGCACTGGAAATTAACCCGCTCGACGAGGCCGCCAGCTGCACGATGCCGCGCATTACCGCGCTGTTTCAGTTGCTCAGCGAGCTGCATGTCAGCGAGTTCGAGTCCCAGCATCTGCTACGCCAGCTCGATGACCGCGACCGGGTGTTGAACGGTTTCCTCAAAGCCATGAGCAAGCGCATCGACCTGCTCGGCCAGGTCGTGGCCAATACCGCTCTGGGCGAACTGGGCACCCCGCAACCGGTACTACTGTCTGAAGGCGGGATCCAGTTCAGTTCAGCCCAGTCCTACACGCCTGACTCACGCCTCTCGATCAAAATGGTCCTCATGCCGCAAGCGGCCGGGATGATGCTCGAAGCCCGAGTGGTGAGTTGCGCGCCCAAGGCAGATAACGCCTTCGAAATTGATACCGAATTTGTCGACCTGCCCGATGCACAGCGGCAATTGCTCGCCCGTCATGTGCTGCAACGCCAGGCCCAGCAGCGACGTCAGGCGCGGGAACAGAACACAGCGCCCGACGCATGAGCGTCGGGTCCATCAATTGTCTATTCGCGGCTGAAGCGGATCGCTGCCCGGCCGCTGCTACGGAGTATTTGTGACGCTAATTTATGGCCACCGCGGCGCCAAGGGCGAAGCCCCCGAGAACACCCTTGCCAGTTTCCAGCAGTGCCTGAAGCACGGCGTGCGCCGTTGCGAACTGGACCTGCACCTGTCTCGCGACGGCGAACTGATGGTCATCCATGACCCGACCCTCAAACGCACCACCGACCGGCGCGGCAAGGTTCATGAGCATGTGGCCAGCGATCTGGTGACCTACGACGCCCGTCGCGGCGGTCCCGGCTGGGTCAGCCCCTGTCCGATCCCGCGCCTGGAAACCCTGTTCGAACACTGCGATTTCGATCACTGGCAACTGGAAGTGAAAAGCGCATCAAGGGTCCGCGCCGCCAATACGGTACTGGCCATCCGCGAGCTGGTGCAGCGCCACGGGCTGCTCGACAAGGTGACCATCACGTCCAGCTCACGGCAAGTGCTGCGCGCAGCACTGGAACTGACGCCGGACATTTCTCGTGGGCTGGTAGCCGAATATGCCTGGCTCGACCCGTTGAAGGTCGCGCAAGCCTATGGCTGTGAGATTCTCGCCCTGAACTGGACATTGTGCACCCCGGAACGCCTGCTCAAGGCTCAGCGCCAGGGGTTGCACGTGTCGGTATGGACAGTCAACGAACCGGCGCTGATGCGCCGGCTCGCCGACTTCGGCGTAGACAGCCTGATCACAGACTTTCCCGGTTTGGCCACTGCCACCCTCGGGAATCGCTGATCTCTCCGGCCGGCTCAGGCCGCCGGCCGGAGCCGCTCAAAAAAGCCGGTTGAGACCGTCGTAGGCCGCTACCCGATAGGCTTCGGCCATGGTCGGGTAGTTGAAGGTGGTATTGACGAAGTACTTCAGGGTATTGGCTTCACCTGGCTGGTTCATGATCGCCTGGCCGATATGAACGATCTCCGAGGCCTGGTCACCGAAGCAATGCACGCCCAGCACCTCAAGGGTTTCACGGTGAAACAGGATCTTCAACATGCCGACCCGCTCATCGGAGATCTGCGCACGGGCCATGCCTTTGAAAAACGCCTTGCCGACTTCATACGGCACCCGGGCTTCGGTCAGCTCAGCCTCGGTCTTGCCGATCGAACTGATCTCGGGAATCGTGTAGATGCCGGTAGGCACGTCGTTGACGTAGCGCCAACTGCCGTTATCCACCAGACTGCCCGCCGCTGAACGCCCCTGGTCATAGGCCGCACTGGCCAGGCTCGGCCAGCCAATCACGTCACCGGCGCCATAGATGTTGCTGACCTCGGTGCGGTAGTTTTCATCGACTTCGATCTGCCCGCGACCGTTGGCTTTCAGGCCGACGTTTTCCAGGCCCAGCTTGTCGGTGTTGCCGGTCCGTCCGTTGCACCACAGCAACGCGTCGGCCTTGATCTTCTTGCCGGATTTGAGGTGCAGGACCACACCGTTCTCCAGGCCTTCAACGCGCTCGTACTCTTCGTTGTGACGAACCATGACGTTGTTGTTGCTGAAGTGGTAACTCAGGCCCTGGGAGATTTCCTTGTCTAGGAAGCTCAGCAACTGATCGCGGTTGTCGACCAGCTCGACCAGCACGCCCAGACCACTGAAGATCGAGGCGTACTCACACCCGATCACACCGGCGCCGTAAATGATCAGCTTGCGCGGGGTATGGCTGAGGCTCAGGATCGTGTCGCTGTCGTAAATTCGCTTGTGGTTGAAATCGATATCAGCCGGGCGATAAGGCCGCGAGCCGGTGGCGATGATGATCTGGTTGGCGACCAGTTTGTCGACCACGCCGTTGCTGCCGACCACGCTGACGCTGTTTTCGTCAGAGAAGCTGCCGGTGCCGAAGAACACGTCAACGCGGTTACGCGCGTAGTAGCTGGTGCGCGAGGTCACTTGCTTGGCGATCACCACCTCGGCGCTTTTCAGCACATCCGGGAAAGAGAACCAACGCGGCTCGCCAATGGCGCGAAACATCGGATTGGTGTTGAAGTGGATGATCTGCTTGACCGCGTGACGCAGTGCCTTGGAAGGGATGGTACCCAGGTGGGTGCAGTTGCCACCGACCTGACGGCGGCTGTCGACCATCGCGACCTTGCGACCGGCCTTGGCAGCGTTCATTGCTGCGCCTTCGCCGGCGGGACCGGACCCCAATACCACGACATCGTAGTTGTAGACAGCCATGCGTACTCCTATAGAACAGGCCGCGCGCCGGGTTGGCGTCTGCGGCTAAATGACGCGTTGCAGTCTAGTGCTGCGCTCAAGCCGGGAACATTACCCCTTGGTCGTGACGAAGGCCACTTTTTCGTGGGTAATACATTGTTTCCGTGTGGGTAATCCTTTTTTGCCTGCTGCCCCTGCCAACCTGAACAAACCTTGAACCAGCCCTTCATTAGCTCGCTAACGGCTCTGGACAGGTTGTTTGAGGGCATTTTTACACATACTGTTACAAATAGCCCTCATCCGGGCATAGACCCGGAGTGCTGCCACGGCAGCCAGCAGACTGACCAACAACCTCAATATCCAGCCTGAAGAGTCAGAGCCATGACCACAACCACCAGCAAAGGCAAGGCGATTTTTCGCGTTGTCAGCGGCAATTTTCTCGAAATGTACGACTTCATGGTCTATGGCTTCTACGCCACGGCCATTGCCAAGACATTTTTCCCTACCGACAGCGCATTTGCCTCGCTGATGCTGTCGCTGGCCACCTTCGGCGCCGGCTTTCTGATGCGGCCGTTAGGGGCGATTTTTCTGGGCGCTTACATTGACCGCCACGGGCGCCGTAAAGGGCTGCTAATTACTCTGGGTCTGATGGCCATGGGTACGTTGCTGATCGCCTGCGTGCCCGGCTACAACAGTATCGGCCTGGCCGCGCCCTTGCTGGTTCTGCTGGGCCGCTTGTTGCAGGGCTTCTCGGCCGGCGTTGAGCTGGGCGGCGTGTCGGTTTATCTCGCGGAAATTTCAACGCCAGGTCGCAAAGGCTTCTTTGTCAGTTGGCAGTCGGCCAGCCAACAGGCTGCTGTGGTGTTTGCCGGGCTGCTGGGTGTGGCGCTGAATCACTGGCTGAGCCCTGAGCAGATGGGTGACTGGGGCTGGCGCCTGCCGTTCTTCATCGGCTGCCTGATCGTGCCGGCGCTGTTTATCATCCGTCGTTCGCTTGAGGAGTCTCCAGAGTTCGAAGCGCGCAAGCATCGCCCGACGTTGAGTGAAGTGCTGCGCTCGATCCGCCAGAACTTCGGCCTGGTATTGGCCGGCATGGCGCTGGTGGTGATGACTACCGTATCGTTCTACCTGATCACCGCCTACACCCCGACCTTCGGCAAGAACGAACTGCACCTGAGCGACCTGGAAAGCTTGCTGGTGACCGTCTGCGTCGGCGTGTCGAACTTCATCTGGCTGCCGGTGATGGGCAGCCTGTCCGACCGCATCGGGCGGCGGCCATTGCTGATCGGCGCCACCGTGCTGGCCATTCTCACCGCCTACCCTGCCCTGTCCTGGCTGGTCGCGCACCCCAGTTTTGCCAACCTGCTGACCGTCGAGCTGTGGCTGTCATTCCTGTATGGCAGTTACAACGGCGCGATGGTCGTGGCGCTGACCGAGATCATGCCCGCCGATGTGCGCACCACCGGTTTCTCGCTGGCCTACAGCCTGGCCACCGCCACCTTCGGCGGCTTCACCCCGGCGGCCTGCACCTGGCTGATTCATGAACTGGGCAACAAAGCGGCACCAGGCATCTGGCTGACCGGCGCGGCGATCCTTGGCCTCATCGCCACCCTGGTGCTGTTCAGGGCCAAGGACGCTACAAGCGGCAAGCTTCAAGCCGCAAGCTGAGCGCGCCGCCCGCACAAACTGCAGACGAAAAAAACGGGTCGAATAATCGACCCGTTTTTTCTGGTGATGCCCGGTCAGCCCAGACACCACCCACTTGCAGCTTGCCGCTTACAACTTAAAGCTGCGTTTACGCAGGAAACGCTGGCGGGTTGACCCCGGCCATGTCTTCCATCACGCGCACCACCTGGCAGCTGTAACCGAACTCGTTGTCGTACCAGACGTACAGCACAACGCGGTTGTCGTTGGCGATGGTCGCCTCGGCGTCGACAACACCGGCGTGACGCGAGCCGACGAAATCGGTGGAAACCACTTCCTGCGAGTTGACGTAGTCGATCTGCTTGTGCAGGTCCGAATACAGCGCGGTGTCGCGCAGGTATTCGTTGATCTCTTCGCGAGTGGTGGCCTTCTCCAGGTTCAGGTTCAGGATCGCCATCGAGACGTTCGGCGTCGGCACGCGAATCGCGTTACCGGTCAGCTTGCCAGCCAGTTCCGGCAGTGCTTTGGCAGCTGCGGTGGCGGCACCGGTCTCGGTGATGACCATGTTCAGCGCGGCGCTACGGCCACGGCGCGAACCTTTGTGGAAGTTGTCGATCAGGTTCTGGTCGTTGGTGTACGAGTGAACGGTTTCAACGTGACCGTTGACGATGCCGTACTTGTCATTGACCGCCTTGAGCACCGGCACGATAGCGTTGGTGGTGCAGGACGCCGCCGAGATGATCTTGTCATCGGCAGTGATCTGACCGTGGTTGATACCGTGCACGATGTTCTTGAGCTTACCTTTGCCCGGCGCGGTCAGCACCACGCGATCGACACCCGGGCAGGTCAGGTGCTGGCCCAGACCGTCGGCGTCACGCCATACACCGGTGTTGTCTACCAGCAGCGCGTCGCTGATACCGTACTGGGTGTAATCCACCTCGGTCGGGCTCTTGGCGTAGATCACCTGGATCAGGTTGCCGTTGGCGGTGATGGTGCTGTTGGCTTCATCGATGGTGATGGTGCCGTCGAACGAACCATGTACCGAGTCGCGGCGCAGCAGGCTGGCGCGCTTGACCAGATCGTTCTCGGCGCCTTTGCGCACCACGATGGCGCGCAGGCGCAGGCCCAGGCCACCACCGGTTTTTTCGATCAGGATACGCGCCAGCAGGCGGCCGATGCGGCCGAAACCGTACAGGACCACGTCCTTGCCCTTGGCAGGCGTAGCACTTTGCTGACCCACCACGGCGGCCAGTTCGGCACGCACGAATTCCTCGGCGCTGCGGCCGTTGCCTTCGGTCTTGAACTTGACGGCCAGACGGCCCAGGTCCACGGAAGCGGCGCCCAGCTTGAGCTCGCTCATGGCCTTGAGCAGGGGGAAAGTCTCGTGTACGGACAACTCGCTCGCATCGGCCTGGCGATGACGGGCAAAGCGGTGAGCCTTGAGAATCGCGATGACTGAACGGTTGATCAGGCTGCGGCCGTAGATCGAAGTGACCACATTATTATTGCGGTACAGCTGGCCGAGGAGCGGGATCATCGCCTCGGCGAGGGCTTCACGATCGATCCATTCACCAAGGCACTGGTCGGGCTTCTGAGTCACGGGAACCTTCCACATGTAGGGGCTGAAAAAAGGGGCTACATTATGACCGCCCCAGTGTTTATGAGCAATGCGCGGTTGTCAGATCTTCTGGCACTACATAAATTCCATGTTTAAAAGCCCGTCGGCAGCGCTGGAAAACTGACAGCCCCACTGCACCCCGTTACAATCGCCGCCTTTGTCGCCCAGCTGGAGTCCGACCGTCCGTGTCTGTTCTGCGCCTACCGCATCTGCCTGCCGCCGCCGGCAAACAACACTGGGGCAACCTGCAAGGTGCCGCCTTAAGCCTGGCCATCGCCGAAGCTGCCAGCGCCGCGCGGCGCTTTACTCTGTTGCTGACCGCTGACAGCCAGAGTGCCGAGCGTCTTGAGCAGGAGCTGAAATTCTTCGCCCCGGAGCTTGCGGTGCTGCATTTCCCGGACTGGGAAACCCTGCCCTACGACCTGTTCTCGCCGCATCAGGACATCATTTCGCAGCGGATCTCCAGCCTGTACCGCCTGCCGGAACTGGACCACGGCGTGCTGGTGGTGCCGATCACCACCGCCCTGCACCGCCTGGCCCCGACCCGATTCCTGCTGGGCAGCAGCCTGGTGCTGGATGTCGGCCAGAAGCTTGACGTCGAAGCCATGCGCACTCGGCTGGAGGCCAGCGGCTACCGCTACGTCGACACGGTTTACGAGCATGGCGAGTTCACCGTGCGCGGGGCCCTGCTGGACCTGTTCCCGATGGGCAGCAAACTGCCTTATCGGATCGACCTGTTCGACGATGAAATCGAAACCCTGCGCACCTTCGACCCGGACACCCAGCGCTCAATCGACAAGGTCGAGTCTGTGCGCCTGCTGCCGGCCAAGGAATTTCCGCTGCACAAGGATGAAGTGGTGCGCTTCAAGGCGCGCTTTCGCGAACGCTTCGATGTCGACTTTCGCCGCAGCCCGATCTTCCAGGACCTCAACAGCGGCATCACCCCGGCCGGGATCGAGTATTACATTCCGCTGTTTTTCGAAGAAACCTCGACCCTGTTCGATTACCTGCCGCAGGACACCCAGGTGTTCTCCCTGCCCGGCATCGAGCAGGCCGCCGAGAACTTCTGGAACGACGTACGCAATCGTTATGAAGAACGGCGCATCGACCCCAACCGGCCGCTGCTGCCGCCTGCCGAACTGTTCCTGCCGGTGGAAGACTGCTTTGCCCGCCTGAAGAACTGGCCGCGGGTGGTCGCCAGCCAGCAGGACATCGAAGCCGGTGCCGGTCGCGAACGTTTCCCGGCCCAGCCCTTGCCAGAGCTGGCCATCGAAGCCAAGGCCAGTCAGCCACTGGCGGCGCTGTCGAACTTCCTCGATCAGTTCCCCGGCCGGGTGCTGTTCACCGCCGAATCGGCCGGCCGCCGCGAGGTGCTGCTGGAACTGCTTGATCGCCTCAAACTGCGGCCGAAAACCGTCGAGGGCTGGCAGGATTTCGTCGCCGGCACTGAACGTTTGGCAATCACCATCGCGCCGCTGGATGAAGGCCTGGTTCTCGATGACCCATCCCTGGCGCTGGTCGCCGAGAGCCCGCTGTTCGGTCAGCGGGTCATGCAGCGCAGGCGCCGGGAAAAACGCGCCGAGCACGGCAACGATGCGGTTATCAAGAACCTTACCGAACTGCGCGAAGGCGCGCCGGTGGTGCATATCGACCACGGGGTGGGCCGCTATCAGGGGCTGGCGACCATTGAGGTCGACAACCAGGTCGCCGAGTTCCTGACCCTGGTGTACGCCGACGACGCCAAGCTCTACGTGCCGGTGGCCAACCTGCACCTGATCGCCCGCTACACCGGCAGCGATGACGAACTGGCACCGCTGCACCGGCTGGGTTCGGAAGTCTGGCAGAAGGCCAAGCGCAAGGCGGCCGAACAGGTCCGCGACGTGGCCGCCGAACTGCTGGACATCTACGCCCGCCGCGCAGCTCGCGAAGGTTATGCCTTCGAAGACCCCAAAGCCGATTACGCGACGTTCAGCGCCGGCTTCCCGTTCGAAGAAACTCCCGACCAACAGTCGAGCATCGAGGCCGTACGCGCCGACATGCTCGCCGCCAAACCCATGGATCGCCTGGTGTGTGGCGATGTGGGCTTTGGCAAGACCGAAGTGGCCATGCGCGCTGCGTTCATTGCCGTGCATGGCGGCCGCCAGGTCGCGGTGCTGGTGCCCACCACCCTGCTCGCCCAGCAGCACTACAACAGTTTCCGCGACCGCTTCGCCGACTGGCCGGTCAAGGTCGAGGTGATGAGCCGCTTCAAATCGGCCAAGGAAGTCAACGCCGCCGTGGCCGATCTGGCCGAAGGCAAGATCGACATCGTCATCGGCACCCACAAGCTGCTCTCGGACGATGTGAAGTTCAAGAACCTGGGCCTGGTGATCATCGACGAAGAACACCGCTTCGGGGTGCGCCAGAAAGAACAGCTGAAAAACCTGCGCAGTGAAGTCGACATCCTGACCCTGACCGCCACACCGATCCCGCGCACCTTGAACATGGCAGTGTCAGGCATGCGCGACCTGTCGATCATCGCCACCCCGCCAGCCCGTCGGCTGTCGGTGCGCACCTTCGTCATGGAGCAGAACAAGCCCACGGTCAAGGAAGCGCTACTGCGTGAACTGCTGCGCGGCGGCCAGGTGTACTACCTGCACAACGACGTGAAGACCATCGAGAAATGCGCCTCCGACCTCGCTGAACTGGTGCCCGAGGCCCGCATCGGCATCGGGCACGGACAAATGCGCGAGCGTGAACTCGAACAGGTGATGAGCGACTTCTACCACAAGCGCTTCAACGTGCTGGTGGCCTCGACCATCATCGAGACCGGCATCGACGTGCCGAGCGCCAACACCATCATCATCGAGCGTGCCGACAAGTTCGGCCTGGCCCAGTTGCACCAGTTGCGCGGCCGGGTCGGGCGCAGTCACCACCAGGCCTATGCCTACCTGCTGACCCCGCCGCGCAAGCAGGTCACCCCGGATGCCGAAAAGCGTCTGGAAGCAATCGCCAATACCCAGGACCTGGGCGCCGGTTTCGTGCTGGCCACCAACGACCTGGAAATTCGCGGCGCCGGTGAACTGCTTGGCGACGGCCAGAGCGGCCAGATCCAGGCGGTGGGCTTCACTCTGTACATGGAAATGCTCGAACGTGCGGTCAAGGCCATTCGCAAAGGCGAACAGCCCAACCTCGACCAGCCGCTGGGCGGCGGCCCGGAAATCAACCTGCGAGTACCGGCACTGATTCCCGAGGACTACCTGCCCGACGTGCATGCACGGCTGATCCTCTACAAGCGCATCGCCAACGCCACCGACGAAGACGGCCTCAAGGATCTGCAGGTCGAAATGATCGACCGCTTCGGCCTGCTGCCTGAGCCGACCAAAAGCCTGGTGCGCATCACTCACCTGAAACTGGTCGCCGAGCAACTGGGGATCAGCAAGATCGACGCCGGGCCGCAGGGCGGGCGTATCGAGTTCGCGGCCAACACGCCGGTCGACCCGCTGACCCTGATCAAGCTGATTCAGGGCCAGCCCAACCGTTACAAATTCGAAGGCGCCACGCTGTTCAAATTCATGGTGCCGATGGAACGCCCTGAGGAGCGCTTCAACACCATTGAGGCGCTGCTGGAGCGCCTGACCCCGAAATCTGCCTGAAGGATGTGCTCATGCGCCTGTACCGCTCATTGATCCTGTTCACCACCGTGCTACTGGCTGCGCTGTCCCCGAGCGCCTTTGCCAATGATCAATACCTGGTCGAAGCCATCCTGTTCCGCCAACTCGGCGAGCCGGCCGCGACCCCACAACCGGCGCCCGAGCACTGGGACGCCGGCGCGCCCCGGATTGAAGCCGGCAACCAGCGCGCCACTGCACTCAACGGCCTGGCCGAAAAACTCACCGCCAGCGGCCAGTATCAGGTCCTGATGCACCGCGCCTGGCAACAACAGATCGGCGAGCAGCCGAGCCGCGTGGCCGTGACCCAGGGCGATGAGCAGTTCGGTCATTTCCCGGTACAAGGTACGCTGAGCGTGGCGATCGGCCGCTTCACCGACTACGACGCAGAATTCTGGGTCAACCGCCTCGATAGCCACGGTATTTTGCAAGGCAGCGAGCGGCTCAAGCAGAGCGCCCGGATCAAGAACGGCGAGCTGACCTTCCTCGACTACGGCAGCCTGGCCCTGCTGATCAAGGTTTCTCCACTCTGATCCGCGCAAAGCCGGGTACACTGTCCGGCTTGTTCAAAGCATCGCCACTGCAAGGCCTTACACACCGGTGTCATCGATTCTTGAAAAAGTCCTGGCCAGACCATGGACACACTTCTTCAAAGCCCAGACGCTTGAGCGCGGTCGCGACTATGCGCGACAGAAACGCATCAGCCTTGAGCAGGTCAGCGACCAGGTCGTGCGTACCCGCTGTCGTGGCAGCGGTGGCGAGCGCTACAGCCAGTCGCTGGTGCTTCAGGACCCGGCGCTGACCCCGCATTACCTGGTATGCACCTGCACCTGCCCGGTACGCAGAGACTGCAAGCACTGCGTGGCGGCGCTGCATTACCTGCAAGACCCGCACAACCGCGATGAACTGCTGCAGGCCATGCCAGCGGCAGCGCTCGCGCAGCCGAAACTGCCCGAGCGGCTGATCGATGACCTGCAACCGCGTCCGCGCCTGACCCTGGCCAGCCTCGAATTCACCGCCTTCGAACCGCGTAAC
The DNA here is from genome assembly GCF_024129905.1 of Pseudomonas sp. 21LCFQ010. Lineage (NCBI taxonomy): Bacteria > Pseudomonadati > Pseudomonadota > Gammaproteobacteria > Pseudomonadales > Pseudomonadaceae > Pseudomonas > Pseudomonas sp. 21LCFQ010. The sequence continues at coordinate 155,921 of NZ_JAMYDZ010000001.1, read as the reverse complement.
GGGCGCATGCAGCGGCAGACTCATCACCGTGCGGCGTTGGCATTTGCCTACGGCAAGCACTATGCGATAGGCACCACCCATGTAAGCATCCTGACCAGCAGCCTGGGCAGCGATCTTGTCAACCAGAAAAGTGACATCCTCGAACACACCGCGACCGAAACCCTGCGCATCCGCCGTCAAGGCGAGCGCGAACGCGAGCTGCGCCAGCAACTGAGCGACATGGGCTTCAAGATCGCCACCCGGCAAAGCAAGGCACTGCCTGACAGCGCCGGCGAAATGTACGAGCTGCCCGGCGAAAAAGCCTGGCTGCATTTTGTGCTCGATGACCTGCCGAAACTGCGTGAGCAAGGCTGGGAAATCGACATCCGCGACGGTTTCGGTTTCGATGTCACGCCGGTGGATGACTGGTATGCCGTGGTCGACGAGCAGCAAGACCGTAACTGGTTCGACCTGGAACTGGGGATCATCGTCAATGGCGAGCGCCTGAGCCTGCTGCCGATCCTGATCAACCTGCTGCGCAGCCACCCCGAACTGACCAGCCCCGCCGCCGTGGCCAAACGCGGCGATGAAGAACAATTGCTGGTGCAGCTCAACCACTTCACCCAGAGCGGTGGCAGCCCGGTGCAGATTGCCCTGCCCTTTGGCCGGCTCAAACCGGTGCTGGCCACGCTTGGCGACTTCTACTGGCGCGAGCCGGACAACACGCGCCTGCGCCTGAACACCGCCGACGCGGCGCGGCTGGTCGAACTCGACGAGCTGCCGCTGTCCTGGGAAGGCGGTAACCGACTGCGGCATTTCGCTGAACGCCTGGCCAATATCAAGGATGCGACCGTCAACCTGCCCGAGGGACTCAACGCCCAGTTACGCGCTTATCAGCTTGAGGGTCTGAGCTGGATGCAGTCGCTGCGCGAGCTGGAAGTCGGTGGCGTGCTGGCCGATGACATGGGCCTGGGCAAGACCCTGCAGACCCTCAGCCACTTGTTGCTGGAAAAACAGGCCGGGCGTCTTGATCGTCCGGCTCTGGCGGTGATGCCCACCAGCCTGATCGGCAACTGGCTCGACGAAGCAGCACACTTCACCCCGCAGTTGAAGGTACTGGCCCTGTACGGTGCCCAGCGCCATCAGGACCTGGCCGACCTGCAACGCTATGACCTGATCCTGACCACCTACGCGCTGCTGCCCCGCGATGTCGAGCATCTGGAAAAACTGCCCCTGCATGTACTGATTCTCGATGAAGCGCAGTACATCAAGAATCCCAAGAGCAAGGCCGCCCAGGCGGCCGGTCAGCTCAAGGCCCGGCAGCGCCTGTGCCTGTCCGGCACACCGCTGGAAAACCACCTCGGGGAACTCTGGTCACTGTTTCACTTCCTGATGCCCGGCTGGCTGGGCAGCAGCAAGGAGTTCAACAGCAACTACCGCTCCGCGATCGAAAAGCATGGCAATGTTGATCGGCTCAAGCACCTGAATTCGCGGATCAAACCGTTTCTGCTGCGCCGCACCAAGGAGCAGGTTGCTACCGAGCTGCCGCCCAAGACCGAGATCATCCAGTGGGTCGAACTCAACGATGGCCAGCGCGACGTGTATGAAACCGTGCGCCTGGCGATGGACAAGAAAGTCCGCGACGAGATCGACCGCAAGGGCATGGCGCGCAGCCAGATCGTCATCCTTGAAGCGCTGCTCAAGCTGCGCCAGGTGTGTTGCGACCTGCGACTGGTCAACAACATGCCGATCAACCCGCGCCACGGCAGCTCGGCCAAACTTGCCGGGCTGATGGAAATGCTTGAGGAACTGCTCGCCGAAGGACGGCGCATCCTGCTGTTTTCGCAGTTCACCTCGATGCTCGAACTGATCGAGCAGGAGCTTGAGCAACGCAACATCGCCTATTCGCTGCTGACCGGCTCGACCCGTGACCGGCGCACGCCGATCCGCGACTTCCAGGAAGGCCGCCATCCGGTATTCCTGATCAGCCTCAAGGCCGGCGGCACGGGCCTTAACCTCACGGCTGCCGACACCGTGATCCATTACGATCCGTGGTGGAACCCGGCGGCGGAAAATCAGGCCACCGACCGCGCTTACCGGATCGGTCAGGACAAGCCGGTGTTCGTCTACAAGATGATTGCCCGGGGTACGGTGGAAGAGAAGATCCAGCGCCTGCAGCAGGATAAATCCGCACTGGCCGCCGGTGTTCTCGATGGCCGTACCCAAGGCGACTGGAAGCTCAGCGATGACGATCTCAAGGCGCTGTTCGCGCCGTTGCCGCCAGCGCCGAAGAAGGACCGCCGCTAGGGTCAATACTGTTCGGTTAGGCGCTATATACCTCTGTGGGAGCTACCTTGGTAGCGAAGACGGCGGAATGCCGGACCACAGCAACCTGAACGCCGGCCGGCTGTTCCCACCGGTCTGACCGAACAGTATTGGCGCCAGGCCCCCTTAGATCAGGGCGATCAACTGCTGGCGCTGGGCATCGGTCAGGGTCGGGCCGAAACCTGCACCGGCGTTATCGGCCATGTATTTCGGGTTGCCGGTGCCGGGGATCACACAGGTGACCGCCGGGTGGGCGAGCAAGAATTTCAGCGCCAGTTGTGCCCAACTGCTGGCCTCCACCTGCGCCGCCCAGCCGGGCAGCGGCTTATCCTTGAGCCGCGACAACAGCCCGCCACCGCCAAACGGCCGGTTGCAGATCACCGCCACCCCACGCTCCCGGCACAGCGGCAACAGCCGGGCTTCGGCCGCGCGATCATCCAATGCATAGTTGATCTGGAGGAAATCCAGCTGTTCAGTCTTGAGCACCGCCTCGACCTGATCGTAGGCCGACGAGGTGTAGTGGCTGATGCCGACATAGCGAATCCGCCCCTGGGCTTTCCAGTCACGCAGCACCGGCAAATGGGTCTGCCAGTCGACCAGATTGTGAATCTGCATCAGGTCGATGCGCTCGGTCTGCAACAGACGCAATGATTCCTCCATCTGTGCAATGCCCTCCTTGCGGCCGCGGGTCCATACCTTGGTGGCCAGAAAAGCCGGCGAGCGCGGCTCGTGGATAGACAGCAGTTCGCCGGTGGTCTGCTCGGCCCGACCATACATGGGCGAACTGTCGATCACGGTGCCACCGGCGGCGAACAGCGCATCGAGTACGCTACGCAATTGTTTATAGGCCGGGCTTGACGTGGCGACGTCGAAGCCGCGATAGGTACCCACGCCGATCACCGGCAAAGGCTCGTTGCTTGAAGGGATTGCACGAGTCTGCATGGTGCGGTCTCCTGAAAGCTTGGCGGAAAAATCGGTGACAGGCTGCATGACCGGCTGCTGAGCACCGCTGGCCGAATCAAGGCTCAGGGCTGCGGCAGTGCCAGCGGCCAGCGCCAGCAGACGGCGACGGGTCAGGCATGAGGATGGCGTCATGCGGATTCTCCTTGTATGTGACGCACCCGCGCTGAACGCTCAGCGCCGGGCAAGCAAAACCATAAGCCTAGACCCGCACGCGGCAACCGCGAATCGTAAGCTCAATCATCAATACCCAACTGTCGCCACATCGCCTGAGTGATGCGCTGGCGATTGTGATAGCCCGCCCATGGATCTTCGTCCAGATCGCGCAAGCGCTCCGCCAGGTTGCCAACGTGCCATTGCCGGGCCGAGCTCAGGGTCGCCAGTTCATCGCGACCGACAGGCACTGACACGGGCAGGCCAGGTCGGGCGCGCACTGACCAGGCCGACACCGTAGTGCCGCCGCGGGTATTGCGCAGATAGTCAATAAAGATCCGCCCGACCCGGTTCTGTGGGCCGGCCGTAGCGCTGAAGCGTTCGGGCAACTGGCGACTCATGAATTCGGCGACCGCCTTGCCAAAGCGCTTCACCTGATCCCAACCGGTGTGCCGGGCCAGCGGCACAATAAGGTGCATGCCCTTGCCGCCGCTGGTTTTCAGAAAGGCCTGCAGGCCCAGCTCATCGAGCACCGCCAGGAGCATCTGGGTGGCCTCGATCATGCTGCACCACGGCAGCGCCGGATCGGGATCAAGATCGAAGATCAGCCGGTCCGGAGTTTCAATCCGGTCACTGGTAGCACCCCAGGTATGCAACTCGATTCCCCCCATCTGCACCACACCGGCCAGCGCTGCCCGGTTATCGATCTGCAGCAGCGGCGCATGACCGGGGTCCAGAGACGCGTCAAGTTGAGTGATATTCGGGATGCTCAAGCGCTGGGCATGTTTCTGGAAAAATTGCTCGCCCTCGATGCCTTGCGGGCAACGCAGCAACGCGACCGGACGTTTGCTCAGCTCAGCCAGCAGCCGGTCGGCAATGGCCAGATAGAACTGCGCCAGAACGGCCTTGCTGACGCCGCTTTGCGGATCAATGACCCGTTCAGGGTGACTGATCGCGACGCCGGCGACGCAGGCTTTAGTGGCCTGCTCTGAGGAGTCCGGCTGCGCCTCATCCACCAACGGCAGAGCTGCTCGGCGGGCGACCTCACGCACCACCTGCGCCGCCGGCTTATCGGTACGCAAGCCGATGAACGAGGCCTGACGCAAAACCGCATCTCGGGTCCATTCGGCAAATTGCACCTCGGCGACCAGCTGCGGTTCAACCCATTGCACATCGCGGCTCAACTCACGACTGAGCGGCTTGCATAACGGCGAGCTGTCACGCTGCAATGCATCAAGCTGTTGCTTGAGCTGGCGCAGCGTCTTGCCGTCAAAGCCGCTGCCGACCCGCCCGGCGTACACCAATCCTGCCGCCCTGGCATCATTGACCGCCAGCAACAACGCGCCGAAACCACTACGGCTACCCTCGGGCGGTGTGTAGCCGACGATCACAAACTCCTGAGCCAGACGGCACTTGAGCTTGATCCAGTCAGCACTGCGCTTGCCCAGGTAGAGACTGCCAGCACGTTTGCCAATGACCCCTTCCAGGCCCATGGCCCTTGCACTCTCGACAATGTCGTGATGACTGGCGGCAAAGCCTGCGGAGAATCTGATCAATTTGCTGCGCTGACCTTCAAGCACTTGGGCCAGAGCCTCACGCCGCGCTTGCAGCGGCTGCTTGCGCAGGTCATCGCCATTGAGCCAGGGCGCATCAAACAGGTAGTAAACGATCTGTGCATCGCTGTGCTCATCAAATGCCCGTTGCAACGCCTGAAAATCCGGCAAGCCGTCACGATCGAGAACCACCACCTCGCCGTCGAGCCAGCTGTCTTCAAGCCCCAGCCTGGCCAGCGCCTTGGCAAGCCTTGGCATCCGTGCTGTCCAGTCATTGCCGGTACGGCTCAGCAGGCGCACTTCACCGGCGTGGATGCAGGTCAGGATCCGATAGCCGTCGTACTTGATCTCATACAACCAGTCGCCGGGCGGCGGTCGGTCGATCAGGGTGGCCAGTTGCGGGCTCAACGTGTGTACAAAGGCTGTGTTTTTTTTCGGCTGCTCAGGCCTGGCCGGCCGGGTTCGGCTGAGGGTGGCGTCACTCAAGACACTGTCGGGGCGCTCGACGGTGATATCAAATTCATCGACCGGCCGCGCCGCATCGTCGCTGCGCTTGATCAGCAGCCATTGCTTGCGATTCCCGCTGCCCTTGAGCCGGGTGCGCACTAACGCCCACTCGCCATTGAGTTTTTCCCCGATCAGGGTGAATTCCAGCTTGCCAGCTTCATACCCCTTGCGCGGATCACCGTGCGGCTGCCAGATACCGCGATCCCAGACAATGACCTCACCGGCACCATACTGCCCTTCGGGAATACGCCCTTCAAAGCTGGCGTACGCCAGCGGGTGGTCTTCGACCTGCACTGCCAGGCGCTTGTGTGCCGGGTCCAGGCTCGGGCCTTTGGGTACCGCCCAGCTTTTCAGAGTACCGTCCAGTTCAAGACGCAAGTCGTAGTGCAAGTGACTGGCGTCGTGCTTCTGGATCGCAAAGCTAAGCGCCTCTCCAGCGGCCTTGCGCTTGCTGCGGGTGCCGGTCTCTGGCGGTTCGCGGGTGATATCGAAACGGCGCTTGCGGGTGTACTCGCTGACCATCTGGCGACTCCTTCAATCACTACCCGGCGCGGCGGCGTTTGCCAGGGCTTGCCGGTTTGGCCTCACCGGACTTGGCGGCAGGCTTGGCCGAAGCCCTGGCTGACGCCTTGGTCTTGCGCGGGCTGCTCTGGCCGGCCAAGCTCTGGCGCAGCAACTCGGTGAGGTCAATCACGTCTGCCTGTTTGCGCTCAGGATCCGGGCTTTGCCCACCCACGGCTTCCAATTTGCCGCGCTTGGCCTTGGTCTTGACCAACGCCATGATCTTGTCCTGAAACGTGTCGCGGTAGTCCTCGGGCCGCCAGTCGACACTCATGTCCTTGACCAGCTTTTTCGCCATATCCCGCTCGCCTTTACTCAGTTTGACGTCCGTCACCGCCTCGCTCAGTTGCAGCGTCTCATCCATATCACGCACCTGCTCCGGCCAACGCAGCAATACCAGCACCAGCGCCGAAGCCAACGGCATCAATGCCGCCAAATGCTCGCGGGTGTGCAGCACCACATTGGCCAAGGCCACCTTGTTGCTGGTATGCAGGGTCTCGCGCAGCAAGGCGTAGACCTTTTCACCACGTTGCACCGGCGCCAGGTAATAAGGCGTATCAATGTGCTGCAAGGGAATCTGCTGGCTGTCGACAAAGCCAAAGATGTCGATGGTCTGGGTCGCCTCGGGATGGGCGGCGCGAATTTCCTCCTCGCTGAGCACCACGTAGCGGTCTTTCTGATACTCCACGCCCTTGACAATGGTTTCTGCGCTGACCTCTTTACCGGTCACCTTGTTGACCCGTTTGTAGCCCACCGGGTCCATGCTGCGCTTGTCGAGCCAGTCGAAATCCACGCCCTCGCTGCTGGTCGCTGACACCAGTGCCACCGGGATATGCACCAGACCGAAGCTGATCGCGCCCTTCCAGATTGCCCTTGCCATTGTCCTGTTCCCCACGCGTTGGTTCAGAGGTGACTGCCCGGCGAACAGCAAAGTTTCACCTGTGAGACCAACGCCCCAACTGGCTGTTGCTCCAGCAACAGTGCCCGGTTCAGTCAGTAGCCAGAAAACATTCAAAACGCCATATATTCCATATAGAGATAAAAATATGATTCCAAGATATTTTGAGGAATAAAAATACGTCCGTATAAAGACTGGGTGATCCCTGCTCTGTTGACCCACTGTCTGCCAGCCAACAGTACCCATTGGTCGACCCCAGCCTCTGAAGGACTGCTATGAACGTTTTCTGGTTTCTCCCCACCCATGGCGACGGCCACTATCTGGGCACCACCAAAGGCGCGCGCCCGGTGACGCTCAACTACCTCAAGCAAGTCGCGCAGGCGGCTGACGATCTGGGCTACTACGGGGTGCTGATTCCTACCGGCCGTTCTTGCGAAGACTCCTGGGTAGTGGCTTCGGCACTGGCCCCCTTGACCCAACGCCTGCGTTATCTGGTGGCGATTCGTCCGGGGATCATCTCGCCGACGGTCTCGGCGCGCATGGCTGCGACTCTGGACCGGTTGTCAGGCGGCCGGCTGCTGATCAATGTGGTCACCGGTGGCGACCCGGACGAGAACCGCGGCGATGGCATTCACCTGAGCCATAGCGAACGCTATGAAGTCACCGACGAATTTCTCCAGATCTGGCGCCGGGTGTTGCAGGGTGAGGCGGTGGACTTCAAGGGCAAACATCTGCATGTGGAAAATGCCAAGGCACTGTACCCACCGCTGCAACAGCCCTACCCGCCGCTGTATTTCGGTGGTTCTTCCGACGCAGCCCATGACCTGGCTGCCGAGCAGGTCGACGTATACCTGACCTGGGGTGAACCCCCCGCTGCGGTCGCCGCCAAGCTGGCCGATGTGCGTGAACGTGCAGCGCGCAAGGGGCGTACCGTGAAGTTCGGGATTCGTTTGCACGTGATTGTCCGGGAAACCAGCGAAGCGGCCTGGCAGGCCGCTGCCAGCCTGATCGAGCCGATCAGTGATGAAACCATCGCCGCCGCGCAAAAATCCTTCTCGCGTTTTGATTCCGAAGGCCAGCGGCGCATGGCGGCGCTGCACGATGGCCAGCGCGATAATCTGGAAATCGCCCCGAACCTGTGGGCCGGTGTTGGCCTGGTGCGTGGCGGCGCCGGCACCGCGCTGGTCGGCAATCCACAAGAGGTGGCAGCACGGATCAAGGAATACGCCGATTTGGGCATCGACAGTTTCATTTTCTCCGGCTACCCGCACCTGGAAGAAGCCTACCGCTTCGCTGAACTGGTGTTCCCGCTGCTGCCCGAGCCCTACGCCAGCCTGGCCGGGCGTGGGGTGACCAATCTGACCGGCCCGTTCGGCGAGATGATCGCCAATGACCTGCCGCCACAGCAGGCGAAGTGAGTATGGCCGTGCCGCTGCGTGACCGCGCGCTGCCTGCGCCGCCGCTGGTGTTCGAAGACCCGGCCTCGCAGGCCTTGCTCGGGCATGTCCGCCAGGTCGCACCCAGTGACGCCAGTGTCTTGATCATCGGCGCCACCGGGACCGGCAAGGAACTGGTCGCCCGGCAGATCCACGCCCTCAGTAGCCGCAGTGCAGGACCCTTTGTAGCGGTCAACTGTGGGGCGCTGTCCGCCTCCCTGGTCGAGGCCGAGCTGTTCGGCCACGAAAAAGGCGCCTTCACCGGCGCCCACGCGGCCAAAGCCGGCTGGTTCGAAGCGGCCAACGGCGGCACCTTGTTTCTCGACGAAATCGGCGACCTGCCAGTGCCCCTGCAGGTCAAGCTGCTGCGCGTCCTGCAAGAGCGCGAAGTGGTGCGGCTGGGCTCACGCAAGAGCCAGCCTATCGACGTGCGGGTGCTGGCGGCCACCAATGTGCAACTGGACCACGCCATCAGCGCCGGGCAGTTTCGTGAAGACCTGTTCTATCGGTTGAGCGTGGTGAGCCTGGTCCTGAAACCCTTGCGTGAGCGGCCATTGGACATTTTGCCGCTGGCCCGGCACTTCATCGAAAGCTACTGCCGACGCCTCGGTCATGCACCGGCACGGCTCGCCCGCGCAGCCGAACTCAAACTCAGGCAACACCCATGGCCAGGCAATATCCGCGAACTGGAAAACGTGATTCATCACAGCCTGCTGGTGTGTCGTAACGGCCTGCTCGAAGCCGACGACCTGCACCTCTCGCAGCGCCAGCTCACACCGTCAGTGAGCCCTTCGGCAAGCGCGGCAAACGATCTGACGACCGAGCAGCTACTCGCTCAGGCCTTTGCCAAACTGTTCGAGGATCAGGCCGGCGCGCTGCATGAAAAGGTCGAAGATGCCCTGCTGCGTGCGGCCTACCGCTTCTGTCATCAAAATCAGGTGCATACCGCGAATCTGCTGGGCCTGACCCGCAATGTGACCCGCAGCCACCTGATTCGCCTGGGCGAACTGACCGTCAACAAACGCCGGGTCGGCCAGTATCGACAAGGCGATCGGGTATTGAACCTGTCGGTCTGAAATCAAACGCGAGGCGGCACGTGATTAAGCACCTGATAACTGCCGAAGCTCGCCGCCCGGACCCGATGCAGGCGAATCAGGCCGTTGAGGTCATACACGCTGGATTCGATCGCTGACAACGCCGCCTCACAGGCCTGTCGTGATTGCCAGAGCACCTGATGCAGCACCCGCCTGCCATCTTCGCTGGCCTGCACACTCGCCCCCATGAATCCGGGGCAACTGCTGGTGTATTGCTCATCTACTTGCGCCAAGGCAGTGACCAGCGCTGATTGCTGAGTAGCTTCGACGCTGAATTCGACAAGTTGACTGTAGCCATGCATAGGCATCTCCCTGAGCGCGATGATTGCGGGTAATGGCTGCGCAGGGTAAAACCTTGAGTTAACTTTAGGTCAAGCAGGAATTTGCTCATGAACAAGACCCCCGCCCCGGCCCAACAGCAGCTCAGTGTCGGGCAACTGGCGGCGCGCAGCGGCGTGGCGGTCACGGCACTGCACTTTTATGAGAGCAAAGGGCTGATCAGCAGCCAGCGCAACGCCGGTAACCAGCGCCGTTATCCCCGCGAGATGCTGCGCCGTGTCGCGCTGATCAAGGTGGCCCAGCGTCTGGGCCTGCCACTGGCAAGTATCCATGCGGCTTTGCAGGCACTGCCCGAGGGCCGCACGCCGACCGCTACTGACTGGCAGAAACTTTCAGAACAATGGCGCGTTGAGCTGGACGAGCGCATTCGGGGACTCACGCAATTGCGTGATCAACTCACCGGCTGCATCGGCTGCGGCTGCCTGTCGATGCAGGCCTGCCCACTGCGTAACTGGGGCGACGAACTGGGCAGCCAGGGTGCAGGGCCGCAGTTGCTGGACCAGACATAGGTTCAATATTGTTCGGCCAGGCGCCGCAAATCCCTGTGGGCACGCGCTCGCTCGTGAACAGGCCGGTAAAGTCACCGCATCTGCTGCGAATGTACCGCCGTCTTCGCGACCAAGGTCGCTCCTACAGGGGCCTGCGGTGCCTGCCAGAGCCGTTAAGCCAACACCTCAACCAGACGCGCCGCCAACGCTTTGGCCTGACTGGCTACGTCCGGCACTGCAGTGCTTTCCCACCATAATCCGCGCAGCGGTGGGCCCATGGCGAACAGGCACGCCGAGGGTTGCCCATCGGCACCGCGTACCGCGCCGCCCGGATCCGCGTCGATACCGAGCGCCAGCGGACCGGGGCGCACCAGGCCGCGCGCCAGCAACTGGCGCGGCAAGGGCCGGTCGACCCGACGCCAATCGTATTGAATACCGCTGGAGTTGATCCAGGCATCAGCACTGATGAACTCGGCCTGTGTCGCGCCGCGACGCCGAATGCGCACCTGCAACGGCTCACCGGGCCGTGACTCGACACCCAGCAGGGTCGCAGCCAGTATGCCCAGACGCCCTTCGCCCAGCAGCCGCTCCAGCAACGCAGCTCCCTGCGGCGGCGAGCGGTGGTGGTGGCTCTCCCACCAGGGCCGCACATGCCGCACGAACTGCCGGCGCTGCCGATCACTGGCCTGGCTCCACAGGCGGCCGATATGCGCCCGCACGGTATCCAGCGGGGCCTGCCAGTCAATGCCGGCGGCCATGGCCTGGCGGCACTGCTGACGCAGGCTGCGCAGCAACTGCAAGGGACTGCGGATACTGTGGTCGTGAGCGAGAAAGTCCGGCCATTGCGGCGGCTGGCGACGCACATGAGGCCATAATCCGTGGCGTGAAATCACCTGAATGGGGCCACAATGCCCGGCCTGCTGCAACGACTCCAGGGCATCGACCATGGTCAGCCCGGAACCGACGATCACCACCCGCGATTGCGCATCAAGACCGCGCATGGCCTCGATTCCCCAGGGATCCAGCGCGGCGGCACCCAACGCCTCGCTGTGATGCTGCGGGGTGCGCGCCGCCGCGTACATACCGGTGGCCAACACCACCACCCGGCCATGCACGGTGTCGGTGTTGTCGAGGGTCAGCGTCATGCCTTGCTCAGCCGCTTGCAGGTCAACCGCTTCGCCACGTCGGTGTTCGACAGTCGAACCGTGACTGGCGCCCAGCCGCCGGGCCTGCTCCAGACGCTGCTGTACATAAGTGCCGAACAACCCGCGCGGCGGGAACAGCTCGGCCACCGGCAGCTGCTGCGCATGGGCTTGCGGCCAGCCGCCTGCAGCCAGATGCTCGGCCAGCCATTGGCTCAGATCATCCGGGTTATCCGGTTCGACGCCCATGCGTGCCGCGTTGCCGTTCAGGGTATGCCCCAGCTCGGTGGCACTGTAGGCCTCGCCACGGCCCAGTTCGGCGCGTGACTCGACAATCATGATCCGTCGCCGGCCCGGCAAGCGCAGCAACTGCATGGCCAGCAGGCTGCCACTCAGACCGCCGCCGATAATCAGCACATCGACGCTGTCAGGGCTCATTCAGGTGCTCCAGGCAAAAAAACAAAGCTATAACACGACATTGCGCACAAAGCGCAGCAGTGTCGTAGCGTCGTTGCAGAATGAATGGGTCTGGTTGCTGGGGAACATGAAGAACTCACCGGCCGCGATCTGCCGAGGCTGCTCATGGCTGCCCAGCCGCAGGCTCAGTTGACCTTCGATCACATACACCTGCTCGCTCCAGCCTTCCGGGTCAGGCTCGGAATCATAGCGATCGCCTGGTTCCAGACAGAACTCCCACAACTCCACCTCACGTCGGGCCAGCGCCTTGGACAGCAACACAGCCTTGCTGCCTGGCTGGGTGCCGGCCCACGCCAGCTCATTGATACGACTATGGTCGTGCACATCCGGTGCCTGGATCAGGTCACTGAACGCCACATCCAGTGCCTCGGCAACCCGGTCCAAGGTCGCCAGGCTGACATTGTTCTCACCGGCCTCGATGGCCACCAGCATGCGCCGGCTGACCCCGGACTTGTCGGCCAATGCGCTCTGGCTGATGCCAGCGGCATTGCGCAGTCGTCGAACATTGAGACCCACATGCTGCAACACCGGGGCACGCGGGGAAATATCTTTGTGCATCATATTGCTCACTCGAAGCGCTTGCGCATTATACTGCTCAACTTGCGGCGCATTGTGGGCCGCCCTTCCCTCACCATGCAAGGTTCCACAGCGGTAGCGCAATGAAATTACCCAACCGATTGCCCCGAGTCAGTAAAGCAGAAGCCGTCCTGATCTTTATCACCATGCTCTGGGGCGGTACGTTCCTGCTGGTGCAACACGCCATGACCGTCAGTGGACCGATGTTCTTTGTCGGCCTGCGGTTTGCGGCGGCAGCCCTACTGGTCGCGCTGTTCAGCCTCAAGGTACTGCGCGACCTGACCTGGCTGGAACTGCGCGCCGGGGTGTTTATCGGCACTGCGATCATGCTCGGTTATGGCTTGCAGACTGTCGGTTTACAGACCATCCCCAGCAGCCAGTCGGCCTTCATTACCGCGCTGTACGTACCCTTTGTGCCGCTGCTGCAATGGCTGGTACTCGGCCGCCGCCCCGGCCTGATGCCGAGCCTGGGCATCATGCTGGCGTTTAGCGGGTTGATGCTGTTGTCAGGCCCGCAAGGCGCAGCCCTGAATTTCAGCCCCGGTGAAATCGCCACCATCATCAGCGCTGTGGCCATCGCCGCAGAAATCATCATGATCAGCGCCTACGCCGGCCAGGTCGATGTACGCCGGGTCACCGTCGTGCAACTGGCCACGGCATCACTGCTGGCGTTTTTAATGGTGGTGCCGACCGGTGAACGTATTCCAGACTTTTCCTGGCTGCTGCTGAGCACCGCCATCGGCTTGGGGATGATGAGTGCAGTGATCCAGGTAGCCATGAACTGGGCACAGAAAAGCGTTTCGCCGACCCGCGCCACCGTTATCTATGCCGGCGAACCGGTCTGGGCCGGCATCCTCGGCCGCCTTGCCGGCGAACGCCTGCCAGGCCTGGCCTTGCTGGGCGGCGCGCTGATCGTCGCCGGGGTGATCGTCAGCGAAATGAAGAAGCGCAAGGCTGAAGACCAACAGCAGGCAAGCGAAGCATTGCCCAAGGCTGACTGACGTTTTCTGCTGATTGAATCAAGCCCTCAACGGCGGCCTGCAACGGGCCGTCGCGCTTCATCCTCTGCTCTGTGGGTTTAAACATTGGCGAAACAAAGGGTTACCGGGATTTTTACTTGAACAGTGAAAATCTCGGAAATGCCCTACAAGCTGTGTCAAAAAAATCTGATCGCCAAATGCCGCAACCCACCCCAAGATGAAGTCACTCCGCAATATTTTGTCGTACTGCATAACAACTTTAAAAATTGTGCCTCGCGCACCAGCGGCACATTAAACCCGGGACTTAGATATTTAAAAAAACCGGCCAATGACACGCATAACCGATAAGGCGAGAGACAACGGCCTCTCACGATCTGTTATTGCCATGAAACAACAAGTCTAATAATCAGGGTAATGCCATCATGATTTTTAAAAACGCTTTTATGATCACACTGACTGCAGGCAGTATTCTTGCGAGCCACCTGGCACAAGCAGGGCCACCGGTACATATCACGGTAAAAAACCTCAGTGATCAGGAGATGTACTATCAATCTACAAGCGCCATGACCCAAGCTCATGCGAGCCCGACACCAGCACTATCGATCCAAGGTCGGAGTTCAAATGATTTCAGAGTGATGAATGCCGCGCTTCCGGACGTAACGACTGCGTCATTACGCTACACCATGGGTAATAAAGCCTGTGAATTCAGAACCTCGTACATCAGAAGTGTCGCCCCTGGCAGCCTGTTCAGTGGCAAACTGAACACTGTCCCAAAGTGGGACAAAAAGGCTATCGGTAGCGGTAATGCAACCTGTACGGTCACGGTAACTTCGACCAGTTTCTCTGACCACTCATGGAGTGTCGTATTCACTATGAGATAAACAACACGACCGTTGCGGCTACAGCCTGCGTCATTGGTTTTAGCCACAACAGGCTTTGCAATTGCGATGTTCTTTATCATGGGAGTGAATCATGCCTGGCTTGACTACTTGCACATCTTCGAACAGTGCCTGCAAAGCGCTGACACCAACGGCCAAACCTGCTCAAGTATCCACAACCCTGACCCAGAACCTGAAGGCCACATCCGATGAGCCTGGTGCAGACAAGATATCCCCCATGGCCCGCCAGTTGAGTGACGCCTTGCAGCGCGCCAAGCATCGCGATGCCAGCCTGAACCGCGACCAGTTAAGGGCCGTAGCGCAAACAGCGCTTACCCAGATTCATAGCGTGCGTCTCGCCGCCCCCCATACCATCAATGACGCCGAACAGCCCAATAGCGATGACCCCGAGATTCTGGATCGGGCCCGCAGAGCCACTGACTTTAAAAACAATCAAGGTCCAAACCCGTTCAAGGGCATGTCGCCTGAACTGCTTGCCGCCATTACTTACGATGACAGCGGTGCCTTCACCCTTCACGAACGCAGAGCCGCCTGGTCTGAATCCTATGATCAAAGGGAGGTCTGGGGACGTCGGGTCGTAGCCGAAGCGATGCTGGAGTACAGCCTGACCCGCGGCGACACGAGAATTTACGGGCAAATGCTGGACTACTACCGCACCCAACCAGCCATCGAACAAGCGCAGATGCCCGACAACCATGAAAAGCACCTGCTGGAAAAGATCACCAGCATCATCGATAACCCGGACCAGTGGCATGACGTTTCACTGTACGACGTGTTGCGCCGCTGGCTGACCGCGCAGCCCCAACAAACATTATTTTCGATCATGGCAAGCGACAGTCAGATGCCGGAATCCACGCTGCCCGAAGTTGCCAGGCCGTTTAAAACCTCTACACAACCCGGTGACGCCATGGCCGTCAAGATCGCGCTCGAAAAGGCCATCGCCCCTTGTCTGCCCGTCAAACCGCAAGCTTCATGACACTGTCTCAATCTGCGGAAAATACTCTGCCTGTCGTTGGCACCTTGGCTCTGGCCTCAGGGTCATAGCTGTTACCTGACAGCCATCACCTGCTGCCGTCATGACATGACCGATTGGTCCTTTCAGTGACAGCTCATTGATTTCCAGACATTTCTTGTAGGAAATTTCAGAGCAACGGCGTTTGGTGATGAACGATCTGGCACGTATGATGCTTAATATTTCTCTGCAGATTAGAAGCCTATGTCCCTGATAGTTCTACTGCTTCTGCCCTTTATCGGCAGCTGTCTGGCAGCTTTGCTGCCGCATAACGCCCGCAACGCGGAATCCCTGTTGGCCGGCCTGATTGCCATTGGCGGCGCACTACAGGTCGCGCTGTGGTACCCACAGATTGCCGATGGCGGGGTGATCCGCGAGGAGTATCTGTGGCTGCCCAGCCTGGGCCTTAACTTCGTGCTGCGCATGGACGGCTTTGCCTGGCTGTTCTCCATGCTGGTGCTCGGGATCGGCGCGCTGGTGTCGCTGTATGCCCGTTACTACATGTCGCCGGATGACCCGGTGCCGCGTTTTTTCGCGTTTTTCCTGGCCTTCATGGGCGCGATGCTCGGCCTGGTGATCTCCGGCAACATTATCCAGATCGTGTTTTTCTGGGAGCTGACCAGCGTCTTTTCGTTCCTGCTGATCGGCTACTGGCACCACCGCAACGATGCGCGGCGCGGCGCTTACATGGCGTTGCTGGTCACCGGCGCCGGCGGCCTGGCGCTGCTGGCAGGGATGCTGGTGCTCGGTCATGTGGTCGGCAGTTATGATCTTGAGCGGGTGCTGGAATCGGGTGATGCGATTCGTGCCCATGCCCTGTACCCGGTACTGCTGGTGCTGATTCTGATCGGCGCACTGAGCAAGAGCGCGCAGTTCCCGTTTCATTTCTGGCTGCCCCACGCCATGGCCGCGCCGACCCCGGTCTCGGCTTATCTGCACTCGGCGACCATGGTCAAGGCCGGGGTATTCCTGATGGCCCGGCTATGGCCATCATTGTCCGGCACGGAGGAATGGTTCTGGATCGTCAGCGGCGCGGGCGCCTGCACCCTGCTGCTGGGTGCGTTTGCCGCCATTTTCCAGAATGACCTCAAGGGCCTGCTCGCCTACTCAACCATCAGCCACCTGGGCCTGATTACCTTGCTGCTGGGCCTGAACAGCCCGCTGGCGACCGTCGCTGCAGTATTTCATATCCTCAACCACGCAACCTTCAAGGCCTCGCTGTTCATGGCCGCCGGAATCATCGACCACGAGAGCGGCACGCGGGATATCCGCAGGCTGTCGGGGCTGGTCAAGATGATCCCGTACACCGCCACGCTGGCCATGGTCGCCAGTGCGGCGATGGCTGGCGTGCCGCTGATGAACGGCTTTATCTCCAAAGAGATGTTCTTCGCCGAAACAGTGTTCATTACCTCGTCAATGTGGGTCGAAATCGCCCTGCCGGTGGTGGCAACCATTGCCGGTGCATTCAGCGTCGCCTACTCACTGCGCTTTACCGTCGATGTGTTCTTCGGCCCGATGGCCAAGGACCTGCCGCTCTCGCCCCACGAGCCGCCGCGCTGGATGCGCATGCCGGTCGAGCTGCTGGTCATGGCGTGTCTGGTGGTTGGTATTTTCCCGGCGCAGTCGGTGGGTCCGATACTGGCCACAGCGGCGCAACCGGTGGTCGGCGCAGAGTTGCCCGAGTACAGCCTGGCCATCTGGCATGGCTGGAATGCGCCGATGATCATGAGCCTGATCGCGATGGGCGGCGGCATTTTGCTGTACTTGTTGCTGCGCAACCCGCTGCGCAACGAGCGCTTTAGCGGGCCGCCGCTGATCGGCCGGCTCAACGGCAAGCGCTCGTTCGAAAAACTGCTGGTGGCAACCATGCACTGGGCGCGTCGGGTCGAACGCCGGCTGACCACCCGCCGCCTGCAACCGCAGTTGTTCGCACTGGTTCTCACCGCCGTGGTGCTGGGCTTTATCCCGATGTATTACAGCGGTCTGAGCTGGGGCGACCGGCCGAAGATTTCCGGCTCCGGGGTGTTCGTCACGCTCTGGCTGATCGCGATTGCCTGCGCCATCGGCGCCGCCTGGCAAGGCAAGTATCACCGCCTGGCGGCATTGATCATGGTCAGTGTCTGCGGCCTGATGACCTGCATCACCTTCGTCTGGTTCTCTGCACCGGACCTGGCCCTGACCCAGCTGGTGGTCGAAGTGGTCACCACAGTGCTGATCCTGCTAGGCCTGCGCTGGCTGCCACGGCGTAGCGAAGAAGTGGCCACGGTCAGTTCGCGACTCAAGGCCCGTACCCGGCGGGTGCGCGACCTGAGCCTGGCGATTCTGGTCGGTGGCGGCATGGCGGCGTTGTCTTACGCGATGCTGACCCGCCAGACACCGAACATGATTTCGTCCTACTACCTGAGCAGAGCGCTGCCCGAAGGCGGCGGCACCAACGTGGTCAACGTGATGCTGGTGGACTTCCGCGGCTTCGATACCTTCGGTGAAATTACGGTACTGGGTGTGGTGGCGCTGACCGTGTTTGCCCTGCTGCGGCGCTTCCGCCCGCCCAAAGAAAGCATCCCGCTGCCCGCCCAGCAGCGCCTGCTGGCCCGCGATGTGGCCACCGACCTGGTCAACCCGCGCAGCGCCAGCGACACCGCACTGGGCTTCATGATGGTCCCGGCAGCCCTGGTACGCTTGCTGCTGCCGATTGCCTTCATCGTCTCGATGTACCTGTTCATGCGCGGTCATAACCAGCCCGGTGGCGGCTTCGTCGCCGGGCTGGTGATGTCGGTGGCGTTCATCCTGCAATACATGGTCGCCGGCACCCAGTGGGTCGAGGCGCACATGAGCCTGCGTCCGCAACGCTGGATTGGCGTCGGCCTACTGTGCTCGGTGCTCACCGGCCTGGGCGCCATGGCCCTGGGTTACCCGTTTATGACCACCCATACCGCGCATCTGCATTTGCCGGTGCTCGGCGACATGCATGTGGCCAGTGCGCTGTTTTTTGATATCGGCGTGTACGCCGTGGTGGTCGGTTCGACCCTGCTGATGCTCACCGCCTTGGGTCACCAGGCGGTGCGTAGCCATCGCCCGACCGCGCTGCCCAAGCCGGTGGGCGCACTGCCACCGGGCCAGCCTGTCCACGCACCAGAAGGAGTCTTGTGATGGAAGAAGTGATTGCCGTTGCCATCGGCGTACTGGCCGCCTCGGGCGTCTGGCTGATCCTGCGCCCACGGACCTTCCAGGTGATCATGGGCCTGTGCCTGCTGTCGTATGGGGTGAACCTGTTCATCTTCAGTATGGGCAGCCTGTTCATCGGCAAAGAGCCGGTGATCAAGGACGGTGTGCCGCATGACCTGCTGCACTACACCGACCCGCTGCCCCAGGCATTGGTGCTGACCGCGATCGTGATCAGCTTTGCCATGACCGCGCTGTTTCTGGTGGTTCTGCTGGCTTCCCGTGGCCTGACCGGCACTGACCATGTCGACGGCCGGGAGCCGAAAGCATGAGTGCAATCAACCAACTGATCATTGTCCCGATCCTGCTGCCGCTGTTCACCGCCGGGCTGATGCTGATGCTCGGCGAGAAGCACCGCCCACTCAAGGCGCGCATCAACCTGTTCTCGACCCTGCTCGGCCTGGCCGTCTCGATCCGCCTGCTGATGTGGGTTCAGGAAAGCGGCGGAATGGGCTCGATCGGCGTGTACATGCCCGGTAACTGGGACGTGCCGTTCGGCATCGTGCTGGTGGTCGATCACCTGTCAGCGTTGATGCTGGTGCTGACCGGGATCATCGGGGTCTGCGCCTTGCTGTTTGCCCTGGCGCGCTGGGACAAGGCCGGTACCAGTTTCCATGCGCTGTTCCAGATCCAGCTGATGGGCTTGTACGGTGCATTCCTGACCGCCGACCTGTTCAACCTGTTCGTATTTTTCGAGGTGCTGCTCGCCGCCTCCTACGGCCTGATGCTGCACGGCTCGGGGCGTGCGCGGGTATCGGCGGGCCTGCATTACATCGCCATCAACCTGCTGGCTTCGTCGCTGTTCCTGATTGGCGCAGCCTTGATCTACGGCGTGACCGGCACGCTGAACATGGCCGACCTTGCGGTCAAGATCCCGCAGGTGCCTGAGGCCGATCGCGGCCTGCTGCACGCCGGTGCGGCGATCCTGGCCACGGCATTTCTGGCCAAGGCCGGCATGTGGCCGCTGAACTTCTGGCTGGTGCCGGCCTACTCGGCCGCCAGTGCGCCGGTGGCGGCAATGTTCGCTATCATGACCAAGGTCGGGATCTACACCTTGCTGCGGCTGTGGACCCTGCTGTTCTCCAGCCATGCTGGCGAGTCAGCGTTCTTCGGCGGTGAATGGCTGATTTTCGGCGGCATGGCGACCATTGCCACGGCAGCCATTGCGGTGATTGCAGCCCAGCGTCTGGAGCGTATGGCCAGCCTGAGCATTCTGGTCTCGGCCGGCATCCTGCTGGCGGCGATCGGTTTCGCCCAACCGAGCCTGACCGCCGGCGCGCTGTTCTATCTGGTCAGCTCGACGCTGGCACTCAGCGCACTGTTCCTGCTCGGCGAACTGATCGAGCGTTCACGCTCGGCCAACCAGTACGGCGAGGACGAGGACGCCGACCAGTTGCCACACAATCTTGAGTCCCTGCACCCACCCCGTGGCGTCAACCTCGATGAAGAGGAAAATATCGTGGTCGGTCAGGTGATCCCGATGACCATGGCATTTCTGGGCCTGTGCTTCGTGGCCTGCGCGCTGCTGGTCATCGGTATGCCGCCGCTGTCGGGCTTTATCGGCAAGCTGACCCTGCTCAGCGCCCTGCTCAACCCGTCCGGCCTGGATGTCGCCAAGGATCAACCCGTGTCACTTGAGGCCTGGCTGTTAATTGCGCTGTTGATTTTCTCAGGCCTGGCAGCGCTGATGTCGTTCGTCCGCCTGGGCGTGCAACGCTTCTGGACGCCGACTGAAACCGTCCCGCCGTTGCTGCGCCACAGTGAGTACCTGCCGATTGTGGTGTTGCTGGGCCTGTGCATCACCCTGACCTTCCGGGCCGAACCGCTGTTGCAGTACACCCAGGACACCGCAGCGACCCTGCATGATCCGCAGCAGTACATCCAGTCGGTCATGGCGACCCGCCCGGTGCCGGGGCCAACCCTTCAGACTTCGCAGGTGCAGCCATGAAGCACTTCTTCCCTGCCCCGTTCCTGTCGCTGGCGCTATGGGCGCTGTGGCTGTTGCTGAACCTCTCGCTCAGTGCCGGGCACATTCTGCTCGGCGCCATCCTGGCATTTCTGGCCCCGCTGATGTTTGCCTCGCTGCGACCAATGCCGGCGCGGATTCGCAAGCCCGGCACCATCCTGCGTTTCATCCTGCGGGTGGGGGTGGATGTGGTGATATCGAACCTGCAAGTGGCGCGTTCGGTATGGGCCCTCAAACGTCGGCCGCCGCGCTCGGCCTTCGTCAAGGTGCCGCTGGAGCTGCATGACGCCCACGGCCTGGCGGCGCTGGCCATGGTCTGCACCGTGGTACCCGGCACGGTCTGGTCGGAACTGGCGCTGGACCGTAGCATTTTGCTGATGCATGTGTTCGATCTGGAGGATGAGGCGCAGTTTATCGAGCATTTCAAGAGCCACTATGAGCGCCCCCTGATGGAGATTTTCCAATGAGTGCCTTGCTCAGTGTGACGATTCTGATCAGCCTGTCGATATTTGCCCTGGCCATGGTGCTGACGCTGTGGCGTCTGTTCACCGGACCGTCGGCGCAGGATCGGGTGCTGGCGCTGGATTATCTGTACATCATCGGCATGCTGATGATGCTGGTGCTGGGTATCCGTTATGCCAGCGACACGTATTTCGAGGCCGCGCTGCTGATTGCGCTGTTTGGCTTTGTCGGCTCCTTCGCCCTGGCGAAGTTCCTGTTGCGTGGTGAGGTGATCGAATGACCTACGATGTTCCCTTCTGGGTCGAGGTGCTTACCGCCCTGTTGTTGCTGACCAGCAGCCTGTTCACCCTGACCGGTGCCATCGGCCTGGTGCGTTTGCAGGATTTCTTCCAGCGCATGCACCCCACGGCACTGGCGTCGACAATCGGTGCATGGTGTGTGGCGCTGGCGTCGATTGTGTATTTCTCGGCGCTCAAGTCCGGGCCGGTGCTGCACGCCTGGCTGATTCCGATTCTGCTGGCCATTACCGTGCCGGTGACGACCTTGCTACTGGCACGAACCAGCCTGTTTCGCAAGCGGATGGCGGGTGAGGACGTACCGCCGGAGGTCAGTGGTGACCGACCGGACAGCAAGCAGGCGTAGGCGCGGCTTCAGCCACGCAGACCAAAGTCTGACCCGTCCTCAGCGCGACGCCCTGATCCTCGCCGCATCGCCGTTACGCGCCGATATGCCGTTTTGGCACAGCGGCGCTTGCTCGGCACGAAACCCAAAAAGCGAAAGCAGGATCTCAAACTTGCAGCAGTCAGTTACTCGCTGGCACGAAAGGTCAGTTCGCCTTTGCGCCATTTGGCGGCTTTGGCGATGGCGGCTTTGAGGGTCTGGGTCAGGCCGGTCTGCAGTTGTTCGGTAGCGGCGAAGACCAGCATGACACCATGGCCTTCCTTGAAAACGATGCCGTGGCCGGCAGGCGTGTCGACGAACGCGTACTCCCCCAGCCCATAGATTGTCATTTTGATATCGCGAAAGCGCAGCTCGAGTTTGCCGCCTTCGCGGCTGGGCAACACGGCAGCACGGAAGTGGTCGCCTACCTTGAGCTCAAGCCGAGGCTTGTCATCAACCACCAGCGCACTTTCGGTATCGATCTCAGCCATGTAGACGCCATCAGGCGATTGCTCGGCGACATAGACGAAGCGCGATTGAAACTGCTTTACCAACTTTGCACGAAGATCACCAAGCACGAACAAGGCGTGCGTATCCAGGTTACTTACAGCCAAAGTACAAACCCCCAACGAACTGAAAAATGAACTGCTCTGACAATGCCAGGGCAGTCAACCGATTGTTATCACTCCTATGTGGCCGTCTGGCGGCTGAAACTCCTGATGGGCACCTGCTGGTGCGCTGCAGTTGACGACGCAGGCAGGCAGGCGGCGATTCTACCGCCTGCGCACAACTATGGCATCCAGAGTGTGTATACAGTTCCTGCTCATTGTTGCCCTATCTGCCATTTTTGATCGAACTCCCCTGCCCAGGGACAATCGGATACTCAACAACTGCTCACATTACGCTCAGGAGAGACCATGGAACTGCCAAACCCTAGCCTGCCCGACCTGTTCGCCCAACTGGGCCTTGAGAGCGACGAGGCGAGCATTGAAGCCTTCATCGCGAATCACTCGCTGCCCGACGGGATCAAACTGATCGATGCCGAGTTCTGGACCCCGGCCCAGGCCCAGTTGCTCAAAGAAAAGCTGCGCAGCGATGACGACTGGGCTCTGGTGGTCGATGAACTCAATGAGCGCTTGCATCTGCCGCCGGTTTGACAAAGCGCCGATGCCACGCGCAATGCTTGCCTTTGTGGGAGCGACCTTGGTCGCGAAGAGGCCAGTCAAATCATAGCCTCTGCTGCGAATGTGCTGCCGTCTTCGCCAGCAAGCTGGCTCCCACCGGGGCATAAGGCACCTAAGTGAACGGCATTGGCTTTAATACGGATAATCGGACGGGGCGACATTAGGGTGAATTTTACGCCCCCCAGGCTGGGGTGCATGCACGAACAATGCATCGCCCAGTCCGCCCAGCGTCCCGATGAGCGGCTCCCAGTGGGCAGAGTGGTGGATATAGCGCCAGCGCAGCAGTTGTTGCTGCTCTGGCGTCAGCCCGACGGTATCGCCCCGCGCCTGACCGATCAGGCGCCTGCAGATATCTTCGAGCGCCTGCGGTAACGCCAGGTCAGGGCTATCACCAATGGCTTCAAAGGGCACCCCCTCATCACAGGCCAGCGTGTGCATGATGCGCAAATGAATGCGCGAAAGATGCCCGCAGACCTGCCGCCGCATACAGACGGTGGCCATCACCAGGCGGCCCCCGGAACCTGCGGCATGCCTGGCACTGGCCACCGTTGAGCTTTGCACCTGCAGGCAGGCGTGTGGATCAGCAGGGTCAACCCAATACGCGGCATCCATGGCCTGCAAGTCTGCCTCAGCCTCTCGCCAGGCCGGGCTGTCCTCATCACGGACATCCCGGCCAACCACACTGGTGTGCGGGCGGCTCATCAGGACCTCTTCGTAGGTCAACTGATGGTAGCCACCGCCAATGTCCGAATGCGCCCCCGGCAGCACAATCTCCCGCTCCCAGCCCGGCGCAATACTGTTGAGGGCGAAATTGCGCCGCCACTCGTCCCGTGCCACCAGATGCAGCACCTGCCTGGCGCAGCCAGGTGGCAGATACAGATTGACCCGACGGTTATGAGAGTCGCGCACATTGCCCAGGTCTCGCCAGCCGCCTACTGCCGCAACCGTGTCGAACAGGCCGACCAGCATGATCCGCACACTGCCTTGCTGCCAGCCGAAAGTCGGGCTCCAGGCCAGTGCCGTATCGGCCAGCAGACGGCCTAGCGCTCCGCGCTCCTGCTTGAGAATCTCGTTGACCAAATGGCGGGCCGATGCGGCGCCGCGGCTGAAGCCGAAGATGTCCAGTTCCAGAACATCAATTACACACCCCGGATTATCCAGCGCAAAAAGCGCCAGGCACTCGGCCAGCCGACTGACCGCCTTGTCGACCTTGGCCAGCACCCCGGTGCTGCCGCGCCCCAGACTTTGCCCAGGCCAACGCGAATCGCGCCCGCCTGAGGTGGTGCCGACCCCGCCGATATACACCGGCCAGTAAACTTTCCAGCCATCCGTTTCACGCCGGGCAACGGCCTGTTTACGATAAAGTTCGAACAAACGAGCGATATTACTGTAGTCGTTAGTGTAACTACCGTGTGACCCGGCGTGGCGCCCGGCGCACTCGCGGGTATGCTCCTGCTGGCCGGCCTGCATCTGTTCGCGGCAGTGGGCGGCGATACCGCTATTGACCCGGTTATTACCGGTGCCATCGAAAAACAGCCCGACCCGCACGGTCACAGGGAACCGGGTAACTTGCGCAGTATCAGGGTGTACATTTACATGTGCTGTAGTATTCATCGTGTATCCATCCTTAGATGCGTCGACTGCAAACTATTTATTGGCGCCTTTTTTCTGCGCATACAAACAGCTTGCTCAACGTGACACGACAGTCAAGCAGTCATAGATATTTCAGAATATTCCTACACAATTAAACCAATTCCTACACACCCCACGCCCAATAATTCTTTAGCTGTTATCAATTACAACAACCTTGGCTGACCAGCCCCCCCCTATGGGGGGTGCCTTTAAAAAACACAGGCCAGGCTGCCAGCAAGTCGGTTTCAAAAAGGCTGTTATGCCTGCTCGGGCCGATACCCCAGACGCAATCCACCCCAGTGCCGCCCCTTGACCATGATCGGCACCGACAGATCATGCATAAGCTCACCGGTATCACGGGTGTAGGTCTGCAACAGCACCGCCTGCTGATGGCTACCACAACGAATTCCGGTGCGGTCATCGAACTTGCGCTTGCTACGATTGCGCGCGGTGTCCACTGCCGGGTCGCCGGTCAATGGCTGATTGAAAGCCGCGTTATGGGTCGGCACATAACCCTGCTGGGTGCAGGCAATGGCAAACACCAGCCCCTCATGGCGCTTGAGCAAGGGCTCCTGAATATCCGGCAGCACCTTGTCGGTGTAGCCGTCAAAGCGGGTATGAAAGCGCGGCGGGCTGGTCTTGGCGATAGGCTGGTAACTGCGGTCGAACAAATCATCCAGGCTCACCGCGCCCCTGGCGATATCAGCCTCGAAGCGGGCGCCGATCTGCACAGCGCCTTCGCGGGCCAGATCGTAGATACGCTGGTGGTAATCATCCAGCCCGACCTCGGCCAGGCGTTGGCTGATGCTCTCTGCCTGACCTTCCATCTGCACGGCAGAGTCGGCCAGCTGGCGGGTCTGCTGGTTACTGACCGACAGGTCGGCGCGCATGTGTTCGATGGATCCAAACAGGCTGCCCAATTGCTCCTGATTGATCTGCGTGCCCTGAGCAATCTCGCTGACCTGAACTTCGACGTCGGCGGCCAGGCTGGCGATGCGTTGCAGATGCTGGCCAGTGTCCTCGACCTGACGTACGCCTGTGTCGAGATCGACGGATAACTGCTGGATCTGCGCGACCACCTGGGTGGTCCGCTGCTGGATATCGGCAACCATCTGCCCGACCTCCTCGGTCGCCGTCGCCGTACGCCCCGCCAGGCCGCGCACTTCATCGGCGACCACCGCAAAACCTCGGCCGTGCTCGCCGGCCCGCGCCGCCTCAATGGCGGCATTGAGTGCCAGCAGGTTGGTCTGGCTGGCAATCGACTGGATAACCTGAGCGACCCGTTGGATCTCTTCACTGCGCTGGCTCAGCGCCTGGATGACCAGGCGGCTGTCCACTGCGCCCTGACTCAGGCGGCGCATGCACTCGATAGACTCAACCAGTACCGTACGCCCGGCCTCACTGCTCTGCCGCGCTTCACTGGCTGCACTCAGGGCCTGCTGGCTCAGTTGCGCAGCCTGCTGTTCGGTGGCGATCATCACTTCGGCACTGCCCACCACCTGCTCGGCGGCCTTGAGCTGCGATTGAATCCGGCCAGCGAGTTGCCGCACCGAAAAGGACACACTGGCGGCGGACAACGCGTTATGGCTGGTGGTGAATGACAGGTCGCGGGTCAGGCGGGTGATGTCACTGGCGCTTGCGGCCTCAGGGGCCGATGCCGGTTGGCGCTTGCGCAACCGGGGCAGCCAGATCAGCGCAACAGCCAACGGTGCTGCGAGCCACACGGGCAATAGATTCAACCCGGTGACGACCAGTAGCACGACAATGCCAAGGCTTTGTGTCAGTGCCAGCCACAAGGGCGCGAATACGTGTGAAACGGGGGCCTGCACGCCGGGCTCTGCCAGCTTCCCTGCATAGGCTACGTTGTCGGTCATGATCCCTCCACCTGTCGTTTTTCTTATTGAAAAACATTAAACGCCACGAACAGGCTATTTGCCATGGTTCGTTAGTGGTACATCCGGCCCGAATCAATACAACGCAGTAAAAAACGATAAACGGCAGGCACAACAAAACCGGGAGGCAGTTGCTTGCCTCCCGGTCAGGTCCCCCTCAGCACTGAGCGATCAGTACTGGCGCTGGTGCTTGTCAATTGACTCGTGACGTTCCTGCGCTTCGATGCAGTAACGGGTGGTCGGGCTGATCAACAGACGCTTGAGGCCAATGGGCTCGCCGCTGTCATCGCACCAGCCGAAAGAATCATCAGCGATACGGGTCAGGGCCATTTCCAGTTGCGGCAGCATGCGCTGGTCACGGTCGATGGAGTTCACCAGCCAGTGACGCTCTTCTTCAACAGAAGCAGCGTCGGCAGGATCTGCCGGGGTGTCCAGGCTTTCGATGGCAACACGGCTCTTTTCGATACGCTCGTGGATTTCAACCTTCATCGATTGCAGCAGCTCGGTGAAAAAACCGTGCTGTTCAGCATTCATGTAGTCATCGGCCGGCATGGCCAGCAACTGGTCCTTTGTCATTGAATTCTCTAATAAAAACGTGCATTTAGCCGGTCTGGAGAGGCCTTGGCGTGGCGTGTCGACGCCATGGCTTTTAAAGGCACCGCCCTGCACTCCACTCAAGAGGGGCGGCAGTCTACGGCTGCCATGCTCAGTCGGCAACCCGTTTGACCCATCTATGCCGAACAATTGCGCAAAAAATGTGCAAAAAGGCTGGAGTTCGCCGCGACTCGACCAGAGTGCCCGGCCGGCAAGCTGCAAGACCATAAAATGCATCTGGCATTTGCTGGCACCGGTAATACCCCTGCCCTTTTCAAGCTCACCACACCCGGATGCAAAGTGACAGGCTGGATGAGTTATCGTTCCCTCATACACATCACTACAACGCACTATTTTTCACAGTGACCGGGGGATTTGAGCAACTCTCTTAACATCTTTTAACTTCAGACAAATTGCATTGTACAAAGCAGCAAAGTGCCATCTATAGTGCGCTCAATGCACACGGACAAGCATGCGAACCTGTTCGCATCATCATGGACCGGACCCGAGCCTGCCGCTTCGTGAGCTTGCCGCTATGTTCTTCAAATCAAACACTAAAGAAATTATTGCCCTGCAACAGCTCGTCGAGCAGCAGGCCAGCCTGCTAAAGGCGATCAACCGCTCGATGGCCAGTATCGAGTTCGATCTGAACGGTGTCGTGCTCGATGCCAATGACAACTTCCTGAGCGCCATGGGCTATCGCCGCGAAGATATCCTTGGCAAACAGCACCGGATGTTCTGCACGCCTGAAGATGGCCGCAGCAGCGAGTACGATCGGCTTTGGTCACGCCTGCGTAACGGCGAGTTCGTTTCTTCGACCTTCCGCCGTGTCGCCCGCGACGGCCACATCGTCTGGCTTGAGGCCAGTTACAACCCGGTGCGCGATGCTAATGGCAAAGTGACCAAGGTGATCAAATACGCCACCGATGTCACGGTACGAATCGAGGCCGACAACGAGGCGCGCCGTAAGCTCGAAGCCATCGACCACGCCATGGCCGTGATCGAGTTCGACCTTGAGGGCCGGATTCTGGCCGTCAATGACAATCTGACACGCACCATGGGCTATAGCGAAACCGATCTGATCGGCAAGAACCATCGCATGCTATGCCCGCCGGAGCAGAGCAACAGCAACGAATACGCCGATTTCTGGCGACGCCTGAACAAGGGAGAATCGTTCAGCGGCCAGTTCAAGCGTGTCAGCCGTAGCGGCCAGCCCGTCTGGCTGGAGGCGACCTATAATCCGATCTACGACGCCAGCGGCAAGCTGTGGAAGGTGATCAAGTTCGCCGCCGATATCACCCCGCGTATTGAGCAGCACGAACGTGATGCAAGCAGTGCCGCCCAGGCGTATCACATCTCGGTCGAGACCCGCAAAGTCACCGAACACGGCACCGAAGTGATTCAGCAGGCTGCCCAGGAAATGCGCCAGATCTCATCGAGCATCGAAGATTCGTCGAAGATCATCACCCAACTGGGCGCACGCTCCGAGCAGATCACGGCCATCGTCAATACCATTCGCAGCATTGCCGAGCAGACCAACCTGCTGGCGCTCAATGCCGCTATCGAAGCGGCACGGGCGGGTGATCAGGGCCGTGGCTTTGCTGTGGTGGCCGACGAAGTCCGGCAATTGGCCGGGCGCACCAGCCGCTCGACGGCGGAGATTTCCGAGATGATCGGGATGATCCAGAACGAAACGCGCCAGGCCATCGACAGCATGGACAATACCCGCAACAACGCGATCAAGGGCGTTGACCTCGCCGACCAGGCCGGCTCGGTCATCGTGCGAATCAGCGAGGGCACCAATCACGCGGTGGACGCTGTGAAGATGTTTGCCAGAGTCGCTCACTGAACCGCGCTACTGAGCATCCAGCGCCTGGCGATTTTTCTGACCCAGGCGCTTGGCGCGCTTTTCCAGCACCAGGTACACCACCACCGCCAACAGCAGCGGCAGCAAAAAGTAAATTGCCCGGTAGCCGATCAGCGCCGCCAGCAAGGTACCTTTGGAAAACTGGTGCGCCAACAGGGTCATGAATACGGTTTCCAGCACACCGAGCCCGGCCGGGATGTGGGTAATTACCCCGGCAATGCTGCTGATCAGCAACACACCCAGAATTGCCGGGTAAAACGCTTTGTCCGGCAGCAGGGTGTAAATCACCAGCGCCATCAGCGACCAGTTCAAGGCACCCAGGCTGGCCTGGATCAGCGCCTGACTCAGGGTCGGCAAGACAATCTCCTGGCCGCGAATGGTCCAGCACCGGCGCTTGGAAAACCGGCAAGCCGCCAGATAAGCCGCGCACAGGATCAGCAGCGCCACGCCTATCAGCTGCAAGCTCGTGCTGCCAATCGCCCACTCCGGCGGCAACTCAAGAAAGCCCAAGGCGAATACCAGACCTGCCAGCAGCATATAGCCCAGCCAGTTGGTAATCAGGCTCAGGCTGAGAACGCGGGTGATGGTCGGCACATCCAGCCCCAGCCGCGAGTACAACCGATAGCGCAAGGCAATGCCGCCTACCCAGGAACTGAGGTTGAGGTTGAACGCGTAGCACACGAAGGTGACCGGCACGACCTGGGCAATGCTCAGCCGATGCCGGGTGTAAAAGCGCGCCAGGATGTCAAAGCCGCAGTAGACCAGGTAGCTGCAGGCCGCCACCAGCACGGCGATGAACAAGGTACTGGCCTTGTAGGAGCGCAAAGCCTGCATGACCTCCTGCCAATCAAGGTTCTTGACCAGCAGAAACAGCAACACCGGGATCAGTACGATGAAAAACACATTGAGCAAGCGTTTGGCCCACAGCCATTTGCTTGATTGGGTTTCGGATGCAGCAGCGCCAGCCTGGCTCATGACGATTTCTCCGAATTGGACAGCTCATGGGCCGCCTGTTGTCGCTCTTCAACAACCCGCGCCTCGGGCATCACGTCCGCCGCACGCAGGGGCTTGAGGCGCATGCCGTGCACCGGAAACAGCCCGGCGATGGCCGGAAAGTGGCGCAGGAAGTGGAAGCACAGAAAAATCATCGGCGCCCTCCACCACTGGCCACGCGCCGCCCCTTTGAGGGTGATCGGCACGCTGTGGGCAGCCGCCAGTCCAAGCAGATGCTCCTGCAACTGCTGATTGAGTGGCGCATCACGGATGAACAGATTGGCTTCCAGATTCAACGCCAGGCTCAGCGGGTCGAGGTTACTGGAGCCCACAGTCGACCACTCATGGTCGATCAGCGCCACCTTGCCATGCAGCGCGCGCTGCTTGTATTCGTGGATCACCACCCCGTCGCGCAACAGGTAGGTGTAGGTCAGCCTTGAGCAGACCCGTACGAACGGCATGTCCGGCTTGCCTTGCAGAATCAGGGTGACCTTGACCCCGCGTCGCGCGGCGTTACGTAACTCGCGCAAGAACCGATAGCTGGGAAAGAAGTAGGCATTGGCCAGGGTGATCCGCGAATTGGCGGCCCTGATCGCCTGCAAATATTGCTCTTCAATGTCGGTGGTGTGCTGACGGTTGTCCCGCTCAGCCAACAACATCCGGGCATGGCCGGCCTGCTCGAGGCGCAGCGGCACCGGCGCCAACCGCTCACGCACCGCCGCGCTGAGCATGCCCAAGGCGCTGCGGTGGATATCGGCAATGATCGGCCCACGGACCCGCACCGCATAATCCTGCTTGGCAGTCAGCCCGGTTTCAGTCATGTGATCGACGCTGTAGTTGATCCCGCCAATAAAGCCGAGCTCACCATCGATCACCACCACCTTGCGATGCAGACGGCGAAACAGATTGGTGCGCATGCCCAGCAAACGCGGTTGCGGGTCGAACAACTGGATATGAATGCCCGCATCGATCATTTGCTTGACGAACGCTGAACTCAGATCACAGGTGCCGTAGTCATCCACGGTGACCACCACCTGTGCGCCATTACCCGCCGCTTCGATCAGCGCCTGCTGCAAGCCTTCGCCAATCCGGTCTTCAAAAATGATGAAGGTCTCGACCAGCACCTGACTGCGTGCCGAGCGGATGGCCTGGAATACGGCGGTAAAGAAATCCTCGCCATTGATCAGCAACTCAACCGAGTTACCGTCACGCCATTGCCCTTGTTTCATAAGCTCACCTCCACCGCCAGCGGTGCATGATCGGACAGATGAGACCAGGGCCGATGGCTCAACACCTGCGGCCGCCGGGTCGTGGCGTTGGCGACATAGATCCGGTCCAGCCGCAGCAGCGGCCAGCGCGCCGGGAAACTGCGCGCCGGCGCCCCTGTGTGCTGGACGAACACTTCGCGCAACCCGGTGCCGGCCAGCAGCGCATCGGCACGCAGGCGCCAGTCGTTGAAGTCGCCGGCCACAATGACCGGCTCACCGTCCGGCAGGCCCTTGACCAGCTGCGCGAGCAGCCGGATCTGCGCCTCACGGTGCTTCTCACGCAGGCCCAGATGCACGCAGATCGCATGCACCTGGCCATGGTGTGCAACATCAAGCACACAATGCAGCAGACCGCGCTCTTCAGTGCCATGAATGGACACGTCGAGATTCTCGTGGCGCAGGATCGGGTATTTGGAAAGCAGTGCGTTACCGTGATCGCCATGCGGGTAAACCGCATTACGGCCATAGGCGTAGCTGCTCCACATACTGTCGGCCAGGAACTCGTACTGCGAGATGCTCGGCCAGTCCTTGACCCGGCTGGCATGGCGCTGGTGCTCACCGTGCACTTCCTGCAGAAACACTACATCGGCCGACACGCTGCGCACGGCCTCACGCAGTTCGGGAAGGATGAAGCGCCGATTCAAAAAGCCAAAGCCCATATGCATATTCATGGTCAGTACATTCAGTGAGAGGTTGGCCGATACCGGCTGCAATTGGCCGACGGGCGTATGGGCTCGGGTCAAGAACGTTTACTCCTTGAGGGCAATCACTGCATATGAAGCTTGCCAAACGAGCCGGTTCCGTCGTTTATCGACCAACGCGCAGAATGCAACGCTGGTCAGCGATAAATGAGCGTTATGCCGCGCACAGCACTTACCCGCTCATAGGTGCGGGCAAAGCCTGTGATGGCGCGGCCCACGCACCTGGCGGGGCGCTTGGTTTTTTACTGAACACTGAAACCTGAAACGGCACGCGGGTTGCTTGCACAGGGGGCTGAGAACCACCGGTGACAGATTTTTCCACCCGCTGGAAACGCAGCAAAACCGGCTAAGCTGATTTCATTCAAGACGACGACAGGAACCGAGCCGTGGCCGCTTCGTCAATCGCACGCTATACCGCAAAGGCCCGCTGGCTCCATTGGCTCATGGCACTGCTGGTTGTCCTGGCTTATGGCCTGATTCTGTGCCGCAGTGAGTTCAGCCGCTTTTCCGAATACCGCATGATGGTGGTGCAAGGGCATTACCTGACCGGCATCCTGTTGCTGGGCCTGGCGTTCTTTCGCCTGGCCGAACGACGCCGTCATGCGCCGCCAGCCATTACCCCGCCCCTGCACAACAGATTACGCGTGGCCTCCCGAGTGACGCATTACCTGATGTACGGGTTCCTGTTCGTGCAGCCGATATTGGGCATGCTCACCGTACTGGTAGAAAAAGGCGAACTGCCGATCCTGTTCACCGGGCTGGCCATCCCTTGGCCGCTGCCGACCTCGGGACGTACCGCCGAGTATTTTGAAGACCTGCACAAGCTGTTCGCCTCGCTGTTTTACTACCTGGTCGGCCTGCACATTGCCGCCGCGCTCTGGCATCACTTCATCCGCAAGGACGACACCCTCAGCAGAATGCTGTGAACCCTGTGGGAATTTTCAACACACCGCCGTGCATGACGGACATGACGGACAAGGCGGGCTATGATCTGCGCCTGTGTTCTAGCCATGATTCAAGGACTCTTCATGCACATGCGGTTGTTGACTGCCCTGACAGTGACTGTCGGCTGCGCGTTTTCCCTTCAAGCCCAGGCCAGCAGCGACGACTCCTGCTACCCGCGCTGGTCGTTGATCAAGGACAATCTGGAGCCGTGCAGCAACCTGGCCTTTCTCAGCCCTGGCAACGATAGCCAGATCAACCTGCGCCTGTTGCTGGCCGACAAGGGCGTGCTGCCGCCAAGCCCGCAGCCGTTGCAAGCCCTCGACCTGGAACAAGGCTACGGTCAGGTGCCATTCCCGGTTTACCGGCTCAGGCCAGAAGCGACGCCTGCCGACGCACAACCAACCAGCAAGGCTGTCGACCCCTTGGCTGCACCACTGCAACGACTGGGCCTGAGCCGACCGGCAACAACCGCCGGGCAGGAGTTTCTGCAAGGTGAAGGCAGCCGTTGCCGCAGTAACGATCAGGCCAGCGCTACGGCCTTCATTAGCGCCGTGCTGAACAGCCCCGAACTGACAGACAACGAGCGCAAGGCACTGGCCGACAGCCGTCTGCAAATGCTCGGTGCCTGCAGTTGGGATCCGGACCAGCAAACGAGCCTGCTACCGGCCAATCTGGCGTCCAGTGAGGCCCAGGCATTTGCTCTCTACCTGGCTGCAGCAGCGGACTTCTACAGTGGTCGTTTTGATGCAGCCGCCAGCGGATTCGCCCGCCTGGCCGACAGCCGCCAGCCATGGCTGAACCAGACCGCTGCCTACATGAGTGCTCGCACCCTGCTAAACCAGGTTCAAGAAACGGGCTTCACTGAGTACGGTGAAATCGACCCTGATCGCCTGGACCTGGCCTTGCTGGGTCGCGCTGACCAGGCGTTCCAGCAATACCTGGCCCAATGGCCGCAAGGTGATTACGCGGCATCAGCGCGCGGCTTACTGCGCCGCGTACACTGGCTGGCCGGTAACGACGACAAGCTGGCTGACGAATATGTCTGGCAGTTGACCCAAGCCAGCGACGCACAGCGCAACGCCAGCCTGGATGGTTTGATCAACGAGATCGATATCAAGTTACTCATCAACCGTGCCCATACGCTGCAAGAACCTCTGCTGCTGGCGGTCATTGACCTGATGAGCATGCGCGAACAGGCCCGCCCCGGCCTGTCGCTGGAAGATCTGCAGGCCCAGCAGCCGGTATTTGCCAACGATCCGGCCATGTATGACTACCTGCTGGCCGCCCACGCATTTTATGTGCAAGACAATCCAGCGAAGGCACTGGAGCACTTGCCGCAGCCACCTGCCGCAGGCGACACCCTGAGTTATCTGAGCTTCAGCCAGCAAATGCTGCGCGGCCTGGCCTTGCAAGCTCGCCAGGACTTCAAGGGTGCACAACAGACGTGGCTCGCCATCCTGCCGATGGCCAAGGCGCCGCTGCAACGCGAGCAACTGGAGCTGGCCCTGTCGATGAGCTACGAGCACGACGAGCAACTGTCCGGCGTGTTTGCCGCCGACTCGCCGATCCAATCCCGGCAAGTGCGTAACATCCTGCTCAGCCATGTGGCCGATGCGCAACTGCTGCGCGAGCAGACCCTGAACGGGCTGGACACCAGCGAACGCAACCTGGCGCTGTTCGTGCTGCTCTACAAAGACCTGCTGCGCGGTCGCTATGCCGACTTCGCACAAGACCTCAAACGCTTGCCTGAACCGCTGCCCAAAGAGCAATTGGGCTACGGCCTGGGCTACGTCTACCAGCAAGGTCCATCATTGGAACTGTTCCAGTGGCAAGGCGACAAGGCCGAGTCTGGCTACAGCTGCCCGAGCATCGCTCAGACCGCTGCCGCCTTGCAGGCTGATAGCAAAGACCCTCAGGCGCTCAATTGCCTGGGCGAGTTCATCTTGCGCAACCGCCTCGACAGCATGCCGCTGGATCAGCGCCGCGATGCCGACACCCTAGGAGGCAGCGCACCGGGCTTTGCCGGCGAGGTGTTCTCACGGCTCGACGGCTATCGCCAGGTGATCGACAACCCCAAGGCAGGCCGTGACGACAAAGCCTATGCGCTGTTTCGCGCCATCAACTGCTATGCACCTTCGGGTTACAACAGCTGTGGCGGCCAGGAAGTCGAGCCGGCCACCCGCAAAGCCTGGTTCCGCCAGCTCAAAGGCAGCTACGCCAGCACTCAGTGGGGCAAAACCCTGCAGTATTACTGGTAAAGCCATGATGAAAACCTGGCCCTGGCTGCTGCTCAGTTGGCTGCTGGCGACTGAGCCCGGCCATGCGGCGGTAGACGCCAGCCACTACGACCAGTTCTGGCTATGGGCCGGCGTCGACCAGCAGCCGGTGCTGCAACACGCCAATACGCTCTACGTGCTGCAAGGCCAGATCAGCCAGTCACGCCGCGACCCGCAGGTGCACTTCATCGCTCAAGGGCCGGGCGTGGCCCGCCTGCCGCAAAAACAGGTGTGGATCGTCTACCGCGCCCACACCCTGCGCTGGCCCGACACCGTGTATCGCCAGTTGTTCGCCCAGGTCGAGCGCTGGCGCAGGGCCGGCAACCCGGTGGTCGGCGTCCAGATCGACTTCGACGCCCGCACCCGCCACCTCGACGAATACGTGACCTTCCTGCGCGACCTGCGCCAGCGCCTGCCTCCCGACTACCGCCTGAGCATCACCGGCCTGATGGACTGGAGCAGCAACGCCGACGCCAGCGTGATTGGCGAACTCAACGGCGTGATCGACGAAGTCGTGGTCCAGACCTACCAGGGCCGCCACAGCATCCCCGACTACGGCGCCTACCTGCCGCGCCTGAGCCGCCTGGGCCTGCCGTTCAAGGTCGGCCTGATCCAGGGTGGCGAATGGCAAGAGCCGGATTTTTTACAAGCCAGTCCCTGGTTCAAGGGTTATGTGGTATTCCTGCAGAACCCATAACCCCACCAGGACGGCTTTTTTGCTTAAGCACATGAAAAATCTGAAAAAAACATTTGCATAAGGAAAAACGTTCGACTACATTAGCGCACCTCGACGGACGCAACGTCTGAAACGAGATACGGTGAGATGTCCGAGTGGTTTAAGGAGCACGCCTGGAAAGTGTGTATACGAGAAATCGTATCGAGGGTTCGAATCCCTCTTTCACCGCCATATTCGATACAAGTTAAAGCCCTGGTCTTGAAAAAGACCGGGGCTTTTTCTTTTCTGGCTTTCCCGCTTGCGGACAGATTCAGGCCATAAAGAACAACTTCAGGTCGGTATCGCCACCTGCGCCGGCTGCAGCCTGGACCGCCACACCACCCTCTCCTGCTCACTCATCAGTTCAAAGGCCAGATCCTCGACCTTCATCCCGCCTGCGCAGTCGGCGTACGCCTTGGCACTGCCCAGATGCAGAAACGTATGAATCGCCCCCGCCCGGCTATCGCCAACATTGATCGCCAGGATCATTTCGTAATAAAGCGCATCACAGACCACCCGCGCCAGCCTGTTTTCACAGAACAGAAAGTCATGGATAACGCCACATGGCCGGTCCTCGATACCGGCCAGCAGGGGCCTGACAATCCAGGGTGTGGAGGCCAGATCGGTGATGAAGTATTTCGGCGCTGTGTAGGTCTCGCCGTCAGCCGACTGGTAGCGGAAGTCGTGCATCAGCACCCACTCGCCTCTGGCGTAGGCCTGCAGTACCAAAGGATCAGGGAAGCGGCCGGTCATGGCGCGCCGCCGCAAGTGACCTCAATACGATCGGGCGCAATTGAGGCATTGACTAGAATACGGTTTGCCAGGCGCGCCGGCTCCGGAGCCGCGCAATAGGCACCGGTTGCGTAGCGCATGGCCTGAACGGCGCAGCCCTGAAGCAGCAGCAGGCCCGCAATCAGGACCAGGCGCGTCATATCAGCACCCCGCCGCAAGCAGAATACATGGCCAACAGATCCGCCTCTGATGCCTCTTCCCGAGCCCGCTCAGCAGCGTAAATCTGCAGCAGGCTGGCAAGCTTGTGCTCTCGCTGGCCATAACCGGCGCCGGGCAAACTGGCCCAGATCGGCGCGGCCCTGGCGATAGCCGTCTTGATGTCACCGGCCTTGATGCACGGCATCGCGCCGCACTCGATCAGCAGCTTGATCGCGGCCAGATCCTGAGCCTCGGGAATAAACCGACCCTTGAAGCCGTAGTTGCGCACAATGGCGTTCCAGGTGCGTGCCAAAAACTGGTAACGGCCGGCTGCGCTGGATTTGATCCGGTAGCGCGGCAGGTCGACCAGCACCTGAGGGTGCGCGCTGTAATCGCTGAACAGGGTGCCGCCGACCAGCACGTTGTAGCCATCCTCAGAGGCCTTGATGGTGGAAGTACCCTCCGACCAGGCGAGCATGTCGAGGAACGCCAGGACGTTAATACCGCCGGCCTGTGTTGCGTCAATTCGTGCCATTTGAATTTTTCCCAGAAAAAAGCCCGCTCGGTGGCGGGCAGGTCAACTGAATCCAGATCGTCCTTGTGCCACTTAACTGGCGAAAGCCACGCCAAGCCCGCCGGCCAGCAAAAGCGCGGTCTTTTCGAGCAGGCGATGCAGTAGCTCCATGCTCGTGAGCTCATGATGGAATGTAAGAAAAAGGCCCAGGAGCCTGGCCGGAACAAACCTGGTGCTTTGCAAACTGAATGATTTACTGCGTCGCTCAATGGCGATCTGGCCTGACCTCAAGAACCTCGAGAGTCAGAGAGTCAGTTGCTGATAAACAGATCCAGGCTGGTCGAATCGCAGGAGTAATCGCCCTTGCTATCAAATACGAAATACAGCGGCGCTCCGGTCGTCACCGCAATGGCGTCGGTGCTGACCACCACGCTGCCGCCGTTGGGTACATCGAAGGACTGCAGTTGGGTGTCGCCTGACTTGAGGATCAGGGCAACACCGTTACCGCACGCCGCGTGCAGGTCGTTGACGCGACCATGAACCTTCACGGTGCCAGTGATCGGGCTGGTCCAGCGGATGATCGACTGGGTGTTGACGCCCGGATGAAGCGCAGCATCGCCTTGCCTGAAAACGAAGCTGCCACCGCTCCCGCCAAACCCGTAATCAGCTTTGGGAATGGCAATCCATGCGCCCGAACTTGTGTTTTGCCAGCAAGTGGCAGGGGAAGAGCCGCACTGGTCGGCCAGGAAGGAAGGCAGAGGCGTATAGCCGGACGACAGGCCACCGCCCGGCGCACTTTGCAAGAATGCCCATGGCGAACCGGCCGGGGCGCTTTCTTTCATCAGGTACATGTCACGCGCCAGATTCCACGACTGGGCGGCAGCCCACGTGTTCATGGATGCAATGGACGACATAAAAGCGGTCGCCAGCAGAATGTTTTTAATCAGTTTCATAATTCACCTCGATGATTGATGTTGAGCGGGATTCAAATCGCACGGACTGGCCGCGCTTGGCTCGCTCAAAGGCGCTTTCTCGAGGCTCGCGGCCTTCACATGATTCAACGTTCCGCAACGGGAACATTTGATCTGGAGTTCGGTAAAACCGCCCACACGGGCGAGAAGTCTGTTGCACTTACCGCATCTGCAATCTTTAAGCATCTGCATAATCTTCCTTTATCTGCCATGCCCACCACGCTATCGCCAGTGACGAAAGGCGGCATGCAAGCTGACTCTGCATCCGGCCTCACTTGATCCGGGGCCAGAAATCCCTTTCAAAAACTGTTGCTCCAGGTCCGTTCCGCTTGATGCTTTCGCCTTGCGGGGTTGACTCGGTAATTCGCTGCCGACTGCTGGCCGGAGAACCTCCAGCCTGTTTGTCGCCGTGCGTTTCTTGCTGCGACGGACACCAATATCACCCAACGTGTTTTATCTGTCAAACACCAAATGTGTTTTTATTTTTGGCGGACGTTGCTGAAATTTCCTATCGCGAAGGGTTATCAAGCCACGCAACGTGTTATATCCTCTCGCAACAACTGGATATATATACAGCAAAGGAAGATCACTATGACCAAACAGAACAAGCCTGAAGCCCGGGTAATGAGTGAGGTAGAACGGCTGGGGTTGCGTATCGCAGAGATGATCAATTCACCCAGAGCCCAGGAACGCTGTGCCGCGCTGATCCACCGGCTGGACACAGATACGGATCAGGCATGGGAAGCGGTCATGGAGCTTTTGGCGGAAACCGACGGGATCAATATGACCTTTCAGGATGACGGGGGCGTGCTGCTGGAATGGGTCAAGCCGACCGATGAGGATCGGATAGTGGAGCAGGCAGAGGTCGAGACCGTCGAAGCGGCGCCTTTCTGAACCAACGAGGGGGGCTTTGCGGCCAGCACGACAGATTGGCGAGAGCAGCCGGGCAAGCGCGCGCCGGCTGCCAACGAAGACGGCGGCACATTCGCAGCAGATGTTGTGACTTAACCGGCCTGTGCGTCGGTGTGCCGCCCAGACCAAGCTCGCTCCTCCAGAGCTTTGTGATGCTTAACCGAACTGTATTGGCCTCAGACCTTTTTGGCATTCCAGACCAGCAGCACTTTGGCGTGAATGGTCACGTCTTCGATACGGGCTTGCTGGTCCTTGTGCTTCTCGTTGTCCGAGATCAGCCAGAACCGCTCAGCGTCGAACACTTGCAGGCGTTTGATGTACAGCATGTCGTGCCAGGTGATCACATACACGCCATCGCCGATGAACTCATTGACACCACGATCCACAATGACCGGGTCTTTGTCGTTGATCGTGCCTTCCATGCTCTGGCCCCAGCCAGTGATCATCGCCAGAGAATGCCTGGAGGTGTAGGTCACGCCCTTTTCACGCAACACATCTTCGCTGATGATCAGGTTGCGGATGACCTCTTTGTAATCTGGTGGTATTTGGCCGTGCCCCATCGAGCCGCGTATGTCGTACTGACGAATCACGATTTCGTCCGGCGTGGCCTTCAACCCGGAAAAATCAGCCTGGATCACATTGCCAGCACTCACTTCATCTGCGGTGTCGCGCACTGCGTCAGCGATCTTCTTGCGCGCTTGCTCGTCGAGGTTCTTGCCGTGCCTGACCAGCATCTGGGTCACCAGGTCAGCGGCAGAAGTCTTGGCAGGCGCTGGCAGGTTGGTCAGGCCCCCACCCGGCTGGAGCGCGCGCATATCCAGCAGCAGCTGCGATTTGTCGATTTGCAGGGCCGTGGCAATGGCCTCGATATCGGCAAACGAGGGCTCGCGCGAGTCAGCCTCATAGTTGCCCACCCGTGATTGCGATTTCCAGCCGCAGGCTTGCGCAAGCTGAGCCTGCGACATTTTTGCGGCCGTTCTGAGACGCTTGATGCGTTTTCCGATGGTTTCGTTCATACGCAGGATTTGACCACGAAATGAAATACCTGTGTCTACATTTATTGTGTTTTTCATTAAAACGATACGTGTTTTTCTGCCTTGCCGATTACGCGATGCGCTTCGGGCCTCGAACTGCCGACCAACGGCCTGCCATTACCCGCCCCCTGAGCTAGCTTGAAATTCAGCAGTCCATGACGGACTGGTCGTCGAATTCAGGAGTAATACCATGCGTAAACCGATTCTGGCCCTGGCAGGCGCTCTGGTTCTGGCCGCCACCCTGTCGGCACAGGCGTTTGCCGAGACGCCACTGGAAAAGGGCGTTCGCCATGACAACCGCGAGCTGGACAAAGGGGTCGAGCATGACGCCAAAGAGCTCGATAAGGGCGTCAAGCACGATGCTGATGAAGTCGATAAAGGTGCGCGGCACGCCGATGATGAACGACACAAGGCCGACAAGCAGGTCGACAAAGAGGCCAAGAAATATCTCTGAGCGCGTGCGGCAGGCGCAGGCCGTGTGCAAAATCACGGCCTGGCGTGGGTTACCCCTATCCGCCCCCTATCCGCAAAAGGTCTGATTAGCAAAGGCTGCGAACCCCGTCCCGAAATCCACCCAACAGCGTCGTCGCCCTGCCCGCGCCACGGTTATGATCACGGCCTTCTAGTAAAACCTGAGCTGGCACGATGTCTGGCATTCCCTATCAAGACAAAGACAATTTCTTCATCGTGCTTGCAAAGCTGTTGATCAACCTGGCGCTGCTGGTCATTCCCTTTGTCATCCCGCTCTATCTGCCGCCGGCCCTGATCATCGCCTATTGGGTCCTGGCGCACCTTGCCGAATGGCTAGAGAACCGCATTCGCGGTGAAGTAGACAGCACCTTCATGTGGATGCTGGGCAGTTGTTTCGGCGTCAGTTATCTGCTGGGTAGCCTGGTGTCGTCCGGCTTTACCGGGGCGCTGGTGGGCATCCTGTGCTTCATCATGCTTGTGGTCGTGCATAAGGGCTGGCAGAAACTCGCCAGGCTTAATATTCCCGAACCGCACAGCAAGCCGCGGATTACCGAATGCACGCCCCTGGACATTGCGGGACCCAACGCCTGGAGCGGTCAGGCGCCGCTTAGTCCCGAAGGCGAGGCAGTGCGGGTGCTGTCTTGCAGCGAGTTTGTCATGGGCGGGCCGGCCGTGTGCGATTACCTGCTGCCTGATGGCAGCGTTATTTACGGCGGCGGTGCATCGAGCGGCTTTTCCCCGAACGGACGCTATTTCGTGACCCCAGCGCCTTCGCGCAGCCACTGGCCGTTGATGATCTACGACCGCAAGCAACATCTGCTGCATGTCTGCGATGTCGACAGCCGTTTCTGGGAGATCGATCTGGTCGGCAACTTGACAATCACCGGCCGGGAAAGCCCGCTGGTCTCCAACAAGACCTGGAGCGCGATGATCGACGATTTGATCGCCCACGCGCAGCCGCACAAGATGGTTCAGGTTGCCGATCTGTGGATTGCGCAGAACCAGTGGAACATTTTGCGCCAGGCCCATGAGCAGCCATTTCCGTCCCCCGCGCCGCCGGGTGGCCCGGTGTTCGATTGGCAGTGGCACTTGCCGCACAGCCTGCGCACGCTGGACAACCCGCTTGAGCCACTGCACAGCCCGCAGGCCGAGATCAGCGTCGATCAGGTTGCCAGCGGCCTGCTGGTCTCAATGACCTTCCCTGAACTGCTCTGGCATGACGATCAGCAGGCGATGGTTTGCAAAGCGCGGCGCAAGGACCGCCACGGCGAACCGCGCCTGTGGCGCTGGACGGCTCAGCAGGGCTGGCAAACCGTTTGAAAACCAGATCTAAACCAGCGAGGACCTGCCGTCCTTCAAGCAGGCTTTGGCTGGGGTGACAACCCGGCTGACATAGGTTGTCCACGCTCATGACCACAGACCCGGTTTTCCTCATCATCGGTGTGGGTTAGCATCCCGGCCTTGAAAATCGTGCTGACGAGGCCCCATGAACAACACCGTATTACTGCTTTTGGCGCTGTTGGCGGCCGGCAGTGCCTATGGCGCGGGGGATGCCGAGGCCGGCAAGGCGGTATTTACCAAACTGTGTGCCGGCTGCCACAAGATCGGCCCGCATGCACGAGCCGCCTTCGGCCCCCAGCTTAACGGGGTGATCGGCCGTAACGCCGGGGCTACGGCCGACTACAAATACACGGACGCCATGCACAACTCCGGAATTGTCTGGACCCGCGAGAACATCGCAACACTGGTCAAGGATCCCGACGGCATGGTGCCAGGCACCCGCATGAAGCTCTGGTGGATGGGCAATGAGCAGCGCATGGAAGACCTGCTGGAGTATCTGCAGGCCAATCCATAGCGCCGATTACTTATTCTCGTTATAGGGCGGGTAATCGCCTGCCGGTGGCTTGTCGTCAGGTGACTTGGCAGGTTCTGGCGGGTCGATCTGCGGGTCTTCCAGATCCGGTGAATCGGGGTCGAAATCCGGCTTGTCGGTGGGTAGCGGGTCACTTTTATGGGTCGGCATGTGCAGCCTCCGCGACAGGAATGAATGGGCTCATAGCTGTGGGAACCAGGTCGCTGACAATGGTGCAGCCCGGCAGACGAACGGTGCCAGGGACTGTTCCCTGAAGCGCGGCAATGGTAGCCTTGCGCCACTCAGGGAGGAGCACATGAAACGCCGTTCATCATTGATCGCATTCGCGCTGGCTGTTGTTCTGTGCGACTACGCGCAGGGCGAAATATTCAAGTGTGTTTCACCGGAAGGCAAAATCGGCTACGCCGCCACGCCCTGCCCGCTCAATCGTGGTGAAACCACCGTGCAGCGCCCCGGCCCGCCGCTGATGACCCCGGACACGCCTCGTGAGCATGTCCATGAAGTTCATCTGCGGGCAATCAAGAACCTGCAGATCAGCGGCAAGACCAACGCCAAAGTGATTGAGGGCGAGAACTACAAGAAGCTGCAGGAGAACCGGCTTCCCGCGCCCACCGTCGCCTCCAAATGCGCCGGCAAGCAATTTTACAGCGAGTGCTTCGACCCCAGTGCCGGCCAGTCGTCGTTCGACGAAGCGCTGCGCCGCGCGATGGGTAGCAACGAAGCGATACCGCAAGGCTTGCCAGGCAGCATGCGCCAACGATAATGGCGCCCTTGGGCATCAACCGTGATGCCACGCACCCGAGGAGCCGCATGATGAACATGAACGAGTGGCAAGAAGCCGCCTTGGCCAAATACCTGGCCACCCACCCGACGCTCAAGGATGAAATCAGCCAGCTCAGCGCCAAAGAGCAACAGCAACAGGTGCAGTGGGCCTTTGAAGATGCGGCTGATGAACAAGGTATCGAGGCCTGGGAGCTGGCCATCGAGCTGATTGCCGAGTCTGAGCAGCAACGCCAGCAAATGCGCCTGGAAGCCCACCGTCAGGTTGCCGAAGCGCTCGGCATGGAATGGGATGAGTACTGCTCGTTCAACGACATCCAGTCCTGATCCATACCCAGACCGGGTGCAGCAGCCAGCAGCGGTGGCGTGTCCAATCGGGCTTTTGATGACCGGTTAGTCAGTTCTTTACCTGCACCCTTTGCATGGGTAACGTCTGCCGAATACGCCAATAAGGAATTGCGCCATGAGTGATCTGATCTCGTACCAGCTCGAAGAAGGCATTGCCACCCTGACCCTGAACAATGGCAAGGTCAATGCGATCTCGCCGCTGCTCATTGATGCGTTCAATGCCGCGCTGGACCAGGCCGTGCAGGATCGCGCAGTGGTGATCGTCACCGGCCAGCCGGGCATTCTTTCCGGCGGCTACGACCTCAAGGTGATGACCTCAGGCCCGGAAGCGGCGATCGCGCTGGTCGCCCAGGGCTCGACTCTGGCCCGGCGGATGCTGGCCCACCCCTTCCCCATCGTGGTGGCCTGCCCTGGCCATGCCGTGGCCAAAGGCGCCTTCCTGCTGCTGTCGGCCGACTACCGGATCGGTGTCGAGGGCCCGTTCCAGATCGGCCTGAATGAAGTGCAGATCGGCATGACCATGCATAACGTCGGCATCGAGCTGGCCCGCGACCGGCTGCGCAAATCAGCCTTTCACCGCGCGGTGATCAACGCCGAGATGTTCGGCCCGCAAGCGGCACGTGAGGCCGGCTTTCTCGATCAGGTGGTCGCCCCCCAGGATTTGATTGAAACCGCACGCCAGGTGGCCGGGCAGTTGAAAAAAATCAACATGACCGCGCATCGCAACACCAAGCTCAAGGCCCGCCGCGCACTGCTGGAAACCCTCGACGCAGCCATAGAGCTCGATCGCCAACATCTTGTCTGATGCCCGAACTCGCGGCTGCTGCAATACTCTGATCAACCTGAACCAGCATCCGGAAGAAGCGATACCGATATGGGCCGAGTAGTTGCAGCAGCGGTTTACAGCGCAGGCAGAAAAGTTAGCGATATTACTCTGGAAGAAGGTGCAACCTGGGCCGCCAAGCCAGGTCACTTTGTCTGGATTGGCCTGGAAAAGCCCGACCCGCATGAGCTGGCCAGCCTCAAGAAGCAGTTCAACCTGCATGAGCTGGCCATCGAAGACGCCCTTGAGGTGCATAGCCGACCAAAGCTGGAAACCTTTGGCGATGCCTTGTTCATCGTCACCTATGCGCCGGTCAGGGAAAACG
This sequence comes from Pseudomonas sp. 21LCFQ010, assembly GCF_024129905.1. NCBI lineage: Bacteria > Pseudomonadati > Pseudomonadota > Gammaproteobacteria > Pseudomonadales > Pseudomonadaceae > Pseudomonas > Pseudomonas sp. 21LCFQ010. The sequence continues at coordinate 111,184 of NZ_JAMYDZ010000001.1, read as the reverse complement.
GCAAGCTGGTATTCATCGAAACCCACATCTTTGCCGGCAAGGGCTATGTCATTACCTCGCGCAATGGCCATTCGAAGTCCTACAGCGCGGTGCGCCAACGCTGCGAAGCGCGCCCGCTGCTGCTGTCTCACGGCGAGGACTTCGTGCTTTACGCGCTACTGGACTTTGTCACCGAGAACTATCAGCCGGTCGCCGAAGCCATTCATTGTGAACTCGAAGAACTGGAACAGAGCGTGCTCAATGGCGTGATGACCGATGCGCAGATCCAGCGCATTCACGGCCTGCGCCGTGATTTGCTGCGTTTGTGGCGCTACCTGGCGCCCATGGTCGAGGTCGGCGAAGAACTGCAAAAGCTCAGTTTTCCATTCATCGACAAGAACATGCGTCCGTATTTTCGGGATGTCGAGATTCACGTCAAACGGCAAATGGAAGACCTGGCCAACCTGCGTGACCTGGCCAGCCAGACCATTGAAATCGGCTTGCTGCTGGAGTCATCACGCCAGGGCCTGATCCAGAGAAAGTTCGCCGCCTGGGCGGCGATCCTGGCCTTCCCTACCGCGATTGCCGGCATCTACGGAATGAACTTCCAGAACATGCCGGAACTGAACTGGCACTACGGCTACTTCATTGTGCTGGGGGTGATCGTCGGCGGCTGCACCGCGCTGTTTGCCAGTTTCAAGCGCTCAGGCTGGCTGTAGCAGATCATCAGCTCAACACAATACTGGTCAATTAGGTGCTGCTCCCACCGAGGGCATACAGTACCTAATTGAATGTATTGCGACTAAACGGTCTTGTGCGCCACAAAGCGCATCATCCATTCACCCACGATACTGCCGTGGTGATCCTCCACCAGGCTGGTCACTGCGCGGTCGTACAGGGCCGCGCCCAGTGACTCCTGACGAATGTCCATCAACGCTCTGGAATAGTCATGGATGAACTCGGGGTGGCCCTGGAAGCACAGCACCTGATCATTAATGTGATAGGCCGCGAACGGGCAGAACTCGCTTGAGGCAATCACTGTCGCGTTTTCCGGCAGGCGGGTGACCTGGTCCTGGTGGCTGATCAGCAGTGTCAGGTTCTCAAGCGCCGGAGTCATCCATGCCGCCTCATTGCCCAACCGGTAGTGATGAATGCCGACGCCCCAACCCTGGGCAGCACGCTCGCTCTGGCCGCCCAGCAGCAAGGCCAGCAGTTGATGGCCGAAGCAGACACCCAGCAGTTTTTCACCACGCTCGTACAGCCCCAGAAGATAGACCTTGAGGGTCTGGATCCACGGATCGCTCCCAAACGAATCAGCCTTGCTGCCGGTCACCAGGTAGGCATCGAAGCGCTCGCCTTCGGCCGGGTAATCGCCCTGCATCACATTATGGATAACGAACCGGGCCTCGATCGGTTGCCGGGCGAACAGCCGCTCGAACATGCGGCCGTAGCTTTGATATTGATCGACCAGTTCCGGGCGCAGGACATCGGTTTCCAGGATGCAGATACGTAACGGCATGAAGAATTGACCTGAAGCGGTGAAGTTGAGGAGATCGGCGCGCCAAGCCTGCCCTGATACCCCTTGTAAATCAAGGTGTATACGCCGCGCTGCCAGTTCGCTGACAGGTACAGGGTTGTCGCTGGCAGGCCCACCCCGTAAACAGCTTTGCTCCAACCTGAGCTTCAAGGCCGCCAGACGAACGGTAAAGCGCAAACCGAAGTGTCTAATCAGAGGATCGGCCAGATGGCGGTCGGCTTTTGATATTTTTTAGATCTTTCAATAAAAACATAAAGACCAAATAGTTCTAAGCCTTATGAAACGCGGGCTCTAAGGTTAAATCTGTAGAAAAGGCAGGGCGCAATAATTCTTTATACAGCGCCGGGGAACGTCGGTCGGAGACCACACCCAACTGCCCAGATGGCTTTACCTTTGCCAGTCCAACCGATTTCCCGCAAGAAATCCGGTGGGCTGTTGTCGCTCAGGAATAACAACAAAAGGCAGTCAGCCATGCTCAAACACACGAAACTGCGGCAAGCGGGGCTCATTCTGTTCGGCACCCTACTGGTACTTATCGTGCCGAACCTGACCCGTCTGTTCGGCTGAAATAACACCACGTGCTGTCGAATGGCCCAAGTCTGTGCCACTCTTTATCCATCAGGATCAAGGGAGACAGGCTCATGCGTCAGTGGATAGCCCTGGTAACGCTGGTTGCTTGCGCAGGCGCGCAGGCCGGTGAGGTCACTCAGGCCGTCGCCGTGGCCGCTTTGAAAGAAGGCCGCCTAGCGGTGGATGTGCGCAGCCAGATCGAATATGACGCAGGCACTGTCCTCAACGCAGTGCGGGTCGACCCGGTGCGGCTGGTCAACCAGATGAAGCAGGTACTGACCGACCGCAATACGGTATTCGTGATTTTCGCCAGCAGCGATCAGAAAGCCAACAAAGCCCAAGACCAGCTAAACAAGGCCGGTTACCTGAGCGTCATCAATGGCGGTAACTACGAAGAGCTGCACAACGCGCTCTATGACATCACCGACGACCCCGCCGAGTAGTCGTCATTGACATCCTCCCCGCCCTAAAGAGCGGGGATTCCTACAGCTAGACGGCGATGCCCCGCCGCAAGAATGTTCAGGGCCGCGTTTACATCGCGGTCGTGGGCTGTACCGCAGCACACGCAGGTCCATTCTCTTATTCGCAAACCGGCTCTACCTTTCGGACTGCTGGTGGAAATGCTTCCACAGCACGAGCAGGTCTGGGTGGTATAACGCTCGGCTACAACCTCAAAAACAACGCCTGCCCGTTGGCATTTCTGCTCCAGCATTGTCTTGAGTTGGCCCCATCCTGCATCAAGCGTGGATTTGGCCATTCGGGTCTTTACGAGTTTGGCGCTGGCTACATCGCCAACGAAAATGGCGGCGCAGCGCTCAACCAGGGCGGTTGAGAACTTGTGTTGCGCATCCTTGCGCCGGTTCCTGATCCTGGCATGGAGGGCGCGAACACGTGCCCTCTTGCCAGCACGCTGAGCGATGCCCAGCTTCTGCTCCAGGGTGCGATATTGGCGCCCTATCAGCACCTGGCCCTCAGACGTTGTCGCCGCCGCTTTAAGGCCCAGGTCGATGCCAACTGCGGCAGTGCCGATGCACAGCTTGCTCTCAACCTGCACGCAGATATTGAGATACCAGCGCCCCCTGGCATCTTCACTGAAACTGCCGGCCCGCAGGGCATACTGACTTAAACCGTAGCTGTCCCACAGGCCAAACCTGAACCCGGCGAACTGAATCTGACCATTCTTGTATTGCAAGGCACGCGCCTTGAATGGAATCCAGCCCAGACTGTATTTGGGGTTGCTCCTGCTGGACACCCGCCAATTGAGCCTGGAACGCTTGAACTGCTTACGGACCTTGGCGTAGTCCTCGCAAACCTGCTGCACAGTTGGCGAGCCGATCTGCACGCCGTCGCATTTGCTTAATCCATTGGTCAGCTTTTGCAGGTCAAAACCGGAGAGCCACTGGTAGCGTTCCCGGATGGCGCGATGACTCGTTTCATTGCAGTAGTTCCACACCTGATTGACCTCGCGCGCCATCGCAAGCAGCGTTTTCGCGTGCTTGTCTTTGATTCGGAGCTTGAGGGTCCTGGTGTGGTTCATGGCATGAATTATGGTTTGGTCTTTCAAGCTATGGGTGGCGTTGTCGAATCGGGTGGCTTCACTCAGAGGGTATCATCCAGACTGCTGCGTAAGCAGTTCGGGGATTTCCACCCCTGGCTCAAGCGAAGGGGTGTCCTCTGGTCGCCATCCTGCTTCGCCTCTAGCTGCGGCGGTGCGCCGATTGAAATCCTGCGCCAATACATCGAAGAACAGCAGACTCCCAACCAGGACGCCTACGGCGTCCGCGCTCTCGACCTCGGGCTAAACCCCCGAGGCTTCTCGCGCATATGGTGAAATGGCGGGCGCTCAGACAGCCCGCCCGGCCCTCACTGGTGCTGCACTTGCGTCTGCGCAGCGGCAATCGGTGCTGCAGGCGACACCAGCACTCGGGCATGCATCTGCTCGAAGCCGCCGCCACGGCGCATACCGCGCACCGGGCACGCATCCAGGTAATCAAGCCCAACCGCCACCTTCAGATGCCGCTCAGGAATGGCCAGTTGATTGGTCACGTCAAAACTGTACCAGCCGTCATCAATCCAGGCCTCGGCCCAGGCATGGCTGGACAGGTGGTCGCTGTCTGCAGTGCACAGGTAACCCGACACATAGCGCGCCGGCACGCCCAGGCTGCGCGCGCATGCCAGAAACGCATGGGTGTGGTCCTGACAGACCCCGCTGCGGCCGGCGAAGGCTTGCGCCGCACTGGTCTCGACTTCGGTACTGCCCGGCGTATAGACCATGTGCTGGTTCAAGGCGTGCATCAAGTCGATCAGGGCAGTCCGGTCGGTGCCACGCTGACACTGGCTGGCAGCAAACGAGCGCAGTGCTTCGTCAGCCTCGGTCAGCCGGGTCGAGCGCAGAAACGGCAACGGCGACTGGCTGTCAGGCTCGGCCTCGCAGCGCGGATCGATTTCTACCTGACCACGAGCACCGATCACAATGGCCTGATGCGGCTCGTCGAGGGTCAGCACGTGCAGGATATTGCCGTATGGATCGACCTGGGGGCGCACCGGGCGCGGCAGGTTCAGTTGCCAACTGAGAATCTTTTGGCGCTCGCTGTCGTGTGGGGTCAGGCGCAGGTACTGGATGCTGGCTCGTACCTGAGCCTCATAGTGATAACTGGTCTCATGACTGATGGAGAGTCTCATGCAGCCTCCAGATAGGAAGTGTGGATCGCATCGCCCAGATCGGCGACCAGAGGGATGAAGTCGTTCAACCATGCATGCAGCCCTGCTTCCAGAACCTCATCAATGCCGGTGAAACGCAACCGCGCATGCAGCTCGGCGGCCATGCGCTGGGCGGGCCGCCCGTTGATGCCGGGCAAGCTGCTAAGCACTTCATCGAGTTCTTCCAGGCACGCCAGCAATGAACGTGGCGTATCGGCGCGCAACAACAGCAACTCGGCCACATGCCGGGCTCCAGGCGCCTCGCGATAGAGCTCGGTGTAGGCCTCGAAGCACGACAAGGCACGCAGCAACGCACTCCATTGGTAATAGCCGGCAGCAGAGCTGTCAGCCGCCGCTTTCACATGCGAACCACGCAGCTCGAGCATCTCGTAGCGCGCATCGAGCATGCGCAGAGTGTTGTCGGCACGCTCGATGAATGTCCCCAGGCGAATGAAGCTGAAGGCATCGTTGCGCATGATGGTGCCGTAGGTTGCACCGCGAAACAGATGGGCACGCTCCCTGACCCACTCGCAAAAGCGGCTCATGCCATAGCGGTTCAGGCCCTGCTGGGCGATGTCGCGGATTTCCAGCCAGGTGGAGTTGATGTTCTCCCACATATCAGCGGTAATTCGCCCGCGTACCGCGTGGGCACAGGCCCGTGCGGCACCCAGGCAACTGTAGATGCTGGCCGGGTTGCTGGCATCCAGAGCAAAGAAGTGCAGCATGCGTTCGGCATGCCGTTCGCCATGACGCTCTCGATAGGCATCCAGGGTGCCGGTGATCAACAGCGGCATGGCGATTTCATCCAGGCCGTCACCACGCCCGTCCTGGGGCATCAATGACAACGAGTAACTGACATCAAGCATCCGTGCGAGGTTTTCAACCCGCTCCAGGTAACGTGACATCCAGAACAGATCAGAGGCAGTTCTACTCAACATAGGCAGGCATCCTTAATCCTCGACCACCCAGGTGTCCTTGGTTCCGCCGCCCTGAGACGAGTTCACCACCAGCGAGCCTTCACGCAGGGCCACACGGGTGAGCCCGCCGGGCACTACGCGAGTTTCGCGGCCAGACAAGACAAAGGGGCGCAGATCAATGTGTCGCGGGGCGATGCCGTTCTCGACGAAAGTCGGACAGGTCGACAGGGACAGGGTGGGTTGGGCGATATACGCATGTGGCCGGGCAATCAGGCGAGCCCGGAAGGCTTCGATCTCGGCTGCCGTAGCCGCCGGGCCGACCAGCATGCCGTAGCCGCCGGAGCCTTGGGTTTCCTTGACCACCAGATCTTTCAGATTGGCCAGCACGTGAGACAACTCGTCAGGCTTGCGGCACTGCCAGGTTGGCACGTTCATCAGGATCGGCTCTTCATCAAGATAGAAGCGGATCATGTCGGTCACATACGGGTAAACCGACTTGTCATCGGCAACGCCGGTACCCACCGCGTTCGCCAGCACCACGTTGCCGCTGCGGTAGGCTGCCAGCAGGCCCGGAACGCCCAGCACCGAATCAGGCCTGAACGCCAGCGGGTCGAGAAATGCATCGTCCAGACGTCGGTAGATCACGTCGACCGGCCGCGGACCGGAAGTGGTGCGCATATAGACCCGGTCATCACGCACGAACAGGTCAGCCCCCTCTACCAGCTCGACGCCCATTTCCCGCGCCAGGAACGCATGCTCGAAAAATGCGCTGTTGAAGCGCCCCGGCGTCAGCACGACGACTCTGGGGTTATCCAGCGGGCTGGCACTTTTCAGGGTATCGAGCAACAGGTTCGGGTAATGATCGATCGGCGCGATGCGCTGCGCCGCAAACAGCTCGGGAAACAGGCGCATCATCATCTTGCGGTCTTCGAGCATGTAGCTCACACCGCTGGGGGTGCGCAGGTTGTCTTCGAGCACGTAATAAGTGCCGTCACTGTCGCGCACCAGGTCCACGCCGGAAATATGCGAATACAGATCGCGGTGCAGGTTCAGCCCCTGCATTGCCAACTGGTACTGCTCATTGGCAAGTACCTGTTCGGCAGGCACGATCCCGGCCTTGATGATCCGTTGCTCGTGATACAGGTCGGCCAGAAACATGTTCAGCGCTTTGACTCGCTGAATACAGCCGCGCTCGACAATCCGCCACTCAGTGGCCGGAATGCTGCGCGGAATGGTATCGAAAGGAATCAACCTCTCGGTGCCCTGCTCGTCGCCATAGAGCGTGAAGGTAATTCCGGCACGATGAAACAGCAGATCGGCCTCGCGACGCCGCTGAGCCAACAGCTCAGGCGGCGTATTTCCCAACCACCGGGCAAACTCCCGGTAATGCGGGCGAACCTGCCCGCCAGCATCGTACATCTCATCGTAAAAGTTGCGGATCATGCCGAACTCCTTGTCACCCAGGACGCCAAGGCCTTCGCAAGCCTCGTGCCACCGGCATAAATCTTTATTTTTCAATTAGTTATTTTTACGCAACGCCCACCGCGCACCCTCCTTGTGCAAAATTGCGCCCGCTTTTATCGCCCGCGCCTCATAACCATGCATCAAAACTATAGGCGCTATAGAACGAGTTGATTTCCAGCCTTGCCATTAGTTCGCCACAATCGCTCACATCAACGGAAGCCACCACCTGCAAGGCGTCACTCATCAAGCGCCTTCTACCACTCATCCGTCAACCCGATTCCCGTTATGGCCACTGTTTTCAGTGGCTTTTTTTTGCCTGCCTGTTGCACATCAATCCCGCTCTCTACAACGCAAACGGCCCGGCGGGAGCAATGTTCCCGCCGGGCCGTCAAGGGTGAATCTGCGGTTCAGTTCAAGCGTCTGAGTTCATGTTTGACTCCCCAGCCTTCAACCTCCCCGTCAAGCGGGGAAATCGCAGACTGCAGGTCTTGCTCAAAGTCCCCGATCCCGTGGTAAGTGGCGTACATCATTTTGCTGACCTGTAAATGCCAAGCACCGTCATCGCGCTCGTTGACCTGAGCGTTCAGCGATTCGCCGCGAAATTTTTGCGCGGCCTGGCGAGCGCGTTTTTCGTCGGGAAAGATGGCGTAGAACTCAATGGGATGAATCCGGGCAAAATCAAAACCGCCCTCTTTCATGCAACGCAGCACGTGAGTGCTGATGTCTTCAGGGTGGGCTGTGCTCATGAAACATCCTCCTATGCAACGATAGATAGAGTTTCAACGCTGGCTGTGCGGCCGTGCCGCCAGCCTGGCGATCAAGCATGGAGCTGGGTGAAGTCGGCCTGCAAAGGGCCGGACACCCGCCGGGAAGAGTCCGTCAGACGATGCACTCAAGTGGCTGTTCAGCGACTTTACGTACGCCCTCTGGCGGCCCCGTTTGCAGAGTAGCCTTAGCCTGAGCACCTGCCAAGCGGTTGGCAGAGCATGGTCGCTCAGGAAAGCTCTGTAATCGAAAGGATCTGCACGCTGTTCTGCTCTCTGAGCGTCTTCACCGTCGGCTCTGACGCTCGCCCCTCCAGATCATTGAGATCGAGTTCACCGGCCACCGGGAACAGTTTCGGGCGCAGCAGACGGGCAGCCTCCTCATGTGTAGGGCACTGCTGCGAATCAATCTCCAGGCGTTGTTGCACGCCATCCTTATCCAGATACGAAACGGCCCACAGTTTCATCAGTACCTCCGCAACAGCCGGACAATCGGCTTACGTGATCTTGACCGGTCCGTGAGGCGGTTTGTTCAGCCTGATACAGGGTGTTTTTTACCAGACGGCGGCAAGGTCGGGCAGACACTTGGGTGACGCCCAAGCAAACGGGAATCTGCATGTCGGCGGTTTTTACACCGGCAGAAAAAAGGCCCCGGAGGGGGCCTTTTTCATGCTGCTCAGTTCTTGCTGGCCTCTACGCCTGCGGTGTTGTCCAGCAGGCTCTTGGTCGCGGTTTGCAGGAAGCTTTCAAGTTTTTGCTTGAGTTCTTCAGTCTGAGCCGCATTTTCGATCACTTCGGCCGACGGTGTAGTGCCCAAGGTGTACTTGAGAACCTTGGCAGGCATGTCTACCGGCTCGATCAGGATGTGATTGCCACTGAGAATGGCCACCACCTGCTCACTGCCAGACGGCTTGATCACGCCAAAGCCCTGATCACCCTCGGGCAGGTTCAGCAGGTCACGCCCCCAGCATTGATGACGGGTCTTGCCACCCAGACGGCCCATGATGGTCGGCACCACGTCCACTTGAGTGCCGACGATGCTGCTGCGCTTGCCGAACTTGTCCTGAATACCCGGTGCGATCAACAACAACGGCACGTTGAAGCGGCCCAGGTCCATTTCGGTCAGTTGGCGGTTGTTGCCAAAGCCATGGTCGCCCAGCACCACGAACAGGGTCTCGTTGTAGTAAGGCTCTTTCTTGGCCTTCTCGAAGAACTGCCCCAGCGCCCAGTCAGAGTAACGCATCGCCGTCAGATGCTCGTCCATCGAGCCATAGCCGGTAACCCGCTCGACCGGCAAATCCTTGGGCAAGGCATACGGCGTATGGTTGGACAGACTCTGCAGCAAGGCATAGAACGGCTTGCCCTGGCCCTGACGGGCTTTGAGCTCTTCAGCACCACGGTCGAACATGTCCTGGTCGGACACACCCCAGGTCGGATCGGAGAACACCGGGTTGACGAAGTCATTGCGACCGACAAAGTTGGTCATGCCCTGATTGCTGAAAAAGCCCGACTGGTTGTCCCAGGCGAAATCGCCGTTATAGACGTAGACGTCGTCGTAATCGCGACCGGTACTGAGCAACTGCGGCAGGCCGGACAACTTGTGGCTGCCTTCAGGTTCTTGCATCAGGTATTCGAAGCCCGGCAGGTTCGGGAAACAGGCCATGGTCGCGAACATGCCCTGATGGGTATGCGTGCCGTTGGAGAAGAAGTGATCGAACAGCAGACCCTCTTCGGCCAGCTTGTCGAAGTACGGCGTAATGTTCGCCTGGCTGCCCAGGGCACCCACCGAGTGACCGGCGAAGCTCTCCAGCAGGATGACCACCACGTTGCGAATTGGCAGCGTGTTCTGCGCCGGCGGGTTGAAGTCACGGCGCACGGCAGCGATATCCGGCTCGACCAACTGGTCGTTGGCAGTCAACAGCATGTCACGCACGGTCTGTTGGGCCTGATCCTGTGGCAGGGTGGCTTTCCAGATATTGTCACGGTCCTCCGAGAACCGGCTCTTGCCTGCTGCAATCAGGGTCAGGGTGCCATTGAGGCCCAACTGGTTGGCGAAGTTCGAATCGGTTGTGTAGGCATCGCCCCAGCGCAGTGGCGGGCCTTGACGCAAGGTGCCACGGGCGGCGACCACAGCCACCAGCAGGATGACCACGAACACGCTGGCGCGCATGTACCAAGGGGCGACGGCACCAGAAAAACCGCGGCTGGCAGTCACGCCCTGCGCAGGCCGGGCCAGACGATCGAAACCTTTGAATACCAGGCTCAACAGCCAGGTGACCAGCGCCCAGGCCAACAGGTAGCGAACCACAGGGAAGCCGTACCAGAGCATGCTGAGTACAGTTTTCGGATCTTCTTTGACGTACTGGAACACCAGACCATTGAGGCGCTGGTGGAACTCGCGATAGAAGTCCATTTCCATCAGGCCCAGGAACAGCGTGATACTGCCGACCAGGGTCAGCCAGAAACGGAAAAAGCCCCGGGCACGCATCGCCCGCACGCTGAACACCGAGAAGAACAGCGGAATCAGCAAGTAGATGGTCAGACGCAAGTCAAAGCGCATGCCATTGATCAACGCCTCGACGAAGGTCGATATCGGCGTATCGCCGATCATCTCGCGGTTATACACCAGCAGTGCAATGCGCAGCAGCGTGTACATGACCATCAGGGTCAGCCCGCTAAGCAGTGTATAAAGCAGATGATGTTTCAGCGTTGGGTCAGGCAGCCGGGACAAGGCATGCCGACTCTGGGCGTCCGATTTGGCCATAGAGGGAGATCCGAAGGATTCAGGGTTGGAATTGTTACAGACCACAGAGGGGTGCAATGCCGATCAGGCTGAAGTGCGCACCGCCCCATCCATGGTGTGCTGCCGACGCACTGCGACGGCGGTCAATGATCGCCGCGCATCATGAGCCACGCAATGTGAAAATTGTGTGGGCTTACAGTCAGTTACGAACAATGTGAAGATAAACAGGCTGTCTGCCGGATCAGACCGCCCACACCCAGCCGCGCCAGGCCTGATAATCGCTCAGACACGCAGGTCGCCGCGCGGCCCGGCAAGGGCCCAGATGATCAACCCCAGCACTGGCAGCAGTGCGATGAGCAGGACCCACAACACCTTGATACCCGCCTCGCTGCCACTTTTAAGTACTTGCAGAATGGCCCAGATATCCAGGGCCAGAATAATCAAGCCGATCAGGCTGTTGAAAGTCGATCCCACCGATATTGCTCCAAAGCATTTATTGGTACAGGTTGTACGCCAGCAAACCGCTGCGCGAGAAAAAGTTTGCATTGAACCAACCTGCCACCTGCAGGCTCGGACATCCAGATAGCCGCCGTTGCTTCCCTATTAAGGTGCCGTTTTCATGCCTACACCTGCGCCATTGCGCTCGTTACGTTCGACCTGGACCGCTCAGTTCCAGTCTTCGCCGCTGCTGAGCCTGGGGTTTTTCCTGGCCCTGCTGATGATTCTGGGCCTGGGCATCGCCAGTCTTTACAACGCCTTTCAGGGCGCCAACAAGATTAACCTTGAGCACGCCCTGCTCGGCGGCAGCGCCGGCTTCGCAGCCACGGCATTAGGCGCTATCGCGGCGGTGTTACTGCGCGACATCAGCCAGCGCACCCAGGACATCATGCTCGGCTTTGCCGCCGGGATGATGCTGGCGGCCAGCTCTTTTTCGCTGATCCTGCCAGGCCTTGCAGCGGCCCGGGAAATCACCGGTAGCGGGCCTCTGGCAGCGACCACGGTCGTCTGCGGGCTGGGGCTCGGGGTGCTGCTTATGCTGGGCCTGGACAAGTTTACCCCGCACGAGCACGAGAGCGTGGGCCGGCAAGGCCCGGCTGCGGAACGCATCAACCGGGTCTGGCTGTTCGTTCTGGCAATTACCCTGCACAACCTGCCCGAAGGCATGGCCATTGGCGTGAGCTTTGCCGGCGGCGACATGAATGTCGGCTTGCCGCTGACCAGCGCCATTGCCATTCAGGACATCCCGGAAGGGCTGGCCGTGGCCCTGGCGCTGCGCTCAACCGGGCTTTCTGCGCTGAAGGCGATGTTGGTGGCGATAGGCTCCGGGCTGATGGAACCACTGGGGGCAGTGGTCGGCCTGGGCATCTCCAGCGGCTTCGCCATCGCCTACCCGCTGAGCCTGGGTCTGGCCGCTGGCGCGATGCTGTTCGTGGTGTCCCATGAAGTGATTCCGGAAACCCATCGCAACGGCCACCAGACCTCTGCCACCCTGGGCCTGATGGGCGGCTTTGCGGTGATGATGTTCCTCGATACCGCACTGGGCTGAATCAGGCCTCGCCGCGCAGCGCCTTCAGAGCGGGCGCGGCATGAATACCCACCTCGGCGGCCAGTTCCAGCACCCGCTGCTCGTCGCAGCCATACACCAGCACTGCCTGCAATTCATCGTCCAGTGGCTGGCTGAAGTCCATCAATACATAGCCACCCGCCTCTTTGTTCATGCTGCTCAACTGCACCTGAATGCGGTTGAGTGCCGTCAGTGGCTCGGTTTTGGCCAGTTGTTTAGGCTTGATATTGAACGCGACGCCCGGACCAAAGGACGCAGTGATCTGGCTGAACAGGTCCATGTAGTTGTCGGCCTGGAACAGCACGGTATCGGGCAGGCTGCCCACCACCACCCACTCTCCCAGCGCAATTGGAAAGGTATCGTCATAATTGATGTCGGGATTGGCGGCCAGAAAGCCATCGGCATCGGCGTAAGCCTGGGCCGCTTCATCGGCGATGCGCTGGATGTCCTGCTCGCCCATGCAGCCGGAGCTGATTTTACTGATGAGTTCGACGAGTGCAGCGTTCATTGGCGCAGATCCTTGGGCAAGCGTAAGAGGCGCGCAGGATAGCGGGAAATCCGGCACGCCTCTATCAAATGCGCTCAGATACGAGCCAATTGCTCGGCGGTGTCTGTCGCACCCATGGCCTGGGCCGCCCCCAGCGGGGTGACACCGTGGGCATCGCGGGCTTGTGGGTCAGCGCCGTTGGCGATCAGGTAATCAACCATCGCGGTGCGGTTGAACATCGCTGCCATCATCAACGCGGTACGCCCGTCGGCCGAGGCACCTTCAACTTGCGCCCCCGCCTCGACCAGCGCCTGAACAACCGCCAGATCGCCCTTGAAGGCGGCCCCGGCAATCGGGCTCTGGCCGTTGTCATTACGAATTTCCGGATCGGCCTTGAACCTGAGCAGCACCTGCACGGCAGCCAGGTGGCCGTGGTAACAGGCCAACATCAGCAAAGTGTCGCCTTTGTGATTACGCAGATTGACCGGCAGGCCTTTTTCCAGCAGACGCTCAAGCATGTAGGCATTGCCTTGGCGAGCAACATCGAACACCTGCTCGGCAAACTCGGCAGCCTCATCGTCGGTCATCAACTGCGGCGGGTTGCGGTGGGCATTGGTCATGAATCACTCCTTGGCAGAATCAGGCTTTACACACTGTGCAAACAATGACCGCCAGTCTGTCCGGGGGTTCGCCTGGGGTCAAAGCAGTGTCTTCTATGGCGCTGATAGAAAACACGTTGTTCAGGGAACCATTCGCGCTTGCAAAGGTACTACGACTGGCAAAATGCAGTGCCCAGGATGGCCATTCATGCAATTTGCACGAAGAGTGAAAAATCAGAAAAATATAAGTTATTGATTTATAAGCATTTTATTTAAATTCAATACTGGCACAGACACTGCAATCCATTGATCAAGTTTGTTAATACTGATCAACGGAGCCGCCAGACATGACTTTCATCCAGGAAAAATTCGCTTCTGTATTCTCCGACTACAACGTCAGCACCCAGGCTCGTCCTGATGGCGGTGTACTGCTGACCCTGCGCGATCAAGAAGGCAAAGTGACCCGCCGTTGTGTGTCCTATGCTCAGCTTCATACCCCGGTCCATCTGGAATGGGTAATCAGCGCCATCCGTCGTGACCTGGCCGCCCAGGCCAGTGAGTTGCCAGCCATCTCCATGCTGCAAAGCCAGCATCGTTTCGACCTGCCGACCTACCACAGCCGTTGATTGGATTCTGCTGCCTGAGTGCAGCGCTGTTCGCTTTGCGTTTCCACACCCTCGCTTGTACCGCGGCCTCAACGCCGCGGTTTTTTTTGCATGGCAAAAACTAGATCAGGCCGCGGCACAGCGCCTCGCCGACCGCTTGCGCTCTGTTGGCCACTCCCAGCTTGCCGTAGATGGTCTTGAGGTGATATTTCACCGTCGACTCGGAGACCTCGCGGATCAGGGCGATTTCTGCGGTCGTGCGGCCCTCTCGTGCCCAGCGCAGAATTTCCAGCTCACGCTCGGTCAGACTATGGCCACGCATCCGGGTTCCGCGCCCGACCATGTGCAGCACCGGCACCAGGCTGCTCAGCAGGTACTTGTCGTCACTGTTAAGGCTGCGTTGCATAGCGCCCAGGGTACAGACCGAAATCACCCCGGAGGTTGCACTGCACTGGCTGGTATACCCGTAAGACTGCGCCGGCAACAACCCCGAACGCTGGAGCATCTGCAGGTACTCGACAGACGCCGGGTACTGGCGCAGCGCATCGCGCCAGTCGAGAAAACCCAACTGGTTGCGATAGCAACGAATGACCGGATCTTCTGCAAGCTGGCGTTCGCCACGGAAAAAGTCGGCTTCGGCCGGCGCCAGATTGGACGCCGCGAACGTCAGCAGCAGCGAGCCCTTGAACTGGTAGAACATGGCCCGCTCGCAACGGCACTCTTGCCTGAGCCACTGCAGTGCGTTTTCGATGGCCAACAGACCATCGCGTTCGGAAATGCTGCTGACCATCTGTCGTATCAGTAAGTCCATTGTCGTCTTGATTGTCCTGGCCCTTGCCGGTCGCAGCCATGGCTAAAGTCGCCGCAGCCCGCGTGGTGATGAGTGATCCAGAACCAACTTACACGAATAAATCCGTTTAAAACCCTAAGGCAAAACAAACAGGATTTACTGACTTTTATACGAAAAACGTCCTACTTTCCGAACGGATATACCTGACACTCAACACAGACAATGAGCATCAATAGCGCGCCAGTGAGGCCGCGGTGCAATCAATCATCCAGGCGTGGAAAGCGACTGGCCAGCCCGTCACCGCTGGCAACCGCGCGCAGCCCATCTGCGCTGGCCGACAGACGAATGGCCACCAGATAAGGATGCTCACCGACATCGAACCACTGCGCCGTCCCGGCGGGCAGGCTGATCAGGTCGTGCTTTTCACACAGCACGGCGTAGACGTACTCTTCCTTGCGCAGATAAAGCAGTCCGCGACCGGCCACAAACCAGCGCACTTCATCGCCCGCATGATGATGCTCCTCACTCAGCAGTTCAGCGCCCTGCTCGGCAGGCCGGTCAAGGCTGATGACCTGTTGCACGCTGACCTGGCGCTGCCGGGCAAGTTGCTCAAGCGACGCCTGGCAACTGGCAAGCACCTGTTCGCTGGAACTGCCCGCCGCCACCGCAGCCGAGACCGGCCAGCGCTCGAAGGTGATGCCCTGTTCGGCCAGCGTCGGTGCAATGTCCTCCAGGTGGTTGAGCACTTTCAAAGGGACTTCGGGGCTGGAAACGTGATAGACGAACAGACTGCTCATCAGGCAACTCCTGAACGGAAAATGCAGCGCCACAACGACGCCTGCGAAAAACAACGGCAGAACCGATCGGCAAGGCTCATACCGCCCGCCCTCGCCTGCCAGACAGTATCAATGCGCTTGCCAGCAGCGCCGCCAGACTGGCGATCGCGAACGTCCAGGCCGGCCCCAGGCTGTTCCAGCTATAGCCGGCATACAGTGCGCCCAGCGCCCCACCGGTTCCGGACAGCGCGGCGTACAGCGCCTGACCCTGGCCTTGCTGGCGTCCGGCAAAACTGCGGCGTACGAAATCAATGGCAGCGGCATGAAAACTACCGAAAGTGGCGGCATGCAGCAGTTGGGCAAACAGCAGCACGACTGGCAGTTCGGCCCATTGGCCGAGGATCATCCAGCGCAGTGCGGCCAGCAGGAAACTGACCACCAGCACCTGGCGCACGGAAAAACGCTGCAGGATACGGCTCATGACCATGAAAATCAGCACTTCAGCCACCACCCCCAGTGACCAGAGCAAACCGATTGCACCGCGGCCATAGCCCAGGTACTCAAGGTGCAGGGTCAAAAAGGTGTAGTATGGACCATGGCTGAACTGCATCAAGGCGACACTGAGGTAAAACGCAATGACGCCCGGGCGGGTCAACTGACGAAAAAAACCGTCGCCATCGACCTTGCTCTGTTCATCGACAGGCCGGGCGTTGGGAACCTGCCAACTGGCCAGGACAATACCGGCCAGGATCACCAGCAACAGGTACGGATACAGGTCAAGGCTGAAGTGTTCGAGTAAAAAGCCCACCGCCACCACTGCCAGCAGGAAGCCGACCGAGCCCCAGACCCGCACCTGACTGTAGCGGCCGGGCTGGTCGTGCAAATGCGCCAGGGTAATGACTTCGAACTGGGGCAATACCGCGTGCCAGAAAAAGGCATGCACAGCCATGACCATCGCCAGCCACGCATAGCTTTTATCAAACACAATCAAGGCGAACGCCAGCAGCGTGCAGACCGCGCCGAAGCGCACGATCGCCAGCCGCTGGCCACTGTAATCGCCCAGCCAACCCCACAGGTTCGGCGCGATGCAACGCATCAGCATCGGAATGGCGACCAGTTCACCGATACGCGCACTGGAGAAGCCTAAATGATGGAAATACAGGGCCAGAAACGGCGCCGAAGAGCCCAGCAGGGCGAAATAGAACAGGTAAAAGCCGGACAGCCGCCAATAAGGCAGCTGCCCGCCATGCTCCGTCACAGCTGGCCCAGCACCGGTGTAGTCACTTGCACATCGGCGTTCTGCCCACGATGGCGCAGCAGGTGGTCAAGCAGCACGATGGCCATCATGGCTTCAGCAATCGGCGTGGCACGGATGCCGACGCAGGGGTCATGACGGCCCTTGGTGATCATCTCCAGTGAATTGCCATCGACGTCAATGGAACGGCCCGGCGTGGTGATACTGGAGGTCGGTTTGAGCGCCAGATGAGCCACGATGGGCTGGCCCGAAGAGATACCGCCGAGAATGCCGCCCGCCTGGTTGGACAGGAATCCGTCCGGTGTCAGTTCGTCGCGGTGCTCGCTGCCACGCTGAGCCACACAGGCGAACCCGGCGCCGATTTCGACGCCCTTGACGGCGTTGATGCTCATCAGCGCGTGGGCCAGTTCGGCGTCCAGGCGGTCGAAAATCGGCTCGCCAAGCCCCGGCATCACACCTTCGGCCACCACGGTGATCTTCGCCCCGACCGAGTCCTGGTCACGGCGCAACTGGTCCATATAGGCTTCCAGCTCAGCAACCTTGTCCGGGTCAGGTGAGAAGAAGGCGTTCTGCTCGACGCTGTCCCAGGTTTTGAACTCGATCGGGATCGGCCCCAACTGGCTCATGTAGCCGCGTACGGTAATACCCTGGCTGGCCAGGTACTTCTTGGCGATCGCACCGGCCGCTACGCGCATAGCGGTTTCCCGCGCAGAGCTGCGGCCACCGCCACGGTAATCGCGGACCCCGTACTTGTGGTGATAGGTGTAGTCAGCATGCGCCGGGCGGAACAGGTCCTTGATTGCCGAGTAGTCTTTGGACTTCTGGTCGGTGTTGCGAATCAGCAGACCGATCGAGGTACCGGTGGTCTTACCCTCGAAGACGCCGGAGAGAATCTCGACCTGGTCGTCTTCCTGGCGCTGGGTGGTGTGCCGACTGGTGCCGGGCTTGCGCCGGTCCAGGTCGCGCTGCAGATCATCGAGCGACAACTCAACGCCAGGCGGGCAGCCATCGACGATAGCGACCAGCGCCGGGCCATGGCTTTCGCCGGCAGTGGTTACAGTGAAAAGCTTGCCGAAAGTGTTGCCGGACATGCGGGGGCTCCGAGAAAAACCAGTTCGATTTAAGCAGGTGCGCAGTATACACACTAGAACCTTCGCCGAACGCATGCGTCCAAGCGTTACCTTCCTGATGATGGCTTTGTGATGCACCCGAAACGAACCACGATTCAAGCCCTGTCAGCATGGCTATTGCTGGCTGTGGCGCTGCTCAGCACCGCAGCCCAAGCCGCGACACCCAGTGTTATGCAGCGCCCGATCAGTGTGCAGACCGGCAACGGCACGCTGTATGGCACCCTGCTGCTGCCCCGCGCCAGCAGCCCGGTGCCGGTGGTGCTGTTGATTGCCGGCTCCGGCCCCACCGATCGTAACGGCAACAACCCTGAAGGCGGGCGCAACGACAGCCTCAAGCAACTGGCAATCACCCTGGCCAGGCACAACATTGCCAGCGTCCGTTACGATAAACGCGGTGTGGCCGCCAGCAAGCCTGCGACCCCTGATGAGCGCAATCTGAGCGTTGAGCGTTACGTCGCCGATGTCGTGGCCTGGAGTCGCCTGCTCAAGGCCGATTCGCGGCTCGGCCCGCTGATACTGCTCGGCCATAGCGAGGGCGCACTCATGGCTTCGCTGGCCGCGGGACCGGCCGGCGCCAGCGCGGTGATTGCCATTGGTGGCACGGGCCGGCCGGTGGATCAGGTCCTGCGCGAGCAACTCAATGATCGACTGCCACCGGAGCTGGCGCAGCGCAGCCAACAGTTACTCGACAGCCTCAAGGCCGGCCGCACCGATACGCAAGTGCCGGCCGAACTGATGGTGGTGTTTCGGCCCAGCGTCCAGCCGTATCTGATCTCGCTGTTACGCCAGGACCCGGCTGCGGCATTCGCCCGGATCAAGGTGCCGGCACTGATCGTGCAAGGACGCAACGATATTCAGGTCGGGGTAGAAGACGCGCAACGCCTGCAGCAAGCCAAGCCGGATGCGCAACTGGTGTTGATCGACGGCATGAACCACGTGCTGCGCATCGTACCTGACGATCTGCAGCAACAACTGCAGTCGTATCGCAACCCCGATTTGCCGCTGGCCAGCGAGCTGACCAGGCAAATCCTGCAGTTCATCGAAAATCTGCAGCCTTGACGGCTGCGCGCTTAAGTGTTGCTGCTGCCAGCCGATAGCGAGGCACTGGCAGAGTGTGTGCCGCAACAGGCCATGGACAGGATCGCCACGAATGACCGATACCATTGACGCTGTAGAAAAGACCGCTGAAAGCGAAAACGCCGCACCGCCAAAACCGTGGGACGATGTCGTTCCGGAGCATTTCCAGATGCTGCGCCTAGCGCCCTTGCCCACCGATCGCGCGACCGGCGGCCGCCCGCTGCGCTTCGTCCAGATGGGTCAGGCTGAGCGGCACAGCAAAGAATTGAGCCTGTTGCGCCTGAATATCCAGTTGCCGGGGCAGCGGGTGCGGCGCGAACAAAACCACCTCGATATCTGGGTCGACCACCTTGAGCATGTGGTGCGCTTCGGGCCGGACTCGGGCCTGCAGATCGAGCCCTGGAACCGCGGCCTGGGTCGCTTTCTGATCGCAGCCGGGATCCATTGGGCGCAAAAACGCTGGGCAACCTACAAGGTCGAGAGCTTTGACCTGGCCAGCAAAGACGGCTTGAATGAAGACACCCGGATGCGCCGCGACCACTTCCTGCGCACCCAGGGCTTCGAGGTCGGCTACGCTGACGCGCAGCACATGAAGGGCAGCATCAAGCAAGTCCAGGTCGGCAACCTGCACAGCACCTGGAACAACGAAAAAGTCCAGATCGTTGAAATACTCGATGCGGCGCAGATGCTTGAAAAAGCCGAGCAGCGGCTACAAGAGCAGGATGTGACCATTCGCAAACATGAAGAGCGGGTCAACAAGTACCGCCGCGATGATGCCGGTTTGCGCTTTACCATCGCCTGCCTGGTGACCTTTGCGGTGTTTCAGGCCGGGCTGTTGATCTGGATCGCCACGCATCGCTAAGCCGCCAAGGCCGGGAATTGGCCCGGCCTTGGCGGTAGCGTCTTACAGACGCGACTCGAACAGCGCGCGATGCTCGCGGCACTGCTCGGCCGAGAGCATGAACACTCCGTGACCACCGCGTTTGAAGTCCAGCCAGGCGAAATCGACCTCTGGATACAGCGCCTGGACATGCACCTGGCTGTTGCCTACCTCAACGATCAGCAAGCCTTTCTCGGTCAAATGGTCAGCCGCCTCGGCGAGCATGCGGCGCACCAGGTTCAAGCCATCGCTGCCGCAGGCCAGGGCCAGTTCAGGCTCATGCTGGAACTCATCCGGCATGTCAGCGAAATCCTCGGCATCGACATACGGCGGATTGGACACGATCAGGTCGAAGCGCTGCCCTGGCAGGCCATCGAAGCCATCGCCCTGCACGGTGTAGACCCGCGAATCCACACCATGACGCTCGATATTCTGATTAGCCACTTCCAGCGCGGCATAGGACAGGTCGGCCAGCACCACCTCTGCATCCTGGAACACGTCGGCACAGGCAATACCGATACAGCCCGAGCCGGTGCACAGGTCCAGAATCCGCGCTGGCTCCTGGGCCAGCCAGGGTTGAAAACCGTCCTCAATGAGTTCGGCAATTGGAGAACGCGGGATCAACACACGGTCATCGACAATGAACGACATGCCGCAGAACCACGCCTCGCCTAACAGATAAGGGGTTGGCACGCGCTCATCGATACGGCGGCGAATAAGCCGCTGCAGTTCGGAAATCTCGTCGATTTCCAGGCGGCAATCCAGATAGCTGTCGGCAATTTCCCAAGGCAGGCTCAGGGCGCCAAGCACCAGTTGCCGTGCTTCGTCCCAGGCATTGTCGGTGCCGTGCCCGAAAAATACGTCTTCCTCGTGAAAGCGGCTGACGGCCCAGCGGATATGATCGCGTATGGTGCGCAAACGGGAAGTGATCATGGGCAAGCTCCTTGGAGGAAAACGGCGGGCGATTCTAGCAGGACTCGCAAACCCGCGAGTGACGTAAAGCAACGGAGTGTCTACCATTGCGCAACATCCAGCAAGGCAAACAGCCATCACCTTTTGCTCCATCTTCTGCCCTGCAGCCCGCTAAAACCGCGGTTCTCAATTGTCAAGATTCACAGAATGACTCGGGGAGAGGACAATGCGCCAAAAAGGGCACCTCTAAACGTGTTGGCAAGGCCGGCAACGCGGGCAGTTTTTAGAGGCGTCCCCAAGCCCCACTTGAAGGAGCCCCCATGTCTTCTCCCAAGACCATGTTTCAACTCAGCGGCCGGGTTCACGCCCAGGCCAGCCTGAGCAATGCCACGCTGATTATCATCGATGCCCAGAAAGAGTACCTCAGCGGTCCGCTGGCGCTGAGCGGCGTCCATGAGGCACTGACCAACATCGGCCTGCTGGTAGAAAAGGCACGTGCCGCCAAATGCCCGATCGTGCACATCCGCCATCTGGGTACTGTGGGCGGTCTGTTCGACCCGCAAGGCGAGCGTGGCCAACTGGTCCCGGAACTGCTGCCGCTGCCCGGTGAACACGTCGTCGAAAAACGCCTGCCCAATGCCTTCAATGGCACCGGCCTGCATGATCTGCTGCAAAGCCTGGGCCGCCTGGACCTGATCGTGTGCGGTTTCATGAGCCATTCGAGCATCAGTACAACCGTGCGTGCCACCAAGGACTACGGCTATCGCTGCACGCTGGTCGACGATGCCTGTGCCACCCGCGACCTGCCGACCCCAGACGGCGTGGTCAGCGCGCACGTCGTGCACCGTACCGAAATGGCGATCATGGCGGACAACTTCGCCACCCTCGCACTGACCAAAGACCTGATTTGACGCTTCCCGGGCTGTTTGCCATGAAACAGCCCGCATCATGGCCCGTTGAACTGGATGGCTTAGGGGAGGCCCTGCATGCAAGACGATGATTTTTCCCTGTTCAAGAACGAGATGCGTGGCGTCAAGCGTATCGAGCAGGCTTATGCCGACACCGGCAAGGCAAAGGCTGACCGCCGCCAGCTCAGTCGTTTGCGCGAGTCGGCCACCGCCAGCCACGAGTCGATCAAGGTCGATGGCCTGTCCGATCAGTTCGTTATTGATGTAGGCCCGGAGGACGTTCTGCACTGGGCCCGTGACGGGGTTCAGGAAGGGCAGATGCGCAAGCTGAAACTGGGCCAGATCAGTTTCGAAGGCAGCCTGGACCTGCATGGCATGAACGTGGAAGTCGCTCGCGAAACCCTCTGGGCGTTTCTTGCCGAAGCCACCAGGCTTGAAATCCGCTGCGTGCGTGTCACCCACGGCAAGGCGGTGCGCCTCGATGGCAAGCGGCCGATGATCAAAAGCCACGTCAACACCTGGCTGCGTCAGCACCCGCAGGTGCTGGGCTTTTGCTCATGCCAGGCACGGCATGGCGGAGCGGGCGCGGTCTATGTGATGTTGCGGCGGACCATGCTTGAAGGGCGCGACGAGTAACGTCGCGCCGCAGCCCCCCACATGGCAGACTCAGCGCGGGCCAAAACCTGGCCCACCGCCGCCCGGCCCGCCATGGCCGCCCGGCCCACCCTGATGATGGCCACCACCACCGCCACCCCCGTGCCCACCCGGCCCCGGTCCCCAGAACGGCCAGCAACCGGATACGGCCGACAAGACGGCAACGACCATCGCAATTTTCACTACTCGACTCAACATGCGTTTCATACTCTCGAATCAGGGTCAGGAATGACCTGCCGCATGAGACTGCATGGCGGGGTAAAAGTAGGTAGCGAACGAGTCGCACGATGGTAAGCAAACGGATACACGGACGTAAGACGAGGACATTGTGCCTGACCGATTTGCACAGCGGCCATACACCTGACCGTCCGGCTCGGGTAATATGTGCGCCCTGATCGCTATCCATACGGAAACACAGCCCCGTGACACTGGAACAGAATTACACCGACATCTTGGGTCAACTGGGTGAAGACGTCACCCGCGAAGGCCTGCTCGATACGCCAAAACGCGCTGCCAAGGCCATGCAGTACCTGTGCCGCGGCTATCAGCAGACCCTCGAAGAAGTCACCAACGATGCGCTGTTCAGCTCCGATGCCAGCGAGATGGTGATGGTCAAGGACATCGAGCTGTATTCGCTGTGCGAACATCACCTGCTGCCGTTCATTGGCAAGGCTCACGTGGCCTATATCCCCAACGGCAAGGTACTGGGCCTGTCCAAGGTCGCACGCATTGTCGACATGTATGCCCGCCGCCTGCAGATCCAGGAAAACCTCAGCCGCCAGATTGCCGAAGCCATCCAGCAGGTCACCGGCGCCCTGGGCGTTGCGGTGGTCATCGAAGCCAAGCACATGTGCATGATGATGCGCGGCGTCGAGAAGCAGAACTCGGCGATGATCACCTCGGTGATGCTCGGTGAATTCCGCGACAACGCCGCCACGCGCAGCGAGTTTCTCAGCCTGATCAAGTAAGCCCAACCCTGCAGGGCACCTGGTGCCCTGCCCGCTCCGCCACACTCAGAGGTATGCCTGTGATCATCAAAGCCCTGCGGGTTGGTCTTGGCCAACTTATCGTCTTCGGCGACTTCATCACCCGCCCGGCCCGCAAGAAGCGCAGCCCGCAGGCCCAGGCCAGTGTCGAGCAGGCCGCCCGAGAGCTGAGCCTGTATCAGTTCCATGCCTGCCCGTTCTGCGTAAAAACCCGCCGCACCCTGCACCGTCTCAATGTGCCAGTGGCACTGCATGACGCAAAGAACGACCAGACCGCTCGCCAGGCTTTGCTCAACGAAGGTGGCCGGATCAAAGTGCCCTGCCTGCGCATTCAGGAAGGCGAGAAAGTGACCTGGATGTACGAATCCAAAGTCATCATCGACTATCTCAATCAGCGCTTCGGCGCAGTCTGAACCGCTAAATCCTCCTGCCTTGAATACAGCCCCCTGGCCGTCCTGAACGGCACGGGGGCGGTTGTATTCATTTTGATACAAATGTTAACGGTACGGATACAAATCCGCCGGATAAGCTGCCTGCCTCGATAAATCAGCGGGTCGCGGCGTGTTCATCTAATGCCCAAGCCAAAGCGACCGCTCCGGCAGAAGATCGATTGCGATGTCAGATGATGGCTTGAGGTACAACTGCACGGCCTGTGGCAAATGCTGCCGTGGCAAATACGTGCCACTGACGGTCGATGAGGCGCAGGCCTGGGCAGCGCGCGGCGACAATGTGGTACTCATGACCGAAACCATCAGCGACTCGCTGTGGTCAGGAAGGCCAGGAGAGTACCAGCACCAGACCTTGCGCGCGTTTGCGGCCAGCTTTGGAGATCAGGACGCAGAGGTCATCACCCTGCTGGTAGCCGATATCGTTGCCGGCTGCCCCAATCTGGGCGCCGACAACCTGTGTACCATTTATGAACAGCGCCCATTGGTGTGCCGCATCTATCCGCTGGAGATCAACCCGACCATTCTGCCCTCGCCTGTCGGCAAGGACTGCCCGCCCGAAGCATGGGGCACCGGTGACATCATCTGGCGCGAGGGCAAGTACACCGACCCTCAAGCGGTCGAGCTGATCGAGCGCTCCCGCCAGCAGGATCGACAGGACGCTGAGCGCAAAAAGCGTCTATGCGAAGCGCTGGGCATTCATAAGGCAGGATGGAAAAACGACGGCATACTGGCCTGGCACATTACCCCAGAACAACTGCTAGAGGCCCTGAGCAGCCTGGACGAGCCAAACCTGCCAAGCGAGCAACCCTGGGCAGTGGTCAGTCACTCAGCCAACCTCAAAGCGCATTTGCTGGCTGCCGGGCTCAATGTCACCGACCACATCAGTTCGGACGCGGTGTTTCATTCAATGCACTGAATCAACGCGGGCACCCCTGCTGGCGACAGGCCGTGTAGGCCTGCAACTGCCTGACTCTTGCCTCGGTATGCGCGGCCAGACAACGGGCTTGCAGCATCGGCCCAAGGGTTCCGGCATCCGCCAGCTTACCCACCTGATACAGACAGTCAGCATCACGAAAGGCGATCCACTGCCGCTGTGCACTGCGCAATTCGAGTTTTTTCCGGGCATCCTGCAACCAGGCCAGCTGGTTCTTGAACGTCTCGTTCAGTTGCCGGTCAAGCCTGGCCAGCTCAACCGCCGCACAGCGATTCATCGCCGCCTGGTTGTCTTCGCAGTCGTCGGCCCGTGCCTGAACGGCAAACGTCAGCAAAACGATGAGCGCCGCGGTCCGGATTACGTCGAGCATGAGCCCTTACTCCCCTGCTGGAAAAAGCCATTGTGTTGTCGACCTTTGCCAGCAGTGGGCCATGAAAAATCATTGCGATTGATTCCGGAGCGAGAGCGAGTATTGCAGAAACTGCGCCACTGCAAGCCCTACTGAAAAGCCCCTCATCAGTAGGTAAAAAATCTTACGCAAGGCGACGCAGTTTCTATTCGTGTGCGTCTAGGTTTCACTCGCTCGGGCAAGGCGATCCAGCGTCGGATCAGTCCAGCATTCCGACATAACCAGGCTGAGCCCGGACCCGCTCCAGCCAGCTCGAAATGGCCGGATACTGCGTCAGATCAAAACCACCCTGGTGCGCGACATGGGTGTAAGCGTAGAGGGTGATATCGGCAATCGAGAACTGCTCAGCCACCAGAAACGGCGTACGTTGCAGTTGCTGCTCCATCACCGCGAGCGCACGGTAGCCTTCCTTGAGCTTGCGCCGATGCTCTTCAGCCCGCTCGGCAGGCAGGCCAAGATAAAACTGGATAAACCGCGCCACCGCGACACTGGGCTCGTGACTGTATTGCTCGAAAAACTGCCATTGCAGCACCTGGGTGCGCAAACGCGCATCGCTTGGCAGGTAGGCGCTGCCATCGGCCAGAAAATTGAGAATCGCATTGGACTCCCACAGGCAGGTGCCGTCTTCGAACTCCAGTACCGGAATCTTGCCGTTGGGGTTCTTGTGCAGGAACTCCGGGGTCTGTGTCTCACCCTTGAGAATATCCACCGGCACCCATTGATAAGGCTGGCCCAGCAAGCTGAGCATCAGCTTGAGTTTGTAACAGTTGCCGGAGTTGTAATCGCCATGAATCTTGTACATCAGCCGTTCCCCATTAAATCAATGCACTTTTGAAGACGATCGACACTTACTTGACCAGCCCCTTGGCCAGAGCTTGACGCACCACGTCAGCCAGACGCCGTAGCCCCTCGTCCAGACGTGACGGATCAATATGGCTGAAATTCAATCGCAGGTATCCAGGGTTCGCCTGCGGGTCAGCAAAAAACGGCTCACCCGGCATGAACGCTACATCCTGGGCCAACGCCGCATCCAGCAGGGTGCGAGTGTCCAGCGGCTGCTTCAGGGTGAGCCAGAAGAACAGCCCGCCTTGCGGTGTGTTCCACTCAGCCAGATCAGCGAAATGGGTCTGCAGGGCGGCGTCAAAGGCATCACGGCGCTCGCGGTAAAAGTCGCGCAAAACACCCAGATGATCGCGATATTGCTGGGTGCCGATCCATTGCAGCGCCTGCCACTGACCCATGCGGTTGGTGTGCAGATCGGCCGCCTGCTTCAAGCGCAGCAGGTGCGGAAACAGATCAGGACTGGCAATCAGGTAGCCGACCCGCAGGCCGGGCAACAGGGTCTTGGACACAGTGCCGGTGTAGATCCAGCTCGACTTGCGCAAGCGCGCCACGATGGGCCGGGCACGGCCATCATCGAAGGTCAGTTCACGATAGGGTTCATCCTCGATCAGGGTCACACCGAACTCATCGAGCAAGGCCGCTACCGCCTCGCGACGTTGTTCGCTGTAACGCACGCCGGACGGATTCTGGAACGTCGGAATCAGGTAGGCGAACGCGGGTGCATGCTGTTCGAGCTTCTGGCGCAACGCTGCCAGGTCGGGCCCTTCGGCTTCTACCGGTACGCTAAGGCAGGCAGCACCGAACAACTGGAAGATCTGCAAGGCGGCCAGATAGGTAGGGCCCTCAACGAGAATCTCGGTGCCTTGATCGATGTACAGCTTGGCGGCCAGATCCAGAGTCTGCTGCGAGCCGCTGACAACCAGTACCTGGCTGGCCTGACAGTCAAGCCCCAACGCCCGCGCTTCGGCCGCCAGCGCTTCGCGCAACGCCGGCTCGCCCTCACTCATGCCGTATTGACCCAGACCCACCGGCATCTCGGCCCACTGTACGGCCGGCAGCATCGACTCGGCAGGCAGACCACCGGCAAACGACATGACCTCGGGACGCTGGGCAGCGGCAAGGATCTCGCGAATCAAGGAACCTTTGAGGCGTGAAACTCTTTCAGAAAAAGCCATCACTTTCACCTGTAGCCGGGTAGAAGGGAATACGTCAAAATTGTTGACCAAAACTTACGATGCTATTGACAGATACGTCAACATGCTTGACCTTAAAAACTGCACCAATCAACAAATGGCCATGGAAGCTTTTTTCTTCGGCTATCAGGCGTTCACCGCAAAACCGGATGAAATGCTGGCCAAACGCGGGTTCAGTCGCGTTCACCAGCGCATCCTGTTCTTCATCGCTCGCTACCCGGAACTCAGCGTCAAGGAGCTGCTGTCCGTGCTCGGGGTCAGCAAACAGGCACTGAATGTGCCCTTGCGTCAGTTGATTGCCATGAACATGGTGCACACCACCACGCCCGAAACGGACAAACGCAAGCGTCTGCTGGGGCTCAGTGCCGAGGGGCAGAAGTTCGAGGCTGCCCTGCGTCGCGAGCAGGTCAGGCTCTTGCAGCGAGTATTTGCCGAGGTGGGCCTGGAGGCTGTCGAGGGCTGGCTGACCGTCAACCAGGCACTGGGCAAGACCCGGCATCCAGGCGACGGCCCGCTGGGCTGACGACAGGCGGCCAACTGTACGGGCCAATACGCCTGTCGCTGTATCGCAATACGCTGCCGGGCTTGGGTTTAGGCTGTGCGCCCTGTTACCTGCGCGCTTTAAGGAAATTCCCGCATGTCCGAGACCGCCCTGCAGACTCCTCTGCGTCCATTGG
This sequence comes from Pseudomonas sp. 21LCFQ010, assembly GCF_024129905.1. Taxonomy (NCBI): domain Bacteria; kingdom Pseudomonadati; phylum Pseudomonadota; class Gammaproteobacteria; order Pseudomonadales; family Pseudomonadaceae; genus Pseudomonas; species Pseudomonas sp. 21LCFQ010. The sequence continues at coordinate 83,382 of NZ_JAMYDZ010000001.1, read as the reverse complement.
CTGACTCTTCGCTATCTTCGGTAGTCGCCGGCTTTATCGCGATGATGACCGGCTGCACCAGCTCACTGGTGCTGATGTTCCAGGCCGGCCAGGCGGCGGGCCTGACCGGCGGGCAGATTTCTTCATGGCTATGGGCGCTGTTCATGGGCATGGCGGTGTGCAGCATCGGCCTGTCGTTGCGCTATCGAACACCGATTACCGTCGCCTGGTCGACACCGGGTGCGGCGTTACTGGTGACCAGCCTGGGCGGTGTAAGTTACCCGGAAGCTATCGGCGCGTTTATCACCTGTGCGGTGATGGTGACCCTGTGCGGCCTGACCGGCAGTTTCGAGCGGCTGGTCAAGCGCTTGCCGGCCTCGCTGGCCGCTGCGCTGCTGGCCGGCATTCTGTTCAAGATCGGCAGTGATATTTTTGTCGCCGCGCAACACCGCACCGGCCTGGTGCTGGGCATGTTCTTTACCTATCTGCTGGTCAAACGCGTTTCGCCGCGCTACAGCGTGCTGGCAGCGTTGCTGGTAGGGATTGTGCTGGCCGCCACACTGGGGCTGTTGAACTTCAGCGGCTTCGCCCTGGAGCTGGCCGTCCCCGTGTGGACCACACCCAGCTTCTCGCTGGCCGCCACCATCAGCATCGGCATCCCGCTATTCGTGGTCGCCATGGCCTCGCAGAATATGCCAGGGATTGCGGTACTGCGCGCCGATGGCTATCACACCCCCGCCTCGCCACTGATCACCACCACAGGCCTGGCCTCGTTGCTGACGGCACCGTTTGGCTGCCACGGCATCAACCTGGCGGCCATCAGCGCAGCCATTTGCACCGGCCCGCATGCCCACGAAGACAAAAGCAAACGCTATACCGCTGCGATCTGGTGCGGGGTGTTCTATGCCATTGCCGGCCTGTATGGCGCGACCCTGGCCGCGCTGTTCGCGGCCTTCCCGAAAGAGCTGGTGCTGTCGATCGCTGCGCTGGCGTTGTTCGGCTCGATCATCAATGGCCTGACCGTGGCCATGAGCGAGCCCAACGAGCGCGAAGCGGCGTTGATCACCTTTATGGTCACGGCTTCAGGCCTGACCCTGTTTTCGGTCGGCTCGGCGTTCTGGGGAATTGTTGCCGGCGGCCTGACCCTGTTGATTCTCAATGTACGCAAGGGCTGAGCAAACGCTACCGCAACGCAGCAGCGCAGGCGCTACAAACGAAAATGCCCGACCATGCCTTTGAGTTCATTGCCCAGCGCCGCCAACTCTACGCTTGAGGCGGCGTTGCCGCGCATGGCCAGCGCCGATTGATCGGCGCTGCTGCGAATGCTGGTGACGCTGCGGTTGATTTCCTCGGCCACCGAGCTTTGTTGTTCGGCGGCGGCGGCGATCTGCTGATTCATCTGCTGGATGGTCGATACCGCACTGGCAATACTGCTCAATGCATGCTCGGTCTGCTGCGCTTCACCCACCGCGCGCTTGACCAGCTCACCACTGCTTTGGATCTGCTCCACCGAAGCCCGTGCACCGCCACGCAAGCTGGCCACCAGGCTTTCGATTTCCTCGGTGGACTGCTGGGTACGCCGTGCCAACGCCCTTACCTCATCCGCCACCACGGCAAAACCCCGGCCCTGTTCACCGGCCCGCGCGGCTTCGATGGCGGCGTTGAGCGCCAGCAGGTTGGTCTGTTCAGCGACACTTTTGATCACCCCCAGCACCTGATCGATGTTCTGCACCTGCGCGCTGAGGTTCTCGATCCCCTCACAGGCAGACGCCGAAGAGCGTGACAGCGCATCGATACACTGCATGCTCTGACGCACCACAGCCTGGCCACTGCTGACTTTCTCATCAGCGCTCTGCGCGGCCAGCGCGGCCTCTTCGGCATTGCGCGCCACATCATGCACGGTAGCGGTCATCTGGTTCATGGCCGTGGCAACCTGCTCGGTTTCTTCCTTCTGACTGCCGACCTCCAGATTGGTCTGTTCGGTCACTGCCGACAGCTCATGGGCCGAGTTGGCAAGCTTCTCGATGCCCGCCTGCAGACCACTGACGATCTGGCTCAGGCCGTTACTCATCTGCTGCATGGCCGCCATCAACTGACCAATTTCATCACCCCGGTCCACCTCAACACGGCCACTGAGGTCACCGGCTGCGATGCGCTGCGCCTGACCGATCACCAGCCGCAGTGGCGCGACAATCAGCCGGGTGATCAGCCACGAAGCCAGCAGCCCCACCAGCAATGCGGCAATGGAGGAGCCAATGATCAACAGGGTGTCGGCACGCAGCTGAGCTTGCATCGACTGGTCTTCAGCAGCGTAGGCTTGCCCCACCAGCTCGACCACCTGACGAGCACTCTCGCCCAGTTGTGTCGCCACGCCCGCCTGCTTGCCCAGCAGCTCGGTGTACTCCTTGAGTTTTTCGTTGAAATTGGCGATATGACCGACCACCTCATTGATCACGGTCTGGTAGCCAGGATCGGTGATCGCTGACTTGAGTTCCTCGGCCAGCGCCCTGGCCTGCTGCGCTTGTTCGATCGTGCCGGTAGCGGCCTCTTCGCCTGTTCCAGTGCGGCGGTTTTTTTCCAGGCGCACCCTGGCCTCGTCCATGGCAAGCAACATCAGGCGCCCGACCTGGCTGATCTTGCCGGCCTGTTCGATAAATTGCGCGCCATCCTGGCCCTGAGTGTCCTTCAGGGTCCAGGTGCCATCGTCGGTCAGTCCTGACTGCAATAACTCCAGACTGTTGGACACACTGGAGACTGACCAGTTGGCCATTTCCAGTGCCAGGTCTTTGCTTTGGTTGATATCTACATAGGCATCGAACGAACTGCGATAGGCCACCAGGGCTTGTTGCACGCGCTCCACCACCGCGGCATTGCCAGGCATGAGGATCTTGAGGGCCGCAGCACGCTCATCAAGAGCCTGCAACTGCGCATGCAACTGCTCGACGAGCTTGGGATCACTGCGCAGCGCGTAATCCTGCTCCAGCACACGCACACTCAGTACCGCGGTATTGAGCGCCGAGGTCTGTTTGAGGCCATCGAAATGCTGAGTGATACGCTGCAGCGACCAGACACCGATACCGGCCACCAAGGCGGTGAGCAGCAACACCAGGCCAAAGCCCAACCCCAACTTCTTGGCCATCCCCAAGTGGGTAAATCCGGTCGACCTCATAGCGTCCCATCCCCATGTAAGCTCGTCATGCCACGCAAGCCCGCGATATCCGTGCAGATTCGCGCCCGGCGGTCAGCCGCACAAGCGGGGAATGGGTCATAGGTGGCAATTAGCTATGCGAAGGTCGCTTTCAGGATCAGCAAAGGCCGCCAACGATCGTTGCGGACCTATGCGGGGGCAGCTCAGGCCACGTTCGCAGACTCGACCAGCAAGGTACCGGCTTCGACGTCCAGCACCGCCCGAGTCCCCAGCGGCAGCGCCTGATTGACCTCACCGTGGCCGACCGGCAAACCGCCCAGCACCGCAATGCCCAGGCTGCCAAGACGCTCGAGCAACACATCGGCGGGGCTAATGCTGCCTGCGGCATGCGCCGGTACGCTGAAATCGCCCAAGGCAATGCCGTTGAGCCGCTGCAGCAAACCGCAATTACCCAAATGAGTCAACAACCGGTCCACCCGATACGCGGCCTCACCCACATCTTCCAGTAGCAGAATTGCACCGTCCATATACGGCATGAACGGTGTACCGACACAGGTGCTGAGCATGCTCAGGTTACCGCCCAGCAAGGTGCCGGTCGCCCGACCGCAGGTGCGTACGCTGCCAGTGCCGGCGTTGGGGTCAGCCTGCAGCAAAACCGGTTCGGTGCTCATCAACGCATGGCGCAGACCGCGGGCCATCAGTGGATTGTGACCAAGCTGGTTGGCCACCGGCCCGTGCACGCTGGCCAGCCGCGCTTGCGCCCAGAGCAGCCCGTGCAGTGCCGTGATGTCGGAGAAACCACTGAGCACCTTGGGATCACGGCGCACCGCCTCCAGGTCAACCTCATTGAGAATTCGTTGCACGCCATAGCCGCCACGATTGCAGATCACTGCACGAATGTGCGGGTCGCCAAGCGCGTGGTTGAGGTCGCTGATGCGCTGCGCGTCAGTGCCGGCATAGAACGAATGACGCTCACAAGCATGGGGGTAGATGCGGGGCCGCAGCCCCCAGCTTTCGAGTACCCGTGCGGCGGCCTCGATCTTCTCGGCGGCCACCGGCCCTGAAGGCGAAACCAGCGCCACCGCATCGCCCGGACGCAGAACCTTGGGGTGAACGGTAGGCAGCGTCAGGCTAGACATCAAGACATTCCAGGCAGTTGGCAAACCTGCAATGTAGAGCAGCCACGCCTGCGACTCAAGCGTGGTGATTGCGCCAGAACGCAGCACAGCAGCTCTTGGCATTTGCTCGCAGGCGCATCAGCGGCTTCAATGAATTTTCACTCTGTCGACCGAGCAACCACCATGACCCAGCCGACCAACCGCCGCTTTGTACTTGCCAAACGCCCTGTCGGCCCGGTAACCCGGGACGACTTCCACTTCGAGCAGGCTCCGCTTGCAGAGCTTGAAGAAGGCCAGATCCTGGTGCGTAACCACTACCTGTCACTGGACCCGGCTATGCGCGGCTGGATGAACGAGGGCAAGTCCTATATCGAGCCTGTGGGCCTGGGCGAGGTAATGCGCGCGCTGGGCGTCGGTGAGGTGCTGGCCTCGCAACACCCGCGCTTTGCGGTGGGCGATCATGTGCAAGGGGCACTGGGCGTACAAGACTACTTTCTCGGGGCGCCCAAAGGCTTCTACAGCATCGACCCGCAATTGGCGCCCCTGCCGCGCTACCTTTCGGCACTGGGCATGACCGGCATGACCGCGTACTTCGCCTTGCTGGAGGTCGGCCAGCCACAAATGGGCGAGACCGTGGTGATCTCCGGTGCGGCCGGTGCGGTGGGCAGCATTGCCGGGCAGATCGCCAAAATCAAAGGCTGCCGGGTCGTGGGCATCGCTGGCGGCGCTGAAAAATGCGCCTGGCTGGTCGACGAACTGGGCTTCGACGCAGCCATCGACTACAAAAACGAAGACATCCCGGCAGCCCTGAAACGCGAGTGTCCCAACGATGTGAACGTGTTTTTCGATAATGTCGGCGGCGAGATTCTCGATCACGTGCTGGCGCGTCTGGCGCCCAAGGCCCGAGTGGTGATCTGCGGCGCTATCAGCCAGTACAACAACACCACGGCGATCAAAGGCCCGGCCAACTACCTGTCGCTGCTGGTCAACCGCGCGCGCATGGAGGGCTTCGTGGTACTGGACTACGCGGCACGCTATCCCGAAGCCAGCCGGGAGATGGCTGGCTGGATGGCCGAGGGCCGCCTGAGCAGCCGCGAGGATGTGGTCGAAGGACTGGAAACCTTTCCCGACACCCTGCTCAAGCTGTTCAGCGGCGAGAACTTCGGCAAACTGGTGCTGAAGATCTGAACCTCAAGCCAGCTCTGCAACCACTGCGGCCAGCGCCTGGGCCGGATCGGCGGCCTGACTGATCGGACGGCCGATCACCAGGTAATCGGAACCGGCTTGCAGCGCCTGGCGCGGCGTCAGGATGCGGCGTTGATCGTCCTGGGCGCTGCCGGCCGGGCGAATGCCGGGGGTCACCAGTTGCAGCGCCGGATGCACCGCCTTGAGTGCGCGGGCTTCCTGGGCCGAGCACACCAGACCGTCCATGCCAGCCTTTTCGGCCAGGGCCGCCAGACGCAGAACCTGCTCCTGCGGATCGATATCCAGACCGATACCGGCCAGGTCTTCACGCTCCATACTGGTCAGTACGGTCACCCCGATCAGCAACGGCTGCGGGCCGCTGCGCTGGTCAAGGACCTCGCGGCAAGCCTGCATCATGCGCAAACCACCGGAACAGTGTACGTTGACCATCCATACGCCCATTTCTGCTGCGGCCTTGACCGCCATGGCGGTGGTGTTGGGGATGTCGTGGAATTTCAGGTCGAGAAATACTTCGAAGCCGCGCTCGCACAGGCTGGCGACGATGCCCGAGGCGCTGCTGGTGAACAGTTCTTTGCCGACTTTGACCCGGCATAGCTTAGGATCGAGCTGATCGGCGAGGCGCAGCGCTGCCTCACGGGTCGGGAAATCCAGGGCAACAATGACAGGGGACTGGCAAACGGACATGAGCGGGTTCTCAGGTAAGTCGAAATCGGCGCGCATTGTAGCCGATCCGCTCGCCCCACGGGGCATTGGCTGCACGACCGGCGCAAGGGTTAACGCACTGGAACCAATAGCCTCAGCAACATCTCAAACGAGTATCAGCAAAAGGAGTGCACGCTATGCCCTGGTATGCCTGGTTGATCCTGATCATCGCGATCGGTTCTATTGTCGGCGGATTGCTATTGTTGCGTGACACTGCGCACAAACTGCCCCTGACCGAAGAGCAGCTCAAGCGCGTCCATGAACGCAATGCCGAAATGGATGCCAAGGAAGCCAAAGACCGCTAACCCAGTACTGTTCAGTCAGGCCGGTGGGAGCAGCCCGACAACTCACAGTATCTACTGCAAATGTGCCGCCGCGTTCGCTGACAAGCCCAGCGGGGCTTTCGAACGGGCGGCACTGACCTGCCGAATGTCATAGGGGCTGAAAATCTGCTTCATCTGCCCGCTGTCATGCAACAGGCGCAGCAGTCGGGTCAGTTCGGCACCACTGATAGGGCTGCCGGGCTGTATCAGTGCATAGTGACGATAGACTTGATCCACGCGCTCTGAAATCAGTAATTCATCGGCATTCACCACCCCACGCAGTGCCGCGTCACGCAAAAATGACCGGGTCATCGGGGCAATATCCACCCGCCCCCGGTTGAGCATCAACAGGTTGCTCTCATGCGAGTAGGTAAGTGTCACCTTGAAATGGGCCGTCAGGTAATCGGGGCTGGCATTAAACTGGGCAAACGCATAGTGATAGCCGTTGAACAGCGCCAGATGCTTGCCAGATAGCTCATTAAAGTAGTCCTGCCCACGCCCCGGCAGCTGGCGCGCAACAAACACTTCTTCGTCTTCCAGGCCCAGGTCCACCGCGGTATGTGCAATGTCGCGCCAGCCCCATTGCGGGTTCTCAAATATCGCCAGGTCCACGCGCCCTTGGGCAAAGTCGCGAAAGCGACGGGTGACCGAGGTCGGGACCATCACAAAATTGTACGTGGACTGGCTACGGTTGAGGCTGGCCAGCAGTTGCGGGAGCAACCCTTGCTGATCGCTTTTCTCGGGGCGCACGACATAGGGCGGAAAATGCGCAGCGCCGACCCTGACCAACTGAGCAGCGCCAGCATGATCTGCGGCTGTCAGCAAGACTCCTGCTGCCAGGAACATCAACGGGCGAGATAAAGTCATCATGGAACGCGTACAGTGACAAATTGCCACACGCTATGCGGTTTTATCCGTTTACACAACAAGGTCATGTACAACCAGCACGCTCCTGACGCTTCGCCTATGCTGCCCGACGCATCAATGCCCCGGCATAATTCAGACCAATGATCGTCCAGCCTGGCACATTTAATGGTGTTCGCGGTCGATGTAGAACCTCCTTGCGCATACCGGGGCGAACATGACTACGCTGGAGGCTGTTGTCTGTATATCGAAACCGTTGGATGGGAGCTAGAGCATGCCGCATTGGCTGGTGATTGACCTGGAGGCCACCACCGAGGAAGGCGGTTGGCCGGTCGCGGAAATGGAGATCATCGAAATCGGTGCCACCCTGGTGAATCAGTATGGGCGGGAGCTGGACCACTTCGAACGGTTTGTGCGTCCGGCGCGCCGACCGCTGCTGACCCACTTCTGCCGCGAGCTGACGCATATCAGCCAGCACGATATCGACAGCGCCGAGCCGCTGGAGAGTGTCTGGCCGCAGTTCGAACGCTGGCTGAGCCATCATCAGGCGCGGGTGGTGGGCTGGGCCAGTTGGGGTGATTACGATCATCGCCAGTTGCAACAGGAATGGCGCAGCCATCAACTCGATAGCGCCTTGCACGAATTACCCTACGTCAATCTGAAAGACCGTTTTGCCCAGGCCCGCCAGCTGCAGCGCCCGGTCGGGCTCAATAACGCCCTGCAACTGGCCGGCATGCATTTCAGCGGCCAGCAACACCGGGCCCTGGTCGATGCACGCAATACTGCGCGTCTTCTGCCCTTGATACTGCCCAACTGACGCCCGCCTGATAAGAGTGACGCAGGCAAACGGCTTGGGCATACTGAGCGGCCATTTTTCAGCCTTTTCCAAGGATTCACCATGTTCAAGGTCAACGAGTATTTCGACGGCACCGTCAAGTCCATTGCATTCGCTCAGGCTGAAGGTCCGGCTACCATTGGCGTGATGGCCAAGGGCGAATATGAGTTCGGTACCGCACAGGCCGAAATCATGCACGTCATCTCTGGCGAGCTGATCGTCAAGCTGCCGGGTAGCGAACAGTGGCAGACCTTTGCCTCGGGCAGCCTGTTCAACGTACCGGCCAACAGTAAGTTCCAGTTGAAGGTCAGCGTCGACACCGCTTACCTGTGTGAATACCGCTGATTGAATGCCGCTCAGGACCGGTCAGGCTGCTTGACGGCTCATGCGGCTCGCGCCCGGCCGGTCCTGCCCCCAACTACCCCTCCACATTGAATTGCAACGCCGCCAGCCGTGCATACAGCGGGTTGCTGGCGATCAGTTCGCGATGCGTGCCTACCGCGACCAACTGCCCCTGATCCAGCACCGCGATGCGGTCGGCGTTTTGTACGGTCGACAGGCGGTGGGCGATGACCAGCGTGGTACGGCCCTGCATCAGGCCGGGCAGAGCCTGCTGAATCAAGTGTTCGCTTTGCGCATCCAGGGCACTGGTGGCTTCGTCGAGCAGCAGGATTGGCGCATCGACCAGCAGCGCACGGGCAATCGCCAGACGTTGCCGCTGCCCGCCTGACAGTCCCAAACCACCTTCACCCAAGTGGGTACCATAGCCCTCCGGCATCTGCTGGATAAACTCATGGGCGTGGGCCATTCGCGCCGCAGCTTCAACCTGCTCGTCCGTGGCATCGGGGCGGCCATAACGAATGTTGTCTGCAACACTGCCGAAAAACAGTGCCGGAGCTTGCGCGACGATGGCAAAGCTGCGGCGCAGCTCGTGCAAATCCAGTTGCCGCACAGGCACGCCTTCGATACGGACTTCACCCTGCTGCGGGTCGTAGAAGCGCAACAGCAGATCGAACAGCGTCGACTTGCCAGCCCCGGAGGGACCAACCAGCGCCAGCGTTTCTCCGGCCTCGATCTCCAGGCTCAGGCCCTTGAGCACTGGATGCTCGGGCCGCGACGGATAGCTGAAGCCGACATTGTCCAACGCCAGGCGACCGCTGACCCGCCCCGGCAAGGCCTGCATCTGGGGGGCGGGGGCAACAATTTCACTGCGTGCCTGCAATAGCTCGGCAATCCGTTGCGCGGCCCCGGCAGCACGTTGCAACTCGCCAATCACTTCACTGATCGTTCCAAATGAGGTGCCGACCACCAAGGCATAGAACACAAAGGCGGCCAGCTCACCGTGGGTAATGCGCCCTTCTATGACGTCCATGCCGCCAACCCGGAGCATGACCGCCACCGCGCCCAACACCAGCACGATCACCAGCGTAATCAGCCAGGCTCGTTGCAAGATGTGCCGACGCGCGATATCGAACGCCTGCTCCACCGTCCCGCTGAAGCGCTGCCGGTCCTGGGCCTGATGGTTGTAGGCCTGCACGGTCTTGATCTGACCCAGCGTCTCGGCCACGTAGCTGCCGACATCCGCGACCCGATCCTGATTGAGCCGTGACAGGCGCCGAACCCGCCGGCCGAAAATCAGGATTGGCGTCAACACCAAGGGCAGGGAAACCACCACGATACTGGTCAAGCGCGGGTTGGTGACGAACAGCAACACAATGCCGCCAATGACCATCAAGGCGCTGCGCAAAAACATTGACAGCGATGAACCGACCACTGACTGCAACAAGGCGGTATCGGCGGTCAGCCGCGACTGTATTTCCGAGCCGCGATTGTGCTCGTAAAACCCCGGATGCAGGTCGATCAGGTGCTCGAACACCGCCTTGCGCACATCGGCGACCACCCGCTCGCCGATCCACGAGACCAGATAAAAACGCACGAACGTACCGACCGCCAGCCCCAGCGTCAGCAGCAAAAACAAACCAATGGACTGGTTCAGCAGTTCGGTCGAGCGGGTCATGAAGCCCTGATCGACCAGCAAACGGATGCCCTGCCCCATCGACAGGGTAATCCCTGCCGTGACCAGCAGTGCCAATAGCGCCGCCCCGACCCGCCAGCGATAAGGAGAAATAAAGCGCCACACCAGGCTCAGGGACTGAGCCGGATTACCGCGTAACACTGAAACCATGAACTTTGGCCACCTGTTAAGCTCACACAATAGGCGCAGGCTACACACCTTGTGACGGCGAGTCTGCCCGCAAGCGCTGTGTTCGCTGGTCACTGACTGGAGATTTACGCAAACCTCTGCTGCAATCAGGCATCGGCCCAACGGTGGGCGGATGTCATGGCGCAGTCACAGAGCATGGCTAGTTTGAACGGCTACACCTGATAAGGAGAAGGATCATGAGCTTGCAAGACAACAGCAACCAGGTCGAAGTCATTCGTTCCACTCCGAGCCTGCCGGTCGGCGGGGCAGTATTGGATGAGCACGGCAAAGAAGTGCTGATTACCGAAGCGATGGTGCAGCAGGCCTGTCAGGAATGCGACAAGCACTGGATCACTCCTGACAAACAGGAATAACCACCGCTCAAAAAAAGCCCGACTTTTCAGTCGGGCTTTTTTTTGCCTGCTGGTCAGAGCAGCGTGGCACCCAGTGCCTTGACCATCTGCTGCAACAGCTGAGCATGAGCGCCCTGCCCTTGCAGCCGGACCTGCAACGCATCGATCTCACGGCGCGGCGGGTAGTGCTTGCGCAGCGCATCGAATGCCAGGCGCTGGCTATCGGTGCCGCCTTCCAGAGTGCGCCGAAAATCCGCATCGTCGCGGCGCGGGTCATAAACCCCCCGGCACAGCATGGCCAGCGCCCAGGCCGGGTCCGTTTCGGCATCCAGACCAACCTGGGCCAGCCATGGGCGAGGCAGCAGGTCTTGCAGTTCAATGCTGGCCGGCTGACCGAGAAACGCGCACAGCGCCTGATAGATCTGTGCGGTGCCGCGCTGCCGGCCATCAAGGCTGTAACCGGCGATGTGTGGGGTCGCCAGTGTACACAGCTCGGCCAGCGCAACATGCACCTGCGGCTCACCTTCCCAGACATCCAGCACCGCCTGCAGGTCATCGCGGGCAAGCAGCACATCGTGCAGCGCCTGGTTATCCACCACCGCACCGCGACTGGCATTGATCAGCCAGGCGCCTGGACGCAGGTTTTGCAAGCGCTGGCGGTCGAACAGGTGCCAGCTCGGATGGTCCCCGCCACGCTCCAGCGGGGTATGCACGCTGATGACGTCGCACCGGCGGATGATCTCTTCAAGGCTGACAAAGTCGCCACCTTCGGCCTTTTGCCGAGGCGGGTCACACACCAGCACGTTCCAGCCCAGGCCACGCAGGACGCTGACCAGCCGCCCGCCCACCTGGCCGGCGCCGACCACGCCGTAGGTGCGGCCGGGCAACTCGACGCCTTCGATTTCCGCCAGGGTCAGCAGGCTGCCCAGCACATAGTCCACCACGCCACGGGCATTGCAGCCCGGCGCGCTGGCCCACTGAATGCCGGCCTCGGCAAAGTAACCAAGCTCCAGGTGATCAGTGCCGATCGTGCAGGTGCCGACAAATCGCACCGGGCTGCCTTCAAGCAAGGCGCGGTCGACCTGGGTCACCGAACGCACCAGCAGGATATCGGCATCCGCCACCGCCGCACGGTCGATGGCCCGGCCGGGCAGGCGGCGAATGCTGCCAAGCCCGGCGAAGAAGGCGTCAAGCAGCGGGATATTTTCGTCAGCAACGATCTGCATGGGATGCTCCGCAATCGGGAATAAAATGATAAGCCGCCGTTATGACCGTCAATCGGCTTTCTTGCGGATCCAGTACAGGTAAGTGCTGCCAGCCACCTGCTGCTCGATCAGTTCGTGGCCCAGAAACACACAAAACTTGGGAATGTCACGCTGGGTCGAGGGGTCGGTGGCGATCACCTTGAGCAAACCGCCGGCAGCCAGGTCACGGACCTTTTGGTGCAGCATCATCACCGGCTCGGGACAATTGAGGCCGCTCGCGTCCAGGGTGGCGTCGGCAGCAAGGTTTTCAACGGGTTCAGACATGGATGACTCCACAAACGAGCAAATAGTGTCGGGATGCTTCAGCTATCGGATCGCTCAAGAGCGAACCAGATCCAGCCGACGCAAATGGCAGGTCACTTCCTCGCGGTCGTGATACAGCTGCTTGCAGCCGATCGAAACCCTCACCCCGCGCGCCTTGAAACCCTCTTCAATGCGATCGAGCAGGCGCCGCACCTCAGCGTAGCGCTGTTTCATCGGCAACTTGAGATTGACCACCGCTTCACGGCACAACCCCTCGCCCAGCCAGGTTTCCAGCAGCGCTGCGCTGCGCGCCGGCTTTTCGACGATATCGCAGACCATCCAGTCGACGGTCTGGCGCGGCTTCCAGGTAAAACCGTCGGTCATCAGGTGCTGCACCAGGCCGGTGTCCATCAGGCTTTCGGCCATCGGGCCGTTGTCGATGGCGGTGACCAGCATGCCGCGACGCACCAGTTGATAGGTCCAGCCACCGGGTGCTGCGCCCAGGTCGACACCGGTCATGTCATCAGACAGCCGCTGCTCCCATTGGTCGCGCGGGATGAAGTGGTGCCAGGCCTCTTCGAGCTTGAGGGTCGAGCGGCTGGGCGCCTCGCGGGGAAACTTCAGGCGCGGGATGCCCATCGGCCACATGGCGCTGTTAGCGGCCTCAGCCAGCCCCAGAAACACCTCGCGACCACTCTTGAACGTCAGCAGCAGGCGCGGCAGGCTGGCGTCGTCGCGCAGCTTGCCAGCCTTGCTCAAGGCTTTGCGCAGCGGCACTTCGAACTTGCGGCAGAAGGTCGACAGCTCTTTACCGTCATTGGTGTCCAGCACCTCCAGCCACAGGCTGCCGCACACCGGCCACTCCTGCAGATGCTCCAGCAGCACGCTGATGCGGTCGGTCTCCGGTAACTCGACAAACGAACCCCGCGCCCACTGACGCGGGAAGATCAGCCGGTCAAAGCGCTGGCCTTGCATCAGCCTCGCAGCGCCGTCGGGCTCCAGGCAAATGAACTGCGCGCAAGCACTGTCAGGTTTGGCCTTGGCGTAACCGGCCACATTCAAGCGGGCTGCGACATCGGATATCTCCGAACAGACTTCGCCCTCGAAACCCGGCCGGCAATGCATAAACAGCGTATTCACGGGCAACTCCCAGCCTGCGCAATCAAAGCCGCGCATGATAGCTGAAAAGCTGAACCTCTGACGTGCCGCGTGGGTCCACAACAACAGTAGCGCTTGAGCCAGACCTGTCACAAAAGCTCGCCTGCCACCGTTCGCTTACCGTTTGAAGGAGTCGTTAAATGCCCTCCCTGGATAGCCTGAAAAGCCACAAGACCCTGGACCTTCATAACAAGACCTACCACTACTTCAGCCTGCCCGATGCCGCGCGCACCCTGGGTGATCTGGACAAGCTGCCCATGTCGCTCAAAGTGCTGCTGGAAAACCTGCTGCGCTGGGAAGACGGCCAGACTGTCAGCGGCGAGGACTTCCAGGCGCTGGCCGACTGGCTCAAAGAACGCCGCTCGGATCGGGAAATTCAGTACCGCCCGGCCCGGGTCCTGATGCAGGACTTCACCGGCGTGCCGGCGGTGGTCGACCTGGCCGCGATGCGCGCAGCAGTGGCCAAGGCCGGGGGCGACCCACAGCGGATCAACCCGCTGTCGCCAGTGGATCTGGTGATCGACCACTCAGTGATGGTCGACACCTATGCCTCGGACGACGCATTCAAGCAGAACGTCGACATCGAGATGCAGCGCAATGGCGAACGCTATGCGTTCTTGCGCTGGGGCCAGGACGCGTTCGACAACTTCAGTGTGGTGCCGCCGGGCACGGGTATTTGCCATCAGGTCAACCTTGAATACCTGGGCCGCACGGTGTGGACCAACGAACAAGACGGCCACACTTACGCATTCCCTGACACGCTGGTGGGCACGGACTCACACACCACCATGATCAACGGCCTGGGGGTGCTGGGCTGGGGCGTCGGCGGTATCGAGGCGGAAGCGGCAATGCTGGGCCAACCGGTGTCGATGCTGATTCCTGAAGTGATTGGCTTCAAGCTGACCGGCAAACTCAAGGAAGGCATCACCGCCACCGACCTGGTGCTGACCGTGACCCAGATGCTGCGGAAAAAGGGCGTGGTGGGCAAATTTGTCGAGTTCTACGGCGACGGCCTGGCTGAACTGCCGCTGGCGGATCGCGCCACTATCGCCAACATGGCCCCGGAATACGGCGCCACCTGCGGCTTCTTCCCGGTTGACGAGGTCACTCTGGAATACCTGCGCCTGTCGGGCCGCCCTGCCGAGACGGTCGAACTGGTAGAAGCCTATTGCAAGGCTCAGGGCCTGTGGCGCCTGCCAGGCCAAGAGCCGCTGTTCACCGACACCCTGGCGCTGGACATGGGTGAAGTACAGTCCAGCCTGGCCGGGCCGAAACGCCCGCAAGACCGGGTTGCACTGGCCGATGTTGCCCAGGCTTTCGATGATTTTCTCGGCCTGCAACTCAAGCCGGCCCAGGTCGAAGAAAGCCGTCTGGAAAGCGAAGGCGGCGGTGGCGTGGCAGTGGGCAATGCCGAACAACTGACCGGTGAAGCCGAATACCAGCACAACGGCCAGAGCTATCGTCTGAAAAACGGCGCGGTGGTAATCGCGGCGATTACCTCGTGTACCAACACCTCCAACCCCAGCGTGATGATGGCCGCCGGGTTACTGGCGAAAAAAGCCGTGGAGAAGGGCCTGCAACGCAAGCCATGGGTAAAAAGCTCGCTGGCGCCAGGTTCCAAGGTGGTCACCGACTACTATAACGCCGCCGGGCTGACCCGTTACCTGGACGAACTGGGCTTCGACCTGGTCGGCTATGGCTGCACCACCTGCATCGGCAACTCAGGTCCGCTGCTCGAACCGATTGAAAATGCTATCCAGCGCTCCGACCTCACGGTGGCGTCGGTGCTGTCAGGCAACCGTAACTTCGAAGGCCGTGTGCATCCGCTGGTCAAAACCAATTGGCTGGCCTCCCCGCCGTTGGTGGTCGCCTACGCGCTGGCCGGTAACGTGCGCGTTGACCTCAGCCGCGATCCGCTGGGTGAAGGCAGCGATGGCCAGCCGGTCTACCTGCGCGATATCTGGCCCAGCCAGCAGGAAATCGCCGAGGCCGTGCAACAGGTCGACACTGCCATGTTCCACAAGGAATACGCCCAGGTCTTCGAGGGCGACGCGCAATGGCAAGCGATCGAGGTGCCGCAGGCCGCGACGTATGTCTGGCAGGCCGACTCGACCTACATCCAGCACCCGCCGTTTTTCGAGGGTATCGATGGCCCTCTGCCGGTGATTGAAGACATCCAGAACGCACGCATCCTGGCCTTGCTGGGCGACTCGGTCACCACCGACCATATTTCGCCGGCCGGTAACATCAAGGCCGACAGCCCGGCAGGCCGTTACCTGCGCGAGCAAGGCGTGGAACCGGTGGATTTCAACTCCTACGGCTCAAGGCGCGGCAACCATGAAGTCATGATGCGCGGCACCTTCGCCAATATCCGCATTCGTAACGAAATGCTGGGCGGCGAAGAAGGCGGCTATACCCTGCATATCCCTACCGACGAGAAGCTGCCGATTTTCGATGCCTCAATGCGCTATCAGCAGGAAGGCACGCCACTGGTGATCGTTGCCGGTCAGGAATACGGCACCGGCTCCAGCCGTGACTGGGCAGCAAAGGGCACCAACCTGCTGGGGGTCAAGGCGGTGATCGCCGAGAGTTTCGAGCGAATCCACCGCTCCAATCTGGTCGGCATGGGCGTCTTGCCGTTGCAGTTCAAAGCGCCACACACCCGCAAGAGCCTGGGCCTGACCGGCCGGGAAACCCTGAGCCTGACCGGTTTGAGCCAGGCTGAGCTGCGCCCCGGCATGAGCCTGACGCTGCACATCCGCTTCGAAGACGGTCGTCAGCAAGAAATCGAATTGCTATGCCGGATCGATACCCTCAATGAAGTCGAGTACTTCAAATCCGGTGGCATTCTGCATTACGTGCTGCGCCAGTTGATCGCTGCCTGACCGCTCTGCCCGCCGTCCACCAAAAAGGGCGGCGGGCAGCAAACTCTCACCCGCTCATGCACCCGTCTCAGTAGAATCGCCCGCTTGATCTGCGGGAGATTCTGATGAGCATTACGCGCTGGGTGGCCCTGGCTTTGCTGGGCCTCGGGTATGGCATCGCCCTGAGTCACGGCGCACTGCAAGCGCCAGCGCTGCTCGCCTTCGGGCTGCTGGTGTTGGCCGCCATGGCAGTGCGCCACACAAACCCGCCATGGCTGCGCTGGCTAGGTCATGTGCTGTTTATTGTCACCGGCCTGGCGCTGGCGTTGCATGGGCTACCGGGCTTCGATAATGCGCCGATCATGGAATACAGCCGCTCCAGCCCGGATGCAGCACCCTTTATCAGCAACCTGAACCTGGACAAGCCGCTGATCGGCCTGTGGCTGCTGTTGGCCTGCCCGTGGATCTTGCACGGCCAGAGCAGGGCCTACCGCCAAGCAGCGGTCGTCGTCATTGCAACCATCAGCCTGACTCTGGCCCTGGCCTGCATGGCCGGCCTGACCACATGGGCGCCGAAGTGGCCGCCCTACGCCATGCTCTGGCTGCTCAACAACCTGCTGTTGGTGACCCTGACGGAAGAATTGCTGTTTCGTGGCTACATTCAGGGCGCGCTGCAACATTACTGTCATCATCGGCGACTGCAGGGCATACTGCCAGTAGGCATTACCGCCTCATTGTTTGGCCTGGCCCATATCGGCGGTGGCTGGCTTTGGGCAGTGCTGGCCGGTTTGGCCGGCGTCGGTTATGGACTGGCCTGGCGCTATGGAGGGCTCTGGGCTGCGGTGTTGGCCCACTTTGGCCTGAACCTGGTGCATTTCTGCCTGTTTGCCTACCCAATGCTGGCACCTTGAGTATTGATCGCTGACAAGCATTGCGCTCATAAATGTGAACGACACCTCAATTTTTTATCGTCCCTGCCGATAACACGCCAAAGCCTATTGGATCGAAGGATCGAACAGCCCATGCGCAACAATCAGCCCATCACCCAACGTGAGCGGACATTCGCAGCACAACAGCGGTTGATTTCCACGACCGATACCAAAGGCGTGATCACTTACTGCAATGAAGCGTTTCAGCAGATCAGCGGCTTCAGCCAGGATGAACTGCTCAGGGCGCCGCACAATCTGGTCCGCCATCCCGATGTTCCGCAAGCCGTCTTCGAACACATGTGGAGCACCCTGAAAAAGGGCCTGCCGTGGATGGGGATCGTCAAGAACCGGTGCAAGAATGGCGACCACTATTGGGTCAACGCCTACGTAACGCCGATTCTGGACGGCGGCAAGGTTGTCGGTTACGAGTCAGTGCGGGTCAAACCGACTGCCGAACAGGTACGCCGCGCCGAGGCCCTGTATGCCCGCCTCAATGCCGGCAAGTCGGCGTTGCCCAAACGCGATACCTGGCTGCCGGTGCTACAGGACTGGCTGCCATTTATCATGGTCAGCCAGATCGGCTTCTTGATCGGCATCTGGCTCAACTCCTGGTGGGGCTTCATCCTCGCCGCCACCCTGTCGGTCCCGCTGGGGCTGCTTGGCCTGAGCTGGCAGCAGCGCGGTATCAAGCGTCTGTTGCGGCTGGCTGAACAGACCACCTCTGACGCCCTGATCGCGCAGATGTACACCGACAGCCGCGGTGCGCAGGCACGTCTGGAAATGTCGATCCTCAGCCAGGACGCACGCCTGAAAACCTGCCTGACCCGTCTGCAGGACACCGCCGAGCACCTGAACACCCAAGCGCGGCAGTCCAACGATCTGGCCAACGCCAGCTCTGTCGGCCTGGAACGCCAGCGCGTCGAAACCGAGCAAGTGGCCGCCGCCATTAACGAAATGGCCGCGACCACCCAGCAGGTGGCCGGGCATGTGCAAAACACCGCCGACGCCACCCAGCAGGCCAACGCTCTGACCCGCCGGGGTCGCGACATCGCCGGGGAAACCCGCGAAGCGATTGAGCGCCTGTCGGCGTCGGTGGGCGAGACCGGCCTGACCGTCACCCAACTGGCCAAGGACAGCGATGAAATTGGCGGCGTGGTCGATGTGATCAAAGGCATCGCCGACCAGACCAACCTGCTGGCCCTCAACGCGGCTATCGAAGCGGCCCGCGCCGGTGAAATGGGCCGTGGTTTTGCCGTGGTCGCCGATGAGGTCCGGCAATTGGCGCAACGCACCAGCGAATCCACCGGGCAGATCCACAGCCTGATCGCCAAGCTGCAGCAAACCGCCAACAACGCCGTGCAAACCATGAACGCCGGCCACCGCCAGGCTGAAGAAGGCGTAGCCCGGGTACTGGAAGCCGACCAGGCATTGGTGGGCATCAGCGAAGCAGTGGCCAACATCACCGACATGGCCACCCAGATCGCTGCAGCCACTGAACAGCAAAGCTCGGTGGCCGACGAGATCAGCCGCAATATCTCCAACATTGCCGACCTCGCCGACCAGACCTCCGACGGCGCCCAGCGCTCGGCAGTGCTCAGCGCCGAACTGACCCATACCGCCAACTCGCAATACTCGTTGGTAGAGCGTTTCAACCGCTAAGTCGCGCGTTTATAAAAACCCCGTCAGGTGCAGGCCTGACGGGGTTTTTTATTGGTTTTTGCTCAGGGTCCTGGCGGGACAGAACAGTAACTTATGGATAGAACAAAGTAGGCTCTTTCAATTAGAGCCAGTAGGAGATTTCTTAAATTTCTTATAAACAGGGAAAGTTCTCGCAGAGGTGTTGACAGAGGGATTACCACGCTATTAGGTAATTTACCAGGCAAGTCAATTGACCGCCGCATAAATCAAACCTTGCCTTAAGCAATTGCAAAGTCATGACCTTCTACGAACCCCACAGTGAGAGCACCTATGTACAACCAAAAAAACTTTCCACTCATGCCACCCACCGTCCCTGTAGCCGAAGCAGATGGACTTATCAAACTAATCGATCTGGCGCATGACCTTCTTGTCATGTGTCCTATCTGGCAAGAACCGAAACCAGGAGATATCTGTCAATTAATAGTCAACCATTCGCCAGTTGGAGTAGCGTTCCCCTTACCCGGTACGATTCCAGAAGACCCCATCAAACTGAAACTTCCCCTTGAGGCACTACAAGCAGAAGGTACTTACCGAGTCGGTTATCGTTTGACGGGCTATCCTAGCGGAGTCGCTATCGATTCTCCGACCGTAATGATCCGCATCGACCGAACCGCCCCCGGCGCCGCCCTGCTCGCCCCCATGATGTTCCGGCAGATCAATTTCGGCGACGCGCTGGCCGGCCATGTACCGGGCTACGCGCACATGGCTGCCGGTGACACGCTCATGACCCTGTGCAATGGCGTGCAGGGTCCGATCTATCAGGTCGGCAACGAAGACCTGGCCGAGCGAGCCATGCAGATCAGCTTCAGCCGTGATTTTCTGCAAAGCCTGCAGAGCCCTACCATCACCATGACCTATCAGGTCACCGACCGGGCCGGTAATCAATCCCGGCTGGCCAGCCCCGTCACTCTGTCCATGTAGCAATGAAACAAACGACAGGCCAGTCCGTTTGAGCACCAAAAAACTCATCCTGCACCTATTTGAGTGCAGGATGACTTGCAAAATGTTGAAGGATTTTTCTGATGATTTCAGGGGATTCGAGACACTGGGGATTATTCCTACTTATAAATAAGCAGCTCTGTAATCCTCTTCCTACCTACAGAGCCGTATGAAATTTCAGCACTTATTCCTGCACAATCGGAAAACCCTTTAACTACGGGGCTATGCTAGACGCCACTAATAGCCACCGAGAAATAATTGAAATATCCAGAAACACCAAAACAAAAACCGCTCAAGAAAACCATCATTTTGGCATCTCTTGATCAAAGCACTGACAGATGGATTAAATATCCCCGCACAATCGCAACCACTCACAACATAGAGGCTCTAATGGACGACATAGAAAAAAACACAACCAACACTGGCAAGCCACTCGCCACCACTCAGGAACAACAAACCATCAAACGCCAGTTCATTAAAGACCCTGATCTGCTGCGCTCATTGCCGACCATTTCAGCCAGTCTCAAAGCGCCACAATTGCCCAACGCCAACCCCGAAGCCATCACCCTGGAACAGGCCAATAGCGGCGTCACCGTACTGATTCCGGGCTCGCCACAGATGCGCAAGGAAGACGTCATTCTGTTCTACTGGGGCAACCATGAATGCTACCAACCCCTGCATCACAACAGCGGCGATCAGGACGTCGTCTGGCTGCTATGCCTGGCATATCCACTGATCGACCGACCGCAATACGGCACTTTGAACCTGTACTACGAGGTTTATCGCGCTGACCAGTTGATCGGCACATCACCCGTCCTGCAAGTGGTCGTGGAGCAGCCAACGACCATCGGCTAAAGCACAAAGCCCCCGGTGATCACTCACCGGGGGCTTTGCTCAACCAAGGTTCAGATGGATGCCTCTAACAACGCAGGCGAGGCCGCCTGCAGGCAGAGTTTAAAGATGCCCTATTGTCAGAATGCAAAACGCAGCCCCACATTAGCCCCCCAGGGTTGCTCGACCCGCTTGCCGTTCATGTAATCGAAATCGGCATGCAACTGCAGGCGCTCAGACAACGACACCGACACCCCGGCGCCGACCTCCATCCGCGACCCGGACAGGTCGTTGTCAAAGTGACGATCATTGACCTTCACCTCATTATTGCGTGAGAACTCCTGGGCTGCGGCCAGCCGCACATAGGGTTGCAATACGCCACCGTCCTTGAGCGCAATATCCCGCCCCAACGAGGCACCGGCCTTGGCCAGCACCGATCGGGTGTGGCTGTTATCGGCCCGCAAACCATTGTCCATCCGGTAGCCCTCGCCCTGCACATCCACCATTGCCAGTTGCGTATACGGCTCGACGAACCAGCCATCGGCCAGGCGGATCTGGCGGCCAAATTCCAGTGAAGCGCCCACCGCGGTATTGTCGTAATCGCCCTTGGCCCTGGTATTGTCACTCATCGCCACCTTGGCTTTGTTACGCAGCCGGTTGAGCTTGAGCACCGCATCCAGGTAGTAGCCCTGCTCACTCAACCAGGTGCCATAGGTGCCGACATACACACTGTCAATCGTGCCGCTGGAGCCGCGACTCAAATCCAGATCCGACTGGCTATGACCCGCCATCACACCCAGCGACAACTGACCATTGCCCACCGGTACCGGCACATCGGCTCCCAGACTGAAGCCTTGCTGCTTGTGCCGGTAATCGATGCCGTCACTGGTCGAGGCCTCGAACCGGTTGCCATAGGCGCGCATCCAGCCGCCGCCCAGACCGGTGCCGCGCACCTCCCCCATACGGCTGCGCAGGGTCGACAGCTCACCCATCCACACCACCGGTGCAGCATTGAACAACGCCAAAGCGCTGCCCGTGGAAGGGCTGATGGTTTTGTCCTGGCCGACAATGAACCAGTCATTGCCCTGCTGCTCCAGACCATAGGAGTAAACCCCCAGGTCAACGCGATCACCGATCAGGTTGAACTGAGCGTTGCCGCCCTCGGTGTGCACCACCCGCAGCGGCTGCAGATCCGGCGAAACCACCTCAAGGCCGGTGTTCTGCACCCGCAAACCGAATTGCCCGTTGGCCTGACCATTGACGTTCAGCAGATCGCCAATACCGTGGTCCAGATCGACCCGCATAGCGAAATTACCATGCCCCGAGAGCTCGTTCAGCGACAGCGTTTTGAAGGCCCCGTCACCAAAACCGACCGCACCGCCATCCATGTTCAGCGTCTTGAGGCTGTTATCCCCGGTCATTTGCCAATAGCCACCGGAAGCCAACGCCAACCGGTTGCCGTTGATGATATTGCCGGTGAGTTGCGCGTTGTTTTGTAGCGTGATGTTTAGGGTGCTGGTTTCATCGGCGACCAGATTGCCGGTCAGGCGGCTGTTGTCGACGGTAAAATGGGTGGTGCTTTGATTGAAGGTTTCTAGAAGGTTGCCATTGCCGGAGAGTAAAATAGAGCCAGCACTGATATCAATATCGGCTTTGTGAGCGATTCCATCCCGCCCTTCTACCCTGATCGCAGCCCCCTTAAAAGACTCAAGAGTAGAGTTGTTAACCTGAACTTTTCCGTAGTTGTAATTAACTCCGACAGCTGTCTCAGGATGAGTCATGTAAATCGCATACTCATCGCCTGTTATGTGGCTACCGCGAGAAATACTTGCCTCCCCCCCCAAAACGCCAATCCCCCAACCTGACCAATGGTCGAAAACGCCTCCGGTCCCAAAGACCTTTACATTTTCCAAATAAGCATAGCTAAACGCTACGCTTAGCCCAGCCCCATGACCAGCGAGCACGCTATCGGTGATATAAGCTCGAAACCCATTATGAAGAGTCAGTCCAATCGCGCGCTCGTTGGTTATAGATGAATCGCTGACAGTCAGCCTTCCTTTGCCACCAATTTGCATTCCACCAAATATTCGGGTACCACGCTCAACATCTACATCAGAGTTCATCACTGACATGTGCTTTATTTCAGCTCCTGTCGCCAATACGTATGCCCCATTAATCACACTGTAAGACTCAACCGGATAAGAGGCATCAATGGTAAAACGCTCATTATCTATAGGCACCCAATAGGCACTACTTTCAGCCATCAAAGGAGCACAGACCAACATCATCCCACCTCCAAGCCCGCTCCTAAAACGCTTTTTTTGCATTGTATTAACGCTCAATCCTTTACTCACTCTAATTAAACAGATGACAGCCTCACTCTAGAGATCAGAAACGTCCTTCAGACCGTCCTACATTTCCATATTTTGTAGTCTTTTTCCTAGCCTCCAAGCCAATCTCTCCTACAGAAAAAAGACTCCATAAACACTTGCAAAAAACAGCACCGACTATTTTCTAAAAAACCCCTGGAGGCTCCAAAAAAATCATTGACACAGAAAGATAGTTGCGATTACGTAATTAACAGTTGCGAAGACCTTCACTCATGAAAGTGACATCTCAACTTATAGACATACAGTTATTTTCAAATACCATTCACAAACCAGGAACAACAACATGAATAATAGCCACATCAACAAACGTGCTCGACGCCCCAAGCTTCTTAAAGAGCTAATTATTCCACCACCGCTGGTCCCGATTGCTGACCCAGTAGATGGTTTGATCAAGACAGCTGACCTTGCATCAGACATTACCGTTGAGTTCCCTCTGTGGGAGGGCGCCAGAGAGAACGACACTTACCAGCTGCGATTGAATGATCATACAGTCGGGATAGAGGGTTTGCTTAAGCCAGTCCCCCCTATCGGAACAATCTTGCAACTCGATATCCCCGTAGACACTGAGTTGCAAGCAGACGGCGCCTACAAACTTGATTACGTGGTAACTGGTTTCCCAGGAGGCGTGCCCGATGAGTCACCGGCTACAACAATTATTGTCGACCGGACCCCGCCCGGCACTCACCAGCTCGGTTATATGGATTTCCCTGCTGAAGCCAAGGATGGCCTTACCGCCGAAGAACTACTTAACATGGGGGATGTACTGACAGGCAGTATCTTCGGCTACTCCGGCCTGCAGCGCGGCGATGTAATCAAATCATATTGGGGAGAGGTACCTGGCCCGGAACTTATTTTGAGCGGTGAGGAAGATGAAAATGATTCTATTGATATTGGCTTTACCAAAGCATTTCTTGGAAGCCTCCCGAACCCTGCAGGCGCGACCTATTACACCGTGACTGACCGGGCAGGAAACACCTCGGCCGACTCAAAGAAAATTACAATCCCACTGTTCCTGACAGAAATCACACCCGACCTGCCTGCGCCAGTGATTGACGACAATGATGGTTTAATCACTCACATTGAAGCTCTGAACGGTATTGAAGTAAAAATCCCAAGCTCCGAGATCATCATGGATGGAGATCAAATCGTCCTGCATTGGGGGAGTGAATTGCTGGGTCCCGTTCCCGTTGCTCCGGAAGATCTTGAGGAGCCTTTCATCCTGATTTTCGACGTCGAGTATCGCACCATTGAAATCGCTGGAGATGGTGTCATTCAGCTTAAATATGAAGTTCTAAGAGAAGGCCATCCTGTCGGCATTTCAACCCAACTTCCAGTCAACGTTCACATCACACTCCCCGTCCCAACGCCTTTAAGTAGCCCAATCATCAAGGGTGCCAGCAGCACGCCAAGCAACGAAGACAACTTCATCGATGAAAATGACTTCGAGCTAAACGCGACCATCATGATTAATTGGAACCCCGGCTTCAAGGCTTCACAGCTGATAACTGTATTCTGGGAGGGGGTAACGGTGCTTGAACAACCTTACCTCATCACCAATACCGACGTCGTCGCCGGTCGCCCGCTGCTCTTAACTGCACTGAACTCGCTATTCACGCCTGTCGGCACAGGAAGTGACATTCGGGTTAATTACACAGTCTCGTCATCGGGTAATCCAAACGTATCAACTTCTGAAACGCAGTCAATCGTCGTCCAATCCAAGGATGAACTTCCGGGCGGCCCTGACGGCCCCGCAGCACCCGAGTTTACTGCAATTGGTGATAACAACACCCTCAACCGTATCAATAGCATCAATGGTGCACCTGTATTTATCAAGCCCTATCTAAATATCGCACCAGGACAAACTGTCCATTTCATCTACGAGGCTTATGACAGCTTGGTCGGCGGCGAAGTTAAATTTGAATGGACACACACATCGGCCGAGCTAACAGAAAACGAAGTCCAAAATGGTTACCACTTGCTTATCCCTCGCAGCATTTTGAATCAGCATTGCTTCGGCCACACCGAAGCTCACTTCAAAGTCAGAAGCGACAAAGGTCAAGGAAATTCGAAGAAGCAAAATAGTTTTGTAGACATGCGTGAATTTGGCATCTGCCCAATTTAACCCCTCAGAAAAGAGGTGAGTTCAGCTCACCTCTTCCTCAACGATAAAGACCAATCATTATGAATACCACAAGAGCCTTGCCCGAACTGAACATCCTGAGTCATTATCCGGAAGGTGTCGGCGATACTGACGTGGCCGACCCGTCAAAATCACTTGAGGTTCTCATCGGCCCCCTTCTTCTAAGCCAACAAGATCGCCTCGATCTTTTTTGGGGAAATAGTGAATTACCGGTGGATAGCTATATTCACTCTCCTGACGCACCAAATACCAATGGCATTTTCTCGTTGTACGTCGATCCACGGTGGATCCAGTCAGGCACCACCCATGTCAGATACATCTACACGCCCTATCCTGCGAATATTCCTGAACCCTCCCCCATCAAAACCGTCACCGTTAAACTCTCCATCCCCGGCGGTCGGGACCCTGACCCCGAATCGCCTTACGAAAACGAAAAACTGCCCAAGCCTGCCGTTAATCCCCCAGGCGTTATCATCTCGCCAGACGGGGTTTCGGTCACGGTATTGCCATGGGAAAACATGAGTGAAGGCGATCTGCTTTCAGTTTACTGGCATGGCCTTCAAGTGCGTGTGCCTGCGCTGCAACTCGGGCAGGTCGGTCTTCCGGTGGTGGTGGATATTCCCCGTGAGGTGGTCATCGAAGCCGGTGACTCGGAAAACATCGTGGTGCGCTACGACATTCGTGATGTGGTGAACAACTGGTCGCGCTTCTCACTGCCAACTTATGTGGAGGCCGAGGCCGGTAATTCGACGCTGCCTGCCCCCATCGCGCCTCAGGCTCCGAACATGGAACTGGATCTGGATAAGTTGGGCGGTGCTGGCGTTCAAGCGCTGGTGTTGGCCAATGCGAACATCGGCATTGGCGACATCATCCAGTTCACTGTCGAACGTAATACTGCCGAGGGTATTGCACTGCAGCCTTATACCGATACAAGGCAGGTCAGCATTCCGGGCAGCTTTGTCGAATTTTTGATCCCCAATGAACAGTTTCAGCCGATTGCTCAGGGTCGTGCGCGGCTGAAGTATGTGGTGAGAAAAGCATCCGGCGAGCAACTGCGCTCCAAGAGCTTGCCGCTAAGCATCCTGGGCCGTGCGCAGGAGTTGGCGCTGCCAGTCGTTCCTGCTGCGGTGAACGGTTTGCTGGATCCAACCTTGCGCAAGGTGATCGCTCAGGTTCCGGCCTACCATTTCATGGCCGATGGACATGATGTGACGCTGGTATGGAGGGGTAAGACCGCCAGTGGGTCTACGGTGGTTCACGAAGAAGTCAAAAATCTCAATCAGGCGGATGTCGGCAAGACTCTGGAATTCCTGATCCCGGATGAGAAAGTCATCACGCTGGCCGGGGGGACGCTGGAAGTCAATTACACCGTCAGCACCTTTGCCAAGGAATTTTTCAAGTCTCCTGTCCTGCATCTGCTGGTCGACACCGATCACAACGATCTGTTGCCCGCCCCGCAGGTGGATAAGGTCAATGAAGAGGGCGTGCTTGACCCGGACGACGTGGTGCTTGAAGCCGTGGTCAGGGTGCTGCCTTATCAGGCCATGGCGGTGGGCGACCGGGTCGCGGTGCACTGGGATGGCCGCAATGCGGATGGCAGCTATAACACTTACACGGTGATCAACAGCGGTACCGTGAACAAAGAGGTCATCTTCAGGGTGCCACGCAGCTTCGTTATCGCCAACCTCAATGGCAGCATCGACGTCTGGTATGACGTGCAGCGCGGCGGTCGGACATCGGCATCGGTCAAGCAACGGATCAGCATTCGGCAAACGGCGCCTGCCCCATTGCCCACCCCAACAGTAAAAGAAGCACAAGGCAACCAGCTCGACCCCGCCCTTGCGCCTTACGGTGCCACTGCCCAGGTCGCAGCCAGTGCCGACTTGCGAGTCGGTGACCGGGTAACCATGACCTGGCAAGGCCCCAAGGGCAGTGACAGCAAGGAAAAAACCATTGCTCAGGACGAGGCCGGCAAGCCGCTGGCGTTGCTGTTCGCCTATGCCTTGGTCATCGCCAATGCCGGTCAGACTGTGGCCATTGCCTACACCGTGAACCGGGTCAATGGCCAGGTTCAGACTTCCGAAACCCTTAACCTGCATATTCTCGACCGGCTCGATGACCTGCCGGCCCCGAGCATGGACACTGTCGGGGCCGACGGTGTGGTGGACCCGGCGCGCATCCCTGAGTCGGGCGCCACGGTGCGGGTGCGCTATCCGGGTATGAGCAGTGATGACCGGGTGGTGGTCAACTGGCGCGGTGCGGTGCATCAGGACACGCCCGAGCAAAGTGTCGGCAACCAGCCTGAGTTGTTGTTCAAGCTGCCCAAAGCGCTGATCCTGGCCAGTATAGGCAGCACGGCAACCCTGGGCTATACCGTCACCCGGGCCGGTCGCCCGCAGAGCTCGGCACCGTTGTGGCTGACCGTTCGTCAAGGCTTGAGCCTGGACACCCGGCCGGTGACGCTGGACGGCAAGGTGTACCTGCTACCCGGCACGCCCGACCTGCTGCCGAATATGCCGGCGGGCACGACGGTTCAGCGTACCGCCAGTGGCGGCCAGGCGCCTTACACCTATAGCACCAGCAATCCGTTGGTGGCCAAGGTCGATGGCAACGGGTTGGTGACCGTCCGTGGCAAAGGCATCGCACATATCACGGCAACCGACAGCCGCGGAGAAAAACTCAGCTATCAGGTTACCGTGACCGGGGTGATTCATGCGCTGGGCTTGGGCAACGGCAGCGTTGCCACGGTTGTCGCGGCGGCCACTCAACTGGGCGCACGGCTGTGTTCGATCCATGAATTGCGGGAGTTGCACACTGCCTATGGCAGTCGCTGGCCGATGGGCAACGCCTTGTACTGGTCGTCAACCGTCGCCCAACAGAACCTGGCGGGCTGGCAGTGGTTCTTCCTGAAAAACCTGGTGACCGGTACAGAAACCAACCTGCTGCACCATAAACCCGCGCTGGGGGTTGGCCTGCGCTGACCGCTACTCACACCACAGCAAGGCGCTACCGACTAGGTAGCGCCCTTTTGTTCGTCTTTATTATTGCCATGATGCATACCATGCCCGAACTCTGTACCCGCCACCCCGGTAATGTCCCGCCGGTTATCAACCCTGAGCTTTTCCGTGTTTGTGTCAATGGCACGCCGGTCCATATCGACGCGCTGCTCGGCTGCCTGACCTTGCGCCCGGAACTGTCCCAACCCAGCGGCCACTGGATCTGGAAGATCATCGCCAAAGGCAAAGCCGGCCGAATGCGCGTCAGTATTGGTCTTTATCTGGACCACGATCTGCAGCCGGGCCACCACGCCCTGGTAGGCAACCCGAAAATCCAGGTGGTCTATAACGACACGCCCAACGCCCGCAACCGGATCTATCACTCCCGGCATCTGCAAAGTGGCACCCTGAACTTACAGAGGGTTGATCGGGAACACCGCCACTTGCAGGGTGAATTCGAGTTCGGGATTTCCGCGCTCGGCTTTCGGGTCAGTGGCGGGCGCTTCAATTTGCCGTGTCCGTGGCAGGCTGAGCCACAACGTTAGCGGCGCAAGAATCGGGCAATGCGTTGCGCCGTTTCGCTCAAGCATTGGGCGTGGCTCAGGCCGCTGGCTTTCAATGGCTTGAGGTCGTGGTCCGCTGTCGGCAACCAATGCACGTCGATGGCGGCCGACAACGCATAACCCTGCACCGCGTCTTTATTACCCAGCGCATCACGCTCGCCTTGCACGATCAGGGTCGGAGTCTGCAGATCGGCCAGATGCGCAACCCGGGGCTTCTCGGGTTTGCCCACTGCATAGAACGGATACCCCAGACACACCAGTGCATCGGCATGCAGCTCATCGGCCAGCAGGCTGGCCATCCGCCCGCCCATCGACTTGCCGCCTACGGCCAGACGCCCAGCGACATGAAGTCGCACCCTGGTATACACCCCACGCCAGACATCAAGCAGTTGGCCTTGCGGGTTAGGTGGCCTTTTGCTGCCTCCGAGCCGCCGCTGAGCCATGTAGGGGAACTCGAAACGCAGCACGTTCACCCCCAGTTCTGCCAGGTATCGGCTCATTTCGCTCATAAATTCGCTATCCATGGGCGCACCAGCGCCATGCGCCAGGATCAGGGTCGGCGGCGTCTGCCCGTCGATGACCGCCCCCCTGGTCCATAACCAGCCCTGGTCATGCGCCCATTGTGCGCATTGATCCCTGTCAATACAGGCAATTAGCCCATTACCCATGCTTGCCTCGCTTCTGATGAGTCTGCCAACACCTTTGGACCGTAGGGCGCTGGCTCCGACCACGCTGGATGGGATACCGCTAAAAATGAATACAACACACCGCTCTGCCTATCACTATCAGGTGGTTCGCCAGTTCGCCATTATGACGGTGGTCTGGGGAATTGTCGGGATGGGGTTAGGCGTTTTTCTGGCTGCACAGCTTGTCTGGCCAGAGTTGAACTTTGATCTGCCATGGACCAGCTTCGGGCGCCTGCGACCGTTGCACACCAACGCCGTGATCTTCGCCTTCGGCGGCTGCGCGCTGTTCGCCAGCTCCTATTACTCGGTGCAGCGCACCTGCCAGACGCCGCTGTTCATGCCCAAACTGGCAGCGTTCACCTTCTGGGGCTGGCAACTGGTGATCGTGCTGGCGGCCATTACCCTGCCGCTGGGCTACACCTCTTCCAAGGAATACGCCGAGCTGGAATGGCCGATCGACATTCTGATCACCATTGTCTGGGTCGCGTACGCCGTGGTGTTCTTCGGCACCCTGGCCACGCGCAAGACCAAACACATCTATGTGGGCAACTGGTTCTTCGGCGGTTTTATCCTGACCGTGGCGATCCTGCACATCGTCAACAACCTGGAACTGCCGGTCAGCCTGACCAAGTCCTACTCGATCTACGCCGGCGCCACCGACGCGATGATCCAGTGGTGGTACGGCCACAACGCCGTGGGCTTTTTCCTCACCGCAGGTTTTCTGGGCATGATGTATTACTTCGTGCCCAAGCAGGCCGAACGTCCGGTGTATTCCTACCGGTTGTCGATCGTGCACTTCTGGGCGCTGATCACCCTGTACATCTGGGCCGGCCCTCATCACCTGCACTACACCGCGCTGCCAGACTGGGCGCAGTCGCTGGGCATGATCATGTCGCTGGTGCTGCTGGCACCGAGCTGGGGCGGAATGATCAACGGCATGATGACCTTGTCCGGCGCCTGGCATAAGTTGCGCAGCGACCCGATCCTGCGCTTTCTGGTGGTGTCGCTGGCGTTCTACGGCATGTCGACCTTTGAAGGGCCGATGATGGCGATCAAGACCGTCAACGCCCTGTCGCACTACACCGACTGGACCATCGGCCACGTACACGCCGGGGCGCTGGGCTGGGTAGCGATGATTTCCATCGGTGCCATGTACCACATGATCCCGCGCCTGTTCGGCCGCCCGGCCATGCACAGCATCGGTTTGATCAACGCGCACTTCTGGCTGGCGACCATCGGCACCGTGCTGTACATCGCCTCGATGTGGGTCAACGGCATCGCTCAGGGCCTGATGTGGCGGGCGATCAACGACGACGGCACGCTCACCTACTCCTTCGTCGAAACCCTGGTGGCCAGCCATCCGGGCTTTATCGTGCGGCTGGTCGGCGGTGCGGTGTTCTTCAGCGGCATGTTGCTGATGGCCTGGAACACCTGGCGCACGGTGCGCGCCGCGCAGCCTGACGAAATCGCATCTGCCGCGCAGATGGCCTGAGGAGAGCGCCATGAAACATGAAGTGATCGAAAAGAACGTCACCCTGCTGATGATCCTGATGGTGCTGGCCGTCAGCATCGGCGGCCTGACCCAGATCGTGCCGCTGTTCTTCCAGGACGTGGTCAACACCCCGGTCGAAGGCATGAAGCCCTACACCGCGCTGCAACTCGAAGGCCGCGACATCTATATCCGTGAAGGCTGCGTGGGTTGCCACTCGCAGATGATCCGCCCGTTCCGCGCTGAAACCGAACGCTACGGGCATTACTCGGTGGCCGGCGAAAGCGTCTGGGAGCACCCGTTCCTGTGGGGCTCCAAGCGCACTGGCCCGGACCTAGCCAGGGTCGGTGGCCGTTACTCGGACGACTGGCACCGTGCCCACCTGTACAACCCGCGCAACGTGGTGCCGGAGTCGAAGATGCCGTCCTATCCCTGGCTGGTGGAGCACCCGGTCGACAGCCGTGACACGGTGGCCAAGCTAAAAGCCATGCGCACGCTGGGCGTGCCATACACCGACAGCGACATCGAAGGCGCCGTGGCCAGCCTCAAGGGCAAGACCGAAATGGACGCGCTGGTCGCCTACCTGCAGGTGCTGGGCACCGCCATCAAGAGCAAGAGGTGAAACATGGACATCGCAGACCTGCGCGGGCTCGGCACCCTGGTGGTGGCCATCGCGTTCCTTGGCATGTCGCTGTGGGTATGCAGCAGCCGCCGCAACGAGGACTTCGCCAAAGCGCGCATGGCGCCCTTTGCCGACGAACCCCTGGCCTCACAGCCGCCAGTCGATAAAGCACAATCCGTTGAGCGGAGTAACCAGCCATGAGTACCTTCTGGAGTATCTACATCAGCGTGCTGACCCTGGGCAGCCTGTTTGGCCTGACCTGGTTGCTGATCGGTACCCGCAAAAGCCAGCCGGCCGACGGCGCCGACAAGACCATGGGGCACAGCTTCGATGGCATCGAGGAATACGACAACCCGCTGCCACGCTGGTGGTTTCAGCTGTTTGTCGGCACCCTGGTGTTCGCGCTGATCTACCTGGTGTTCTACCCAGGCCTGGGCAACTGGAAAGGCATCATGCCCGGTTATGAAAACGGCTGGACCAGCGATGCCGAGTGGCAGAAGGAGATGCAGCAGGCTGACGCAAGGTTCGGCCCGATCTTTGCCCGCTATGCCGCCATGCCGCTTGAGGACGTGGCCAAAGACCCGCAGGCACTGCGCATGGGCGCTCGGCTGTTCGCCTCCAACTGCTCGGTGTGTCACGGCTCCGACGCCAAGGGGGCTTTCGGTTTTCCAAACCTGACCGACGACAACTGGCGCTGGGGCGGCAATGCCGACACCATCAAGGCCAGCATCATGGCCGGGCGCATCGCCGCGATGCCCGCCTGGGGGCCGGTGCTGGGCGAAGAAGGCGTAAAAAATGTTGCAGCCTATGTACGTCACTCACTGGCGGGGCTGCCACTGCCGGAAGGCAATCAGGCTGACCTGGCCGCCGGGCAGCAAGCGTACAGCACTACCTGCGTGGCTTGTCACGGCGCGGGCGGCAAGGGCATGGCGCTGATGGGCGCGCCCGACCTGACCCAGCCAGGCGGTTTTATCTACGGCACCAGCCTGGCGCAACTGCAACAGACTATCCGTCAGGGCCGTCAGGGTCATATGCCGGCGCAGGCTGAGCTGCTCGGTAACGACAAAGTGCAGTTGCTGGCGGCCTATGTCTACAGCCTGTCCAAACCCACCGCAGCGACCCAGGCTCAGGCAGGCGCCCACTGAGACCCTGGCTCCTGTAACCCTGTCTCTTGTGAGAATGACGCACCCCGATCGGGGTGCGTTTTTTTTGCCCGCGATTTAGCCGCACACTGCGCGCTTCCCTCCCCGCATTCGAGGCATTAAGCTGGCCGGCGTTGAATTTTCCAGCACCCTGCTCGTCCATTGCGAATGTCGCGGTGTTCGGCTGCCTTGTTGTCGTTTCTTCAGGAGTTTTGACCCCCTTAATGAATAGCACCGCCTACAACTACAAGGTGGTCCGCCAGTTCGCCATCATGACGGTGGTCTGGGGGATCGTGGGCATGGGGCTCGGGGTGTTCATCGCCGCGCAACTGGTCTGGCCGCAATTGAACCTCGACCTGGAGTGGACGACCTTCGGCCGGCTGCGGCCGTTGCACACCAACCTGGTGATCTTCGCTTTCGGCGGCTGTGCGCTGTTTGGCACCTCCTATTACGTGGTGCAGCGCACCTGCCAGACACGGCTGATGTCCGACCGGCTGGCGGCCTTTACTTTCTGGGGCTGGCAGGCGGTGATTGTCGCAGCATTGATCAGCCTGCCGATGGGCTACACCACGACCAAGGAATACGCCGAGCTGGAATGGCCCATCGCAATCTTGCTGGCGGTGGTCTGGGCGGTATACGCCACTGTATTTTTCGGCACCCTGATGCGTCGCCGCACGCCGCATATTTATGTCGCCAACTGGTTTTACGGTGCGTTCATTGTGGTGACCCTGATGCTGCACGTGGTCAATCACCTGGCCGTACCGGTCAGCCTGTTCAAGTCATACTCGATCTATGCCGGGGCCACCGACGCGATGATCCAGTGGTGGTACGGCCACAACGCGGTGGGCTTTTTCCTCACCACCGGTTTTCTCGGCATGATGTATTACTTCGTGCCCAAGCAGGCTGAACGCCCGGTGTACTCGTACCGGTTGTCGATCGTGCACTTCTGGGCGCTGATCACCCTGTACATCTGGGCCGGCCCACATCATTTGCACTACACCGCCCTGCCAGACTGGGCACAGTCGCTGGGCATGGTCATGTCGGTGATCCTGCTGGTGCCGAGCTGGGGCGGGATGATCAACGGCATGATGACCCTGTCCGGCGCCTGGCATAAGTTGCGCAGCGATCCGATCCTGCGCTTTCTGGTGCTGTCGCTGGCGTTCTACGGTATGTCGACCTTCGAAGGGCCGATGATGGCGATCAAGACCGTCAACGCCCTGTCGCACTACACCGACTGGACCATCGGCCACGTACACGCCGGCGCGCTGGGCTGGGTGGCGATGATTACCATTGGCGCGACCTATCACATGATCCCGCGGCTGTTTGGCCGCACGGCGATGCACAGCGTCAGTCTGATCCACGCGCATTTCTGGCTGGCGACCATCGGCACGGTGCTCTACATCGCCGCCATGTGGGTCAACGGCATTACCCAGGGGCTGATGTGGCGGGCAGTGAATGCCGACGGCACCCTGAGTTTTTCCTTCGTCGAGTCGGTGGTCGCCAGCCATCCCGGCTATGTGGTGCGGATGATCGGCGGCGCGCTGTTCGCCAGCGGCATGCTGCTGATGGCCTGGAACACCTGGCTCACCGTACGCGGCGCCGACCCGCAGGCCGCCGCCGAGGCCGCGCGCATTCAGGTGTCAAAGGCACCCGCGTCAGGTGCTCAGTCATGAAGCACGAAGTCGTCGAGAAAAACGTCGGGCTGCTGACCCTGTTGATGGTGCTGGCGGTCAGCATTGGCGGTCTGACCCAGATCGTGCCGCTGTTTTTCCAGGACACGGTCAACACCCCGGTGGACGGCATGAAGCCCTACACCGCCCTGCAACTCGAAGGCCGCGACGTCTATATCGCTAACGGTTGCGTGGGCTGTCACTCGCAGATGATCCGCCCGTTTCGTGCTGAAACCGAGCGTTACGGCCATTACTCGGTGGCCGGTGAGAGCGTGTGGGACCATCCGTTTCTATGGGGTTCCAAACGTACCGGGCCGGATCTTGCGCGGGTCGGCGCACGTTACTCGGATGAGTGGCACCGCATTCACCTGATCAACCCGCGCGATGTAGTGCCCGAGTCGAAGATGCCGGCCTACCCGTTCCTCGCCCATAAACCGGTGGACGCCAGCCAGACCGCAAAGAAGATGCAGGCCCTGCGCAGCCTGGGCGTGCCGTATACCGATGCCGATATCGCCGGTGCCCAGGCCGCCGTGACCGGCAAGACCGAACTGGACGCCCTGGTGGCCTACCTGCAAGGTCTGGGCGTGCAGATCAAGAGCAAGAGGTGAGCGCATGGACAGCGGAATGATTCGTGGCCTGGGTACGCTGGTGGTGCTGTTGGCGTTCATCGGCCTGGCGCTCTGGGTGTTCAGTCCCAAACGCAAACAGGACTTCGACGAAGCGACCCTGCTGCCGTTCGCCGACGAGCCCGACAGCCTTGACCCAGACCGCCGGAAGCCCGACGCATGAGCAGCGGCTGGAGCCTGTACGTTACCCTGCTGACCCTCGCAACCCTGGCGGGCCTGACCTGGCTGTTGCTGGCGACCCGCAAGGGCGAGCGCCAGGATCAGACCGATGAAACCCTCAAACACAGCTTTGACGGCATCGAGGAATACGACAACCCGCTGCCGCGCTGGTGGTTCAACCTGTTCATCGCCACCTTGGTGTTCTCGCTGATCTACCTGCTGCTGTATCCGGGCCTGGGCAACTGGCGCGGGCTTTTGCCAGGCTACCAATGGCTGGATGCCGACAATAAAGTGCGCTTCGCCGACGGCCAGCAAGGCTGGAGCGGCGTGCATGAGTGGGAAAAGGAAATGCAGCAGGCCGAGGCGCGTTATGCGCCAACCTTTGCGCGCTTCGCCGCGATGCCGGTCGAGGCCGTCGCCAAAGACCCCGAGGCACTGCAAATGGGTGCGCGCCTGTTCGCCTCCAACTGCTCTGTGTGTCACGGCTCTGACGCCAAGGGCGCCTACGGTTTTCCCGACCTGACTGACGAGCATTGGCGCTGGGGCGGCGATCCGCAATCGATCAAGACCAGCATTCTCAATGGTCGCCAGGCGGTGATGCCGGCCTGGGGCGCGGTGCTCGGCGAGCAAGGGGTGAGAGACGTCGCGGCGTATGTGTACACCGGCCTGGGCCGCGAGCTGCCGGCCGATGCCAAGGCCGACCCGCTGGCCGGCCAGAAGCTCTACGCCACGACCTGCATCGCCTGTCATGGCCCTGAGCTCAACGGCCAGCCGCTGCTCGGCGCGCCGGGCCTGAAGCACCCTGAGGCGTTTATCTACGGCACCAGTTTTGCCCAGTTGCAGGAGAGCATCCGCAATGGGCGCCAGGGACAGATGCCGGCCCAGAAAGCGACTCAGGGTGATGACCGGGTGCATGTGTTGGCGGCTTATATTTATAGCTTGTCGCAGAAACCCGAGCCGTAGCAGATCACCCACCGGAGCCGTGTCATGCCCACTTTCTGAGTACACCGTTCCCGCGTCGGGCTCAAGTAGCCGGCACGACTCTGATCCGGTGGGAGCCAGCTTGCTGGCGAAGGGGCCGGCGAGATCACCGCATCCGCTATGTCTGTATTCGTTGGCAAGCTCGCCCCCCAATGCAATGCGATGCCCTGATCGCCGCCACCGCGCGGGTTCATGGGTTGACGGTGGTGACCCGTAACACTCAGGATCTCCAGCATTGCCGCGTGCCGGTTCTCAACCCATGGGGCAGCCAGTGGCATGAAGATCGGCCCGGCTATTCGTCTATTTAGTGTGTCAATTGATCCAGGTCACCCGCACAGGGCGCCACAAGGGGGCAAAGCGACCCAATGTCGCAGGCCCCTGCCAAGGTCCGGGCGTATCATCGAGGCATAAGAAAGCACTGCTCGACCCGGCCTGAACCGGGCACTTTCGTACTGCCGTGGGACGTTGCGATGAGTCATCGGATACCGCTTCAAGACATTACCCCGCCACCTGACAAGGGCAACAACAGCGTCGAGCTGTACGCCGCCCGTGAAAAGATCCATACCCGGGCGTTCAAGGGTTTGTTCCGCAACCTGCGCATGGCCGGTGGTGCGCTGCTGTTTCTGATCTACTTCGGCACCGTATGGCTCGACTGGAACGGCCGCCAGGCGGTGTGGTGGAACCTGCCGGAGCGCAAGTTCTACATTTTTGGTTCAACCTTCTGGCCCCAGGACTTCATCCTGCTGTCGGGTATCCTGATCGTCGCGGCCTTTGGCCTGTTTTTCATCACCGTCTATGCCGGCCGGGTGTGGTGCGGCTACACCTGCCCGCAAAGCGTGTGGACCTGGATTTTCATGTGGTGCGAGAAGGTCACCGAAGGCGACCGCAACCAACGCATCAAGCTCGACAAGGCGCCGCTGAGTGCCAACAAGCTGCTGCGCAAAGGCGCCAAGCACAGCCTGTGGTTATTGATCGGCATTGCCACCGGCCTGACCTTTGTCGGCTATTTCGCGCCAATCCGTGAGCTGTGCATCGAATTGCTGACCGGCCAGGCCGACGGCTGGGCGTATTTCTGGGTGGCGTTCTTCACCCTGGCCACCTACGGCAACGCCGGCTGGCTGCGTGAGCAGGTGTGCATCCACATGTGCCCGTACTCGCGCTTTCAGAGCGTGATGTTCGACAAGGACACCCTGATCGTCTCCTATGACCCGCGCCGTGGCGAGCAACGCGGCCCGCGGCGCAAACAGGCCGATCACAAGGCCGAGGGCCTGGGTGACTGCATCGACTGTACCTTGTGCGTGCAGGTGTGCCCGACCGGTATCGATATCCGTGACGGCCTGCAAATCGAATGCATTGGTTGCGCGGCCTGTATCGACGCCTGTGACAACGTGATGGACAAGATGAACTACCCGCGCGGGTTGATCAGCTACACCACCGAGCACAACCTGTCCGGCCAGGTCACCAAGACCCTGCGCCCCCGGTTGATCGGTTATGCCGTGGTCTTGCTGGTGATGATCGGCGCGCTGGTCAGCGCGTTCCTGTTGCGCCCGCTGGTGGGCTTCGATGTCAGCAAGGATCGCATGCTGTATCGTGAAAACGCGCAAGGCCGGATCGAGAACGTCTACAGCCTGAAAATCCTCAACAAGGACCAGAAACCGCACAGCTATCTGCTGCAAGCCAGCGGCCTGCCTGACCTGCGCCTGCAGGGTCAACAGGAAATCCGGGTGCCGGCCGGCGAAAGCCTGAGCCTGGCGGTGGAGCTGTCCAGTGCTCCGGAGCAGATGCCGTCGACCACCAACGAGGTGACGTTCACCCTTCAGGATATCGACGACAACAGCAGCCGCGTCGAAGCCAAGAGCCGTTTCATTGGCCCGCAGATTCGCTAACAGGAAGTACTCGACATGCACCTCACCTCCCCCGTCGCCCCCTGGTACCGGCATCGCTGGCCCTGGTTCATCATCGGCCTGCTGGCCTGTTCGGTGACCCTGAGCCTGAGCATGGTGGTGATCGCGGTGAATAACCCGGTCAATCTGGTCAGCGACAATTATTACGACGCCGGCAAGGGCATCAACCGCTCGCTGGAGCGCGAACAACTGGCGGTGGCCCTGAAGCTGCGCGCCAGTCTGCAACTGGACGAACTGACCGGCGAAGTGGACCTGCGCCTGAGCGGCGAGCACCTGCCCGCCACGCTGGAGCTGAACCTGTTGTCGCCAACCCAGCCGGACAAAGACCGTCATGTGGTGCTTAATCGCAGCACGGCCGAGCCCGGCCGTTATGTCGGGCAGCTCGATGACAAGGTCCAGGGACGGCGCTTTATTGAACTGCTGGGCCGCGAGCAGAACCGTACATGGCGGTTGTTCGAAGAGGAATTCATCGCCCAGGGGCGCACTTTGAGCCTGGGTGACGAGCCTTTGCAGGCGGCACCTTGAGCCACCCCGCTGCGTCAGATGCAGTGGCAGACGGCGGCCTGGCTGACCAGCAAGCCTGCGCCACACCCTGCTACCACTGCGACCTGCCAGTGCCCGGCGCCCGCCCTTTCACGACAGTAGTGCTCGGCGAACCTCGGCAGTTCTGCTGCCCCGGCTGCCTGGCCGTGGCCGAGACCATCGTGGCCAGCGGCCTGGAACACTACTACCAGCACCGCAGCGCGGCGGCCAGCAACCCGCAACAACTACCCGACCTGCTGGCCGATGAGCTGCGGCTCTACGACCGGCCCGAGGTCCAGCAAGGCTTCGTCCGCCAGGACGGCCCACTCAGCGACACCACCCTGCTGGTCGAGGGCATCAGTTGCGCGGCCTGCGGCTGGCTGATCGAGCGCCAGTTGCACAGCCTGCCCGGCGTTGCCCACGCACGGCTGAATCTGACGACACATCGTCTGCACCTGAGCTGGGACGCCGCGCAGTTGCCGCTGAGCCAGATTCTCGAACGGCTGCGCCTGATCGGCTACCTCGCGCATCCCTGGCAAGCCGACCAGGCCAGTGAGCAGTTGGCCCGTGAAAACCGCCAGGCCCTGCGCCGCCTTGGCGTGGCCGGCCTGCTGTGGTTTCAGGCGATGATGGCAACCATGGCGACCTGGCCGGAGTTCAATGTCGACCTCAGCGCCGGGATGCATACCATCCTGCGCTGGGTGGCGATGTTTCTCACCACACCGATCGTGTTCTATAGCTGCGCCCCACTGTTCAGCGGTGCACTGCGTGACCTGCGCAACCGGCAATTGAGCATGGACGTATCGGTGTCGCTGGCCATCGGCCTGGCCTACGGCGCAGGGATCTGGACCGCCATCACCGGCAGCGGCGAGCTGTACTTCGATGCCGTAGGCATGTTCGCGCTGTTTCTGCTCTCTGGCCGCTATCTGGAGCGCCGCGCCCGGCAGCGCACCGCCGCAGCCACCACGCAACTGGTCAGGTTGCTGCCGGCGTCATGCCTGCGCCTGACTGCCGATGGCCAGCAGCAACGCATTCTGCTCAGCGAACTGCATCTTGACGACCAGGTGCTGGTACTGCCCGGCGCGGTGCTGCCCGCTGACGGCACGATCATCGAGGGGCATTCGAGCATCGACGAATCACTGCTGACCGGTGAGTACCTGCCGCAACCCCGTAACCCCGGCGATGCGGTCACTGCGGGCACGCTGAACGTCGACAGCCCGCTGACCGTGCAGGTGCGGGCGCTGGGCCAAAACACCCGGCTGTCGGCCATCGTCCGTTTGCTGGAACGCGCCCAGACAGAAAAACCCCGACTGGCACGCTTGGCCGACCGCGCCGCACAGGTTTTTCTGGTCATCTCGCTGGTGGCGGCGGTGCTGATCGGCGCGTTGTGGTGGCAACTGGACGCCGACCGCGCCTTCTGGATTGTCCTGGCCATGCTGGTTGCCACCTGCCCCTGCGCACTGTCGCTGGCCACCCCCACCGCGTTGACCGCCGCCACCGGCAGCCTGCACAGCCTGGGCTTGCTGGTGACCCGTGGCCACGTGCTCGAAGCACTGGAGCAAGTCGACACCGTGATTTTCGACAAGACCGGCACCTTGACCGAAGGTCGCCTGCAACTGCGCCGTGTCTTGCCGCTTGCAGCCCTGGATGCCGATACCTGCCTGGCACTGGCGGCTGCGCTGGAAAGCCGCTCCGAACACCCCATCGCCCGCGCCTTCGGACCTGCCACGCAACGCGCCACGCACACCCAGGCCCATGCCGGAATGGGTCTGGAAGGCCAGGTCGACGG
This sequence comes from Pseudomonas sp. 21LCFQ010, assembly GCF_024129905.1. NCBI lineage: Bacteria > Pseudomonadati > Pseudomonadota > Gammaproteobacteria > Pseudomonadales > Pseudomonadaceae > Pseudomonas > Pseudomonas sp. 21LCFQ010. The sequence continues at coordinate 43,045 of NZ_JAMYDZ010000001.1, read as the reverse complement.
CCGCACCCTGCGCATCGGCCAAGCCGCGTTTGTCTGCGCCCTGAGCGGCCATACGGCGCCGCCCATGCCTGATCAAGCCGGGCAATGGCTGCTGCTGGGCGACCAACACGGGCCGCTGGCCTGGCTGGTGCTCGACGATCGCCTGCGCCGCGATGCCCCGGCGTTGCTCAATGCCTGCCGGGCACGGGGCTGGAAAACCCTGCTGTTGTCGGGCGACAGCTCACCGATGGTCGCCAGCGTGGCCACTGAGCTGGGGATCGATCAATATCAGGGCGGTCTGCGCCCGGCTGACAAACTCGCCGTGCTGCACAGCCTGCATCAGCAAGGTCGCAAGGTGCTGATGCTCGGTGACGGGGTCAACGACGTGCCGGTGCTGGCCGCCGCCGATATCAGCATCGCCATGGGTTCGGCCACCGACCTGGCCAAGACCAGCGCCGATGCCGTACTGCTGTCCAACCGGTTGCAGACGCTGGTTGATGCCCTGCGTCTGGCGCGGCGCAGCAAACGAGTCATCATCCAGAACCTGCTGTGGGCTGCGCTGTACAATGGCCTGATGCTGCCGTTCGCCGCGCTGGGCTGGATCACCCCGGTGTGGGCGGCCATCGGCATGTCGCTCAGTTCACTGGCCGTGGTGCTCAATGCCCTGCGCCTGAGCCGCGTGCCGGCCACCTCCGATTCACCTGTGGTCACGGAGCAAACATGCCTGCGCTCTACATCATGATTCCCGCCGCGCTGTTACTGGTCGCCTTGGCCATCTGGATTTTTTTCTGGGCGGTGGACAGCGGCCAGTACGACGATCTCGACAGCCCGGCGCACAGCATCCTGTTCGACGATCAGGACCCCGGTCACCAGGCCGCGATCCGCCAACAACAGGACAAGGACCGCGACCGGCATGCCTGAAATCCTTGCCCTGCTGGGCTCGGCCGTGATGTTCGGGCTGCTCGGCGGCGGGCATTGCATCGGTATGTGTGGCGGGCTAATGGGCGCGCTGAGCCTGTCCGCCCCGAACCCGCGGCGCTGGCCACTGCTGCTGGCCTATAACCTGGGACGGATCAGCAGCTATGGCCTGGCCGGGCTGCTCACCGGGCTGCTCGGTCACGCGGTGGCCAACGGCCCGGCGGCCATGGTGCTGCGGGTCATCGCCGCCCTGTTGTTAATTGCCATGGGCCTGTACCTGGCCGGCTGGTGGAGCGGCCTGACCCGCATCGAGCGCCTCGGCCGTGGCCTGTGGCGCCATCTGCAACCGCTGGCCAGCCGTTTGCTGCCGATCAGCACCCTGCCCCGCGCCGCCGCGGTGGGTGCACTATGGGGCTGGCTGCCATGCGGGCTGGTGTACAGCGTCCTGCTGTGGGCGGCGATTCAGGGCAATGCACTGACCAGCGCCGCATTGATGCTGGCGTTCGGTCTGGGCACCTGCCCGGTACTGCTGCTTACCGGCGCAGCAGCCGAGCGCACCCGTGCACTGCTGCGCCGCCGTGGCCTGCGCACCGCCGGTGGCCTGCTGGTGATTGGTTTTGGGTTATGGAGCCTGCCAGGCCCGCATCAACACTGGTTGATGGGGCATTGACTGCATTGATGTACATCAAGATCCGCCTGCCCACGCTGATCTAGACTCGGGCATCGCCAGCCTAACCAGGGGAATGCCCGCATGCTCGACGTCATTCGTTGGGATTCTGACCTGATCCGTCGCTACGATCTGGCAGGACCGCGTTACACCTCCTACCCCACCGCCGTGCAGTTCAGCACGCAGGTGGGCACGTTCGACCTGCTGCATGCCCTGCGTGACAGCCGCAAGGCGCGTCGCCCGTTGTCGCTGTACGTGCACATCCCGTTCTGCGCCAACATCTGTTACTACTGCGCCTGCAATAAAGTGATCACCAAGGATCGCAGCCGCGCCCCGGCCTATCTGCAGCGCCTGGAGCATGAAATCAAGACCCTGGCCTGCCATCTGGCACCCGATCAGGTGGTCGAGCAACTGCATCTGGGCGGCGGCACGCCGACCTTTCTCAACCATGGTGAGCTACGCCAATTGATGGCCTGCCTGCGCAGCCACTTCAACCTGCTGGAAGATGACTCCGGTGACTACGGCATCGAAATCGACCCCCGCGAAGCCGACTGGTCGTCCATGGGCTTGCTGCGCGAGCTGGGCTTTAACCGGGTCAGCCTCGGCGTGCAGGACCTGGACCCGGCGGTGCAACGCGCCGTCAACCGCCTGCAAAGCCTGGAGCAAACCCGGGCGATTGTTGAAGCGGCGCGCACCCTGCAGTTTCGCTCGGTCAATATCGACCTGATCTACGGCCTGCCCCTGCAAACGCCGGAAGGCTTCGCGCGCACGGTGGAAGAGATGATCGCCCTGCAGCCAGACCGGCTGTCGGTGTTCAACTACGCCCACCTGCCCGAACGCTTCATGCCGCAGCGGCGCATCGACGATAACGCCCTGCCCAAACCGGAACAGAAACTGCGCATGCTTGAGCGCACCATCGAACAACTGACCGGGGCCGGCTATCGCTACATCGGCATGGACCACTTCGCCCTGCCCGACGACGAACTGGCCATTGCTCAGGAAGAAGGCACGCTACAACGCAATTTCCAGGGCTACACCACTCACGGCCATTGCGACCTGATCGGCCTCGGGGTCTCGGCCATCAGCCAGATCGGTGACCTGTATTGCCAGAACAGCAACGACCTCAGCGACTATCAGAGCCTGCTGGCCAGCGATCAACTGGCGACCAAGCGCGGGCTGCTGTGCAATCAGGACGACCGTATCCGCCGTGCGGTCATCCAGCAACTGATCTGCCACTTCGAACTGGATTTCGCCGCCATAGAGCAAGCCTTTGCCATCGAGTTTCGCAGCTATTTCCATGAACTCTGGCCACCGTTGCTGAACATGTGCCGCGACGGTTTGATCGTGATGGATGACCACGGTATCCGCGTGCTACCGGCCGGTCGGTTGCTGGTGCGCGCCGTGTGCATGCTGTTTGATGCTTATCTCAACCCTGCGAGCAGCCAACGGTTTTCACGCGTCATATGATATCAATAAGACATCAAGGTAGAGCTGCCATGCTGGCCCAAGTCATCACGCCTGAGTTACCCTTACATCCTATGTGTGCTTCTCCCACAAGGAATCAAGTGATGTCCGAGCCAGTCAAGGTACGTGCTCATAATCAGGCTCACTGCAAGGATTGCAGTCTCGCCCCGCTGTGCCTGCCCCTCTCGCTGAACATGGAAGATATGGATGCGCTGGACCAGATCGTCAAGCGAGGCCGTCCTTTGAAGAAGGGTGAGTTCCTGTTCCGTCAGGGCGATACGTTCGAGTCAGTCTACGCCGTGCGCTCAGGCGCCCTGAAAACCTTCAGCATCAGTGACGGCGGCGCCGAACAACTGACCGGTTTCCACCTGCCCAGCGAGCTGGTCGGTATGTCGGGCATGGACGCCGAAGCCTATCCGGTATCGGCCCAGGCACTGGAGACCACCTCGGTGTGTGAAATCCCCTTCGAGCGTCTCGACGAGTTGTCGGTGCAACTGCCGCAACTGCGCCGCCAGTTGATGCGCGTAATGAGCCGGGAAATTCGTGACGATCAACAGATGATGCTGTTGCTGTCGAAAAAAACCGCCGATGAGCGTATCGCGACCTTTCTGGTCAACCTGTCGGCGCGCTTCCGTGCCCGCGGTTTTTCGGCCAACCATTTCCGCCTGAGCATGTCGCGCAACGAAATCGGCAACCATCTGGGCCTGGCCGTGGAAACCGTATCGCGGGTCTTTACCCGCTTCCAGCAGAACGAGCTGATTGCCGCCGAAGGCAAGGAAATCCACATCATTGACCCGATCCAGCTGTGCGCCCTGGCCGGTGGCGCGATGGAAAGCTGAGCCACTGCCGGTTGCACGCTGAAAGTTGAGAACAACTGGGCGCCTCTAAAAACGTAAGCGAGGCAGCCAGCGCAAGGCGAAGACAGGCGAAGAAGCAGAGTTTACGGGTTGTAAATGAGCATTCTGAGCCTGGCTTCAACGCAGCGATGGCAACGTAGGTAGTTTTTAGAGGTGCCCAACTGCGATCCAGAGCAGCACGGCTTATACTGTCGGGCAAACCTGTTCTGGATTGTACGCATGTCTTTCGATGTCTCCCTGCTCAAGTCCCATATCCGGCCTGTCGTGGACTTTCCCAAGCCCGGTGTGGTGTTCCGCGATATCACCCCGCTGTTCCAGTCGCCCAAGGCGACCCGCCAGGTGATTGATCATTTCGTACAGCGCTATATCGACGCTGATTTCAACCAGATCGGTGTGATGGACGCGCGCGGCTTTCTGATCGGCTCGGTGGTGGCTTACGAGTTGAACAAACCGCTGGTGCTGTTTCGCAAGCAAGGCAAGTTGCCGGCCGACGTGTTGTCGGAGGGTTACCAGACCGAATACGGCGAAGCCTTTCTGGAAGTGCACGCTGACAGCCTGTGCGACGGCGACAGTGTGGTGCTGTTCGATGATCTGATTGCCACGGGCGGCACGCTGACGGCGGCGGTTAACCTGATTCGCCGCATGGGCGCCAGGGTTCATGAGGCGGCGGCGATCATCGACCTGCCGGAGCTGGGTGGCTCAAAACGCCTGAATGACCTGCAGGTGCCGACCTTCAGCCTCACCAGCTTTGCGCTGGATGAGCTTTGAGCTGACGTGCAGCGGTAAGAGCGGCGCCCTCCGATAAAATCCGGGTCGCTCGCAGACTCAGCGCCAGACACGTGATGTGGGAAGGCGCTCTGCTCGCGAAGAGGCCGGATCAGAATAGCTTCTACAAATAATCGTGGTCCGGCACTCCGGCAACCGGAGCGCCGGGGCAGCATGTTAACGGCCTGCCCCACCCTGGCTACACGACCAAAGGCTGGCCTGCCGTGCTGGAACAGTCGTTGACAGGCGCTTTTGCGGCCATGGATAATTTCCAAGTCATACGATAACGCACAACATTAATAACAGTTAGGTAACCCTGGCGATGACTACTCCCCGCTTCAACCGCCTATTGCTCACGGGAGCTGCCGGCGGGCTGGGCACCCTGCTGCGTGAACGCCTCAAGGGCTGCGCCGAGATCCTGCGTCTTTCCGATATCAGCGTAATGGCCCCGGCTGCTGGCCCCCATGAAGAAGTGGTGACCTGTGATCTGGCCGACAAGGCTGCCGTTCACGAACTGGTGGCTGGTGTGGATGCCATCGTGCATTTCGGCGGTGTGTCCACCGAGCACTCCTTCGAAGCCATACTCGGCCCGAACATCTGCGGCGTGTTCCACATCTACGAGGCAGCGCGCAAACACGGCGTCAAGCGGGTGATCTTCGCCAGCTCCAACCACACCATCGGTTTCTACCGGCAAGACGAGCGCATCGACGCCCACTCGCCCCGTCGTCCGGACAGCTATTACGGCCTGTCGAAGTGCTATGGCGAAGACATGGCCAGTTTCTATTTCGACCGCTACGGCATCGAGACGGTGAGCATCCGCATCGGCTCATCGTTCCCGGAACCGAACAATCGGCGCATGCTGTGCACCTGGCTGAGCTACGACGACCTGGTGCAGCTCATTGAGCGCGGGCTGTTCACTGCCGATGTCGGCCACACCATCGTCTATGGTGCCTCCGACAATACGCCACAGTGGTGGGACAACCGCCATGCCGCGCACCTCGGCTATACACCCAAGGACAGCTCTGAGCCATTTCGCGCCAAGGTTGAAGCGCAGCCAGCACCCGCGGCTGACGATCCGAGCATGGTATACCAGGGCGGGGCCTTCGCGGCGGTCGGCCCGTTCGACTGAACCCTGCGTTCAAGGGCCGGCATGCAGAAGCCTGATATTGCTGCTCTGAAACAAAGAACCCCGCCATTTGGCGGGGTTTGTCGTTACATCAATCAGTGACCGGGCGTGAGCGTCCCGCCGCTGGCCAAAGGCGCTTCACGGACAGGTTCGCTGCGAATCTCCCGCGCAACCTTCCAGACCAGCACCGCAGCAACGATATCGAAGGCTGCGAGCACTACGAACAGCGGGCTGTAGCCAATCTGGGTAACCAGGATGCCGAACACCAGGGTGAACACTGCGGCGCCCAGGTAACCGAACATGCCGCCCATGCCAGTGGCAGTCGCCACCTGGTCTTTGCTGAAAGAGTCGGAGGTGATTGAGTACAGCGCGCCAGACAGAGTCTGGTGCGCGAACCCGCCGATGCACAGCAGCAGGATGGCGGTGTAAGGGCTTTGCACCAGACCGATGCAGGCCGGGCCGATCATGCAACTGGCCCCGAACACCAGGACCATCTTGCGCGAGGTGAACAGCGAGACCTTGAAGTGGCGATGAAAGAACGGGCTCAGGTAACCGCCCAGTACACAGCCGATGTCAGCCGCCAGGAACGGCAGCCAGGCGAACATGGCCACTTCCTTGATGTTCATGTGCCGCTCGGTCATCAGGTACAGCGGGATCCAGGCGTTGAAGGTCTGCCAGGCCGGCTCGGAGAGGATGCGTGCCGAAGCGATGGCGTAGAAGTTGCGCTCTTTGAAGATGCGTTTCCAGGCGCCCTTCTCACGCTTCTCGACTTTAAAGTGGGACTCCTGACCGCTCAGGATGTAGTCGCGCTCGGCCTCGCTGAGGCGCTTTTGGTCGCGCGGGTGCTTGTACAGCAGCATCCACGCCACAGTCCACACCACCCCGGAGCCACCGACCACCAGAAAGGCCAACTGCCAGCCGCTGTGCAGGATCGCCCACACCACCAGTGGCGGTGCCAGCAATGCGCCCAGCGAGGAACCGATATTGAACCAGCCGATAGCCACTGAGCGTTCCTTGGCCGGGAACCACTCGGTAGTGGCCTTGACCCCCGCCGGCAGGCCGGCTGCTTCGGTGATACCCAGTAAGCCGCGCATGAACGCCATGCTCTGCCAACCCGTGGCCAAGGCCGCACCGGCACAGGCGACCGACCAGGCCAGGGCAAACACCGCAAAGCCCAGTTTGGTACCGATGAAGTCGATGATCCAGCCGGCGACCGGCTGCATGAACGCGTAGCAGAGCTGCCAGGCAGCGACGATCTTGGCGTATTGCTCGGTGGTGATCGACAGATCGGTCATCAACGTAGGCGCGGCCACGGACAGGGTATTGCGGGCTAGATAGTTGACCACCAGGCCAGCCGTCACGAGGCTGACCATCCACCACCGGATGCCTTTTATTTTCATGTTTCACCTGAATTATTTTTAGATTGCTGGTGATCGCCCCTTACCGTCTTCCAGCGACGAGGCAATTTGTTTCAAAATAATTCTGGCATGATATATGTTATCGTACAACGCATTTTGAAAGCGCGCCGACATCGACTAAAGGCTTATATACCGGAGGTTTTCGGAGGTACGGCGAAATGCCCCGGCGAGGGCAAAGAGCTTTCTATGGGTGTGGTTGTACGACCAATGCAGTGGTTTTTCGGCGAGACGTGGTGGGCTCGAGCCTGGTCGCGAAAGCTGCGCAAGATATATCGCTAATGCGCCGCCGCCTTCGTTGGCGACCGGCCGGCGCTCCGGTTGCCAACGAAGACGGCGGCACATTCGCAGCAGATGTAGTGTTTTTACCGGCCTCTTCGCGAGCAGACCGGGGCGCCGGCCGGCTCTTCCCACTGGGTCCGCAGTGCTTACCTGAACAGCATTGGGCTTACAGGGTAATCGGCTTGCGCCCGGCAAAGGAATGCGCGAGGGTGCCGCCGTCGACCAGGTCCAGCTCGCCGCCCAGCGGTACGCCATGGGCGATGCGTGAAGCGATCAGGCCTTTGTCGTTGAGCAACTGGGCGATGTAGTGCGCGGTGGCTTCGCCTTCGACAGTGGGGTTGGTCGCCAGGATGACTTCCGTGAAGGTGCCCTGGCTGTCGATGCGCTCGATCAGTTGTGGAATGCCGATAGCCTCGGGGCCAAGCCCATCGAGGGGCGACAGGTGGCCTTTGAGGACGAAGTAACGACCTCGATAGCCGGTCTGCTCCACCGCGTACACGTCGGTCGGCCCCTCCACCACACACAGCAGCGTATCGTCGCGGCGCGGGTCGGCGCATTGCGGGCAGAGGTCTTGTTCGGTCAGGGTCCGGCAGCTCTTGCAGTGCCCGACCCCGTCCATGGCCTGTTGCAGCGCCAGTGCCAGCCGCGAGCCGCCGCTGCGATCACGCTCCAGCAACTGCAATGCCATGCGCTGGGCGGTCTTCTGGCCGACGCCTGGCAACACACGAAAGGCATCGATCAGTTGGCGAATCAGGGGGCTGAAGCTCATGAACAAAGATCCCGGATAATCGAAAGACGCGGTTTATACCCGCGCCTTGTCGTCAGCGTCAATCAAAGCCGGGAAACCTCGACCACCAGTTTGCCAAAGTTGCGCCCCTCAAGCAGGCCGATCAACGCCTCTGGCGCAGCTTCCAGACCCTGTACCACGTCTTCGCGGAACTTGACCTTGCCGCTGGTGACCAGCGGGGTCATGGCGTCGATGAACTCCTGACGACGGCTGGCGTATTTCTCGAACACGATGAAGCCTTCGATGACGATGCGCTTGGTCAGCAGCGTACGCATCAGCAATGGCAACTGATCGGGGCCAGCAAATTCGCCCTGAGCGTTGTACTGGGCAATCACCCCGCACAGCGGAATACGCGCACGTGGATTGAGCAGCGGCAGCACCGCTTCGAAGACCTTGCCGCCCACCAGTTCATAGTAGACATCGATGCCCTTGGGGCAGGCCTCGGCCAGTTCACTGGCAAAGTTCTCGCTGCGGTGGTCGATGCAGGCATCAAAGCCCAGCTCCTGGACCACATAACGGCATTTGTCCGTGCCACCGGCCACACCGACCACCCGCAGGCCGTGCAGCTTGGCGACCTGACCTACCACTGAGCCGACCGCGCCGGACGCCGCCGCGACCACCAGGGTTTCGCCGGCCTGAGGTTTGCCGATGTCCATCAGGCCCATGTAAGCGGTCATGCCTGGCATGCCGAGCACACCCAGCGCCAGTGACGGGTTGGGCAAGTCGGCAGGCAGCTTGATCAGGGCCGAACCATCGCTGATGCTGTGGCTCTGCCAGCCGGTCTGGCCAACCACCAGGTCACCGGGCTGAAACCGCGAGTCCAGCGACTGCTCAACCACACTGACCGCACCACCTTCCATCACCGCATCAATCGCCACCGGATCGGCGTAGGACGGCGCGTCGCTCATCCGGCCACGCATGTAGGGGTCGAGGGACAGATACAGAGTACGCAGTTGCACCTGGCTGCCCTTGAGCTCTGGCAGTGCTTCACGCTCCAGACGAAAGTTCTCCGGAACCGGACGGCCTTTCGGGCGTGAAGCCAGCACAATACGTTGGTTGAGGATCAGCTCTTGGGTCATCGGGACCTCTCCTTGAATGCATTGGGGGTATAAAAAGCAGACCACCTTCGCCGTCTGATGTTCGATCAACAATGGCCAGAAAGCACGATGCCAGGGCAAGCCTGGCATCGTGTACAGCAGTGAACGGCCGTCAGAACGGCAGCTTCATGCCTGGCGGCAGCTGCATGCCAGCAGTCATGCTGGCGGTCTTTTCGGCACTGGACTGCTCGATCTTGCGTACCGCGTCGTTGACGGCGGCGGCGATCAGGTCTTCGAGCACTTCCTTGTCTTCCTGCATCAGGCTGTCATCCAGCGTGATGCGCTTGACGTCGTGACGGCCGGTCATCACCACGCTGACCAGGCCTGCGCCCGACTGGCCGGTGACTTCCGCGTTGGCCAGCTCTTCCTGCATCTTGGCCATTTTTTCCTGCATTTGCTGGGCCTGCTTCATCAGGCCAGCCATGCCACCTTTCATCATGGGATATCTCCTCGAAATAGGGGGTTACTTGGTTTGCACGCCGTCACTGACAGCGTGCCGTCAATCATTGCGCGGCGTCCACCGGAGTGATCGTATCTTCACGCACCACCGCGCCAAACTGCTGCATCAGCTGCTGGATCAGCGGATCGGCGTGGATCGAGGCCACCGCCAGGCGCTGACGTTCGGCACGCCGACGTGACGCCGCTTGCGCCGGGGTTTCCTGCTGCGGACGGATCAGCTCGATAGTCAATTGGATCGGACTGCCGTGGTACTGGTTCAACGCCTCACTCAAGCGCCGCTGCTGGGTCGAGTTGAACAGCGCGCCGTGCCCAGGGTCCAGATGCAGCAACCAACGGTCGCCCTCAACGCTGATCAGCGTGCAGTTGGCGGCAATACTGCCGGTCAGGCCAGAAATCGGCAATTGCGCAAAGATTTCCAGCCATTGCGCGGCAAGCCCGGTGGCCGGCATTGCCGCCGGTTCAGGCTCAGGCTCCGGGGCTTCATCGGCGTGCACATGATCCTGGGCCAGCTCGTCCAGGTAGCTGAACGAGGCCGGGTCGATATCGATATCCGGCTCGACATAATCGTCATCCTGCGGCGGCTCGTCATCACGCTGCTGCGGGGCCGACAGGTAGGCGCTGTCGGGGATGTCTTCGAGCGCACCGGCACTGCGCTGCGCGAGCGCCTCAGGCTCGACCACTTGCGGCGCATCCGGCACCGGACTGGCCGGCGTGGGCACCGGCATCGACGGCAGCTCGGGAGGCTCGGCGACGGTGTCCAGCACCGGCTCAGGAGTGATCGGCGTGGCCGGGACTGGCTGGGCACTGGCAGGCGAGTCTTCCCACGGCAGATCAACGACCTCGGCAGCCTCGACGACTGGCTCAGGCGCCATAACCGGCGCAGGCTCAACCACCGGAGCAGCCGCGGGCTCAGGCCGGGCAATGGCCGGCTGGGCCGCCTGCGGTGCCGGGCGGGCGGGCTCGATGGCGGGCGCCGGTGCCGGCGCGGACTGTTGGCTGGCGGCAGAGACCGGGCTGACCGCGGCGGCCGGTGTCGGGCGGGGATCAGCCTTGGCCTGGCTGACCCCCACTGGCTTTAACGCCTGGCTCGGCGCATCGCTGCTGTCGGCGGGACGAAATGCCAGCATGCGCAGCAGGACCATCTCGAAACCACCTCGCGGGTCCGGTGCCAACGGCAGGTCGCGGCGGCCGATCAGGCCCATCTGGTAATAGAACTGCACGTCTTCGCCGGGCAGGGTCTGGGCCAACGCCAATACCCGGTCGCGGTCACCATGGCCGTTATCGACCGCCTTAGGCAACGCCTGGGCAATCGCCACCCGGTGCAGCACGTTAAGCATTTCCGCCAGCACGCCGTTCCAGTCAGGGCCTTGCTCGGCCAAGTGGCGCACGGCTTCAAGCAGCGCCCGGGCATCGCCTGCGAGCAACGCACCGAGTACGTCGAACACCTGACCATGGTCCAGGGTGCCGAGCATCGCCCGCACGTCAGCGGCCAACACCTTGCCCTCGCCGAAGGCAATCGCCTGGTCGGTGAGGCTCATGGCATCACGCATCGAGCCGTCGGCGGCGCGGCCCAGCAGCCACAGGGCATCCTCTTCAAACGGCACGTTCTCGGCACCGAGCACATGACTCAAGTGCTCGACCACCCGCTCCGGGGTCATGTTCTTCAGGGAAAACTGCAGGCAGCGCGACAGAATGGTGGCCGGCAGCTTCTGCGGATCAGTGGTCGCCAGGATGAATTTGACGTAGGGCGGCGGCTCTTCCAGCGTTTTGAGCAAGGCATTGAACGAGTGACTGGAGAGCATGTGCACTTCGTCGATCAGGTAGACCTTGAAGCGCCCGCGGCTCGGTGCGTACTGCACGTTATCCAGCAGTTCACGGGTGTCTTCGACCTTGGTGCGGCTCGCGGCGTCGATCTCGATCAGGTCGACAAAGCGCCCTTCGTCGATTTCCTGGCACACCGAGCAACTGCCGCACGGGGTTGAAGTGATCCCGGTTTCGCAGTTCAGGCACTTGGCAATGATCCGCGCGATGGTGGTCTTGCCCACCCCGCGCGTACCGGTAAACAGATAAGCATGGTGCAGCCGCTGACTGTCCAGAGCGTTGATCAGGGCCTTGAGCACATGGGTCTGGCCGACCATTTCGCGGAACGAGCGCGGACGCCATTTACGTGCAAGAACCTGATAACTCATTGAAATCCGTCGCGACTGGTAGCAGAAAGACCGCCAATGCTAATGGAGGAAGGCTAAAATTGCATCTGCTCTCGGCTACCCTGAGCAGCGAGAGTACGAACAGAGCCCGATCTACACTGTCAGAATCTTTGCCGATGCCGTCAATTCAATCCGTTGATCCCCGCGAGGCTCCATGCACCGCATTCTGCTGAGCCTGTTATTGCTGGTCAGCCAGGCCAGCACGGCCAATGAGCCTGCGCTGCGGTTTGCGGTGTCCGAAAGCTGGTCGATGCCACTGGCCGAGATCGACGAACATCAGCCTACTTCCGGCATTCTGTTCGATATCATGACCCGCGTGGCACAGCAGGTCGGGCGCCCGGCCGAATTTCATGTGTTGCCGCGCCTGCGCATCCAGGCCGCCCTGGAAAGCGCAGAAATCGACGTGCGCTGCTACACCGCCAAAGCCTGGATCACACCCTTGAAAGGTGATTTTCTCTGGAGCCAGCCGATCCTGATCCAGCGTGACCTGCTGCTTGCCTCGCCGGTCACCGTCGGCCCTTACCCGGACCAGTTCGACAACGAAGTGGTCGGCACCGTGCTGGGCTATAACTACCCGCAACTGCAACACTTGTTCGACCGCCACAATCTGGTGCGTGAAGATGCGCGCAACCAGGAGCATGTGCTGCGCAAATTGGTAGCCGCTCGCTATAACTATGCAGTGAGCAACGAACTGACGATGAACTGGATCAACCGTGAACTGCCCGCCGCGCAGCGCCTGAAAGTGGTGTCAGTAATCAGCGAACAGCCCACCGCCTGCGTGGTACGCAACGACCCGGCACTGCCGGTCAGGCAGATTCTGGACAGCTTGCAGAACATGACCGAATCCGGAGAGATTCAGCAGATCATCGAGCGTTACACGTCCGTACCCGGCGCCTGAACCAGGCGCAGCGGCCGCCGGTCGGCATTCAACGCGCCCTCGCCCAGCCGCTCGGCTACCAATGCATCGGCCTGGCGCGCCAGGCGATCAAGGTTGCGGTCACGGCTCTTCTCGGCATCGATCATCGCTCGCCGACCATGACGGTTAAGCAGGTAAGCGTGGATCTGTTGCACTTGCTCGCTGCGGTAGATCGGCTCGACATCCAGCACCGCCAGCCGCCCATCGGAACTGCGCGAATGGCTGTTCATCAACACCTGCGGCCCGCGCGCGCCCAGCACCTGAAAGCCCAGTGCCTCAAAGCATGGCACCTTGCTGGCAAAACAGGCCAGTTCGGCGTGCGGATAACGCGCCAGCATCGCCGCCAGCATGCCCCGCGCCACACCCTGCCGACGCCGGCTGGCCAGCACCGCCATATAGGCGACCGCGCAAGCCTGGGGATCGTCTTCATAAGGCAAATAGAGCAAAAAGCCGACGACCATGGCCGGATCTTCAGCATCCAGCGCCAGTACCAGCTCCACCGACAACCCCAACGACCCGTCCATGGCTTCCTGATACCGGTTGACCTCAAAGCCGACCCCGTACTGGTACAGCGGGTACAAGGGGTTGCTGGGCAAGATGCCCGCCATGCCGATATCGGTCACGTAATCGACGACCATCTGCATGATCTGGTTCTTGATCGACTCGGGCGGCGGGTTTTCCAGACGGGTGATGGTGAACATGAATATAGAAAGGCTCGCGGTGGACTGGGCGGCATGATAACCCGGTTATGAGCCTGAAAGAGGCGTATTGGCGCGACAACAAGCCCGGCCGAAGACATACTCACGATTGACGGAGATGACGGTACTAATGGCCTGAGATTTGTTTTAAGCAAAGACGGCTTGAACAAGCCTTGAGAAAGGTGGCAACCCCACCAGCCACACCCCGGCACACAATGTTCCCGCTATGGCTGCTTCCTTCCGGACCTGACCAGGTTAACGGGTAATCGTTGCGGGGGGACCGGTGGGGTCACCATAACGCAGCTCGCCATCAGCGAGCCGCGCCATTGTACCGGTCTGACGCGAAGTTACAACCTTTGATTGAGATTAAAAATTTTAAGGGCTTCAAGCACTTGGGTGCTGGCGGTGGCGGCGGTTCAGACGATGAAGATGCATTGCCCCAACCGGCCTTTTCGCGAGCGAGCTCGCTCCTACCAGGCTCGACGCTGTCCCTTGCGAGTTCTTCAGACCTGCACCACCTCATCCGCCTTGCCGCCCGCTTCCTGGATCACCAGGTGGATAAAGTGCAGCTTGGCGATCACTGCCGGGGTCAGGACGAAGGGGTAGAAGTCCGGCTGGCCCATGCTGCGCGACAGTTCGTTAAGCATGCTGGCCAGTTCAATCCAGGCGTTGACGAAGGCCAGGAACGCAGGACCGCCGGGGTGCTGCGGCTGGTAGAGGGTGTCGAGCGGGAATGGCTGGTAGTCCAGCTCCATGTCACGGGCGCTCATGCCAAAACCCAGTGCAGTGTCGACCGCATCGACCATGTGCAGGTAATGCGCCCAGGTTTCGGCCCAGTCTTCCCAAGGGTGCATGGTGGCGTAGGCACTGACATAGCGGGCCTGCCAGTCGGCAGGTGCACCATTCTGGTAATGCCGCTCCAGCGCATCGGCGTAGCTGGCTTGCTCGTCGCCGAACAACTGGCGAAACGGCGCTTGCCAGTGAGTATTGGCAATCAGCCGGTCCCAGTAGTAGTGGCCGACTTCATGGCGAAAATGCCCGAGCAAGGTCCGATAGGGTTCGCGCATCTGCACCCGCACCGCCTCACGGTGAGCGTCGTCGGCCTCTTTGATATCCAGCGTGATCAAACCGTTGGCGTGGCCAGTGGTGGGCTTGCGGCCCTCCAGGTCGATGCCGATGAAGTCGAAGGCCAGGCCGCGCTGTTCATCCACGCTCTTGGGAATGACCTTCAGGCCCAGGCCGATCAGCTGCGCCACCAAGCGCCGCTTGGCGGTCTCGACCTTGCGCCAGCGCTCGTGGTTTTCCGGGATGCTCATGTCAGGGATGGTGCGATTGAGGCTGCAGGCCACACAGAAGTCTCCGGCATCGTGCACCGGCAGCAGCCAGTTGCAGGCCGCCGGCGTTGCCAGGTTGGCGCAGCGCCGATAAACACCCTCGCCCGCCTCATCCGCAACCCGCCAGCTACCGGCTTCACCGGCCGGTTCCAGCGCCACGACCCGGCCCTGCTCCGGCAGCCAGCCAAGCGCGGCTTCGCAGGCCAGGCATTGGGTATTGGGGAAAAACACCGACTGGCCGCAACGGCACTGCCAGACTTTGCTATTGCGCCGGGTTTCACCGATGAACGGCGCGGCGATGCGCGAACTCAACTGCTCGAAGAACTGGAACATGGCGGATTCCCCTGTAGGCCTGCATGACTAGATCATGGGTGTTTACAGGGGTTCCGTTTATTCGCTGCCTGGTTTAGGGGCTGTTGCCGTTTCATCACAACCGCGCCGAGGTCTGTTTTGTCGGCCAGCATAGAGGTCACTCTGTTGGAGTGCGTGTGACAAAACAGCCACGGCCCTGCGGGTTGCGCCCCAAATCGCGTCATGCGTCGTTGAAGGACTTGAAAAGGGAGCGACCATTTCCTGCGCCCTTCGCCTCGCCTGACACGATTTGGCGCTGCAACGCGGCCTGCACTGAAACGGCAACAGCCCCTACTGACA
The DNA here is from genome assembly GCF_024129905.1 of Pseudomonas sp. 21LCFQ010. Classification (NCBI taxonomy): domain Bacteria; kingdom Pseudomonadati; phylum Pseudomonadota; class Gammaproteobacteria; order Pseudomonadales; family Pseudomonadaceae; genus Pseudomonas; species Pseudomonas sp. 21LCFQ010. The sequence goes on along the minus strand of NZ_JAMYDZ010000001.1, from coordinate 27,423 downwards.
ACTGCCACAACAGGTTTAACGATACAGCGCCCCATTCGCTCCCGCAGAGGCAGCATGAGCGCCGCAAAAAAGCCATGCCGCGTCAGACGCTGATGCCCTGCCCGGCCAGAAACTCAACGAAAGCATCTTCATCCAGCACCTTGACCCCCAGCTCGTTGGCCTTGGTCAGCTTGGAGCCGGCACCGGGGCCGGCGACGACGGTGTGGGTCTTGCCCGACACTGAGCCTGAGACCTTGGCACCGAGGCTTTCCAGTTTGTCTTTAGCGATGTCGCGGCTCATGCGCTCCAGCGTGCCGGTCAGCACCCAAGTCTGACCGGCCAGCGGCAAGCCTTCGACCACTTTCTTTTCGCTTTGCCAGTGCATGCCGAAGTCCTTGAGCTGGGCTTCGATGGCCTGGGCGCGCTTGACGTTGTCTTGATTGGCAAAGAACTCACGCACCGAGTTGGCCTGTTTCTCTGGCAAAGCCTGGCGCATGTCCAGCCAGTCGGCCTGTAGCAGGCCCTCCAGCGAGCCGAAACGCTCGGCCAGCTTCTGCGCACCGCCCGGCCCTACAAACGGGATGTGCAGCTTGTCGAGCAGGCTGCCCAGGGTCGCACTGGCGGCGAAGTCCGCGCTCAGTTCGCCTTCGTCCTGCAGCTTCAGGCCCCGCTCGCCCAGTAAGGCGTCGATGACGTTGCGGTTGTGCTGGTCTTCGAAGAAGTTGTGGATCTCGTGGGCCACTTCCAGGCCGATGTCCGGCAGGTAGGTGAGCACTTGTGGCAAGGCCTGCCTGACCCGCGCCAGCGCGCCCAGCGAGCGGGCCAGAACCTTGGCGGTCTCTTCACCGACATCCGGGATGCCCAACGCGTAGATAAAGCGGGCCAGCGGCGGCTGCCGGCTGTCGTCAATGGCCTTGAGCAGCTTGTTGGTCGACACCTCGGCAAAGCCTTCCAGGTCGATGATCTGCTCGTACTTGAGTGCGTACAGGTCCGCTGGCGAGCCGATGAGTTTTTCATCGACCAGTTGCTCGATGGTCTTGTCGCCCAGCCCTTCGATATCCATGGCGCGGCGCGATACGTAATGGATGATGGCCTGTTTGAGCTGTGCACCGCAGGCCAGACGGCCAATACAGCGATACACCGCGCCTTCACTAAGGGTTTCCTTGCCCTTGCTGCGCTTGACCAGCTGGGTGCGCTCGACATGCGAGCCACACACCGGGCAGGCTTCTGGCACTGCGACCGGCCGGGCGTCCTCGGGGCGCCGCTCGGTGACCACTTGTACCACCTGCGGAATCACGTCACCGGCCCGGCGGATAATCACGGTGTCGCCAATCATCACCCCCAGACGGGCCACTTCATCCATGTTGTGCAGCGTGGCGTTGGACACCGTGACCCCTGCCACCTTGACCGGCTTGAGGCGTGCTACAGGCGTGACTGCGCCGGTGCGGCCAACCTGAAATTCCACATCCAGCAGTTCGGTCAGCTCTTCGAGGGCCGGGAATTTGTGAGCAATGGCCCAGCGCGGTTCACGGGCACGAAAGCCAAGTTCACGCTGATAACCCAGGTTATTGACCTTGAACACCACGCCGTCGATTTCATAGGGCAGGGTTAAACGCCGCTCACCGATATCACGGTAGTACTCAAGACACTGCTCAACGCCATCAGCCAGTTTCAATTCGCGGCTGACCGGCAACCCCCAGGCTTTAAGTTGCTCAAGTACACCTACATGCGTGTCGGAAATATCTGCAGTGACCTGGCCCAGTCCATAACAGCAGAACTCCAGCGGGCGACTGGCAGTGATCTTCGAATCCAGCTGCCGCAGGCTGCCAGCCGCCGCGTTACGCGGGTTGGCAAAGGTCTTGCCACCCACTTCGGCCTGGCTGGCATTGAGTTTTTCGAAACCGGCCTTGGACATGAACACTTCACCGCGCACTTCAAGCAGCTCAGGCCAGCCCGTGCCGTGCAACTTGAGCGGCACATTGCGAATGGTCCGTACGTTGACACTGATGTCTTCACCGGTCGTGCCGTCACCACGGGTCGCGCCGCGCACCAGTGCGCCATCACGGTACAGCAGGCTGACCGCCAGACCATCGAGCTTGGGTTCGCAGCTGTACTGCACCGTGGCACCGCCGCCGAACAGATCGCCGGCCGGCAAATCCAGCCCTTCAGCGACCCGCCGGTTGAAGTCCAGCAGGTCGGTTTCTTCAAAGGCATTGCCCAGGCTGAGCATCGGCAGCTCATGACGGACCTGGCTGAACGCGCTCAGGGCAGCACTGCCGACCCGCTGGGTGGGCGAATCCGGGGTCACCAGATGCGGGTGGTCGGCTTCCAGCGCCTTGAGTTCATGAAACAGTCGGTCGTATTCGGCGTCCGGGATGCTCGGCTCGTCCAGCACGTGATAGCGGTAGTTGTGCTGATCCAGCTCTGCACGCAGTTCCAGGATTCGGGTCTCGACTGCCTTCATGGGAAGTGTTCTCTCAATCTCAAAAAGCAAAAGAGCAGCCGGGGCTGCTCAGTACGCAAGGGGTGAAACGCGGGCGGGCCTGCATGCCGCGCCCGCCTCGCTCAGCGGCGCTGGGTCAGTGCGCGGCGCTCGAATTCGACGATGCGCTGGCGATAATGTTCGATGGTCTGGGCGGTCAGCACGCTGCGCTGATCGTCCTTGAGTTCACCGTTAAGCTCATGGGCCAGCTTGCGCGCCGCCGCAACCATCACGTCAAACGCCTGTTTGGGGTGACGCGGACCTGGCAGCCCCAGGAAGAAGCTCACCGCACGGGTGCTGAAATGGTCGATGTCGTCCAGATCGAACACACCCGGCTTGATCGCGTTAGCCATGGAAAACAGCACTTCGCCGTTGCCAGCCATGCTTTCGTGGCGGTGGAAAATGTCCATTTCACCGAAACGCAGGCCGCTTTCCAGGATGTTCTGCAGCAGCGCCGGGCCCTTGAAGCCGCTTTCGTCGCGGGAAATCACGCTGATCACCAGCACTTCTTCCAGCGGTGTCTGCTCTTTGTCGTCAGATACATTGCCATAGCCGGACGAGGTGCGTGAGGCCGGTTTTTCTTCCGCGACCAGCACTTCTTCGCGGTCACGCTCACGATCACGGGCCGAGAAGCTGGGGGTTTCGTCGTCCAGCTCAAGGTCGCCCGCCTGCGGCTCGTCCTTGCGCGGCTTCTTGTCGTTGTAGCGCCGACGCGGCTCGCGCGTTTCGGCGCTCATCGATGGCAGGTCATGCTCGTCGAGTTCCGGTTCTTTTTGCGACTCCAGCACCCGGGACGGGCCCAACAGCTCAGGCGACGTGGCTTCGTCGTCATCCGGCAGGTTGGAGTAGCTGCGGTCAAGCCTGAATTTCAATTTACCCTTGCCGCCGCGCATACGGCGCCAGCCGTCGAAGAGAATGCCGGCGATGACGATAATGCCGATGACGATCAGCCACTCACGCAGACCGATTTCCATGTAATCCAGTGCCTCAAATGAGAAATTCGAAAACCAGGGGGTTAAACCCCTTTAAAACGTGGAGCCAAGTCTATGTTCTAACTGGCATTTTGCCCACGCCGAAATAAAAAAGTGGTCATTAAACTAGCACGACCTTCGGTAACTTAACACCGTCTGTATCACCTGTTGTGTCCTGAACCGTTATCTGGCGCACAACCGTCCTATCAAAAAGCCATATTTGCCGCCATGGCGGCCCGCAATCAGGCGTCCACCATGGCCATGGCTTCCTCGACATCCACCGCCACCAAGCGCGAACATCCGGGTTCGTGCATGGTGACCCCCATCAATTGATCAGCCATTTCCATGGCAATCTTGTTGTGGGTGATGTAGATGAATTGCACGGTTTGTGACATTTCTTTCACGAGACGTGCATAGCGGCCCACGTTGGCGTCGTCCAGCGGCGCATCGACTTCGTCGAGCATGCAGAACGGCGCCGGATTGAGCTGGAATATCGAAAACACCAGAGACAAAGCAGTCAGGGCTTTCTCGCCACCGGACAACAAATGAATGGTGCTGTTCTTCTTGCCTGGGGGGCGCGCCATGATTGTCACCCCTGTATCGAGTAAATCTTCGCCCGTCAGTTCCAAATAAGCCGAGCCGCCACCGAAAACTTTTGGAAAAAGCGTCTGCACGCCGCTGTTGATCTGATCGAAGGTGTCCTTGAAACGGTTGCGGGTTTCCTTGTCGATCTTGCGGATCACGTTCTCCAGCGTGTCCAGAGCTTCGACCAGATCGGCGTCCTGGGCATCCAGGTAACGTTTACGCTCGGACTGCTGCTGGTATTCATCAATGGCCGCCAGGTTGATCGCCCCCAGGCGCTGGATGCGTGCGGCGATGTTTTCCAGCTCTTGCTCGGCCTGACGCTCGTCGGCATCGGCCGACAGGGTGGCCAGCACCCCATCGAGATCGTAACCGTCCTCGTGCAGTTGATCCCGCAAGGCGGTGCGCCGTACGGTCAGCGACTGCCAGTCCATGCGCTGCTGCTCCAGTTGCCCGCGCAACAGCTGTGCCTGTTGCTCGGCCTGGCTGCGGCGCTTCTCGACCTCGCGCAATTCGCGGTCGGCATCTTCCAGAGCATTTTTGGCGGTGCGCATTTCGTCATCGACGACCATGCGCCGCTCCAGCAGCTCTTCGAGCTTCATGCGTAACTCTTCCAGCGGCGCCGCGCCCTCCTCCAGGTTCAGGCTCAGTTGCTCGCGGCGTTCGCTGAGGCGCTCGGACTGCATGCGCAGCCGCTCCAGGGCCTGATGGGTGGAGTTGTGCTGGGCCTTGAGCGAACCGAGGCGTACCGCCAACTGATGGCTACGGTCCTTGTGCTGGCGCGCCTCCTGGCGCACCCGGTCGAGCCGCTCGCGCAAGCTGTCGCGGCGCTCTTGCAGCACCTCACGCTGCTCGGTGTCCAGCGCCATGCTGTCGAGCGCTTCCTGCAATTGCAGGCGCGACTCACCGAGGTTTTCATGCTCCAGGCTGCGTTGCTCGGCCAGTTCGGCCAGTTCCTCTTCAAGCCGCACGCGGCGCAGGGTCAGTTGCTCGGCCTTGGCTTTGGCTGCCGACAGGCGTGCCTTGAGCTCGCCCTGCTGGCGATTTTCGTCCTGCAGCTTGCGGCGCAGCTCCTCCCGCTGCTGTTCCTGCTGAGTCTGCTGCTCGCGCAACCCCTGCAGACGCTCGTCAAGCTCAGCCAGCGCCGCTTCACGCTCGTCACGCTCGACCTGCAACTGCTGGATTTCCTGACCACGGGCCAACACCCCGCTCTGCGCCTCGCTGACCCGTCGAACCCGGAGAAAGTCCCGGCCTACCCAATAGCCATCACGGCTGATCAGGCTTTGCCCGCTGCTCAGGGCGCTACGTTTGGCCAGCGCTTCGTCAAGATCCTGCACTGGCATCACCTGGCCCAGCCAGGCCGACAGGTCAGTATCGCTGCTGACTTTATCCAGCAGGCTACCCGGCAGCCGCGCCGCGTCACCGGCCGGGCTGACCAGCCGCAGGTCGCCCTGGCTGAAAGCGGCCAGATCCAGCCCAGCGAAATCATCGACCAGCACCGCCTGCAAATCGGCGCCCAGCACGGTTTCGACCGCCAGCTCCCAGCCTGATTCGACGCTCAGCCCTTCAGCCAATCGTGGCCGCTGGCTCAACTGCTGATCACGCAGCCACTCGGCAGTACCGCTATCGGGGTCCAGCGCAGCCTGTTGCAGGGCCTCCAGCGAAGCCAGGCGACCGTGCAGCCGCTGCAGTTCGCCTTGCGCCTGCTGCTGGTCGTGGCTGCTGCGTTGCAGCGTTGCACGCACGCTTTCCAGTTGCTCGACGACCTGCTCCTCGCTCATGTGCAGGTCTTCAAGGGTCAATTGGCGGGTCGCCAACTCTTCGTCCAGCGCCTGGATCGCCGCGTCTTCAGGGTCGGCTGCGAGCAATTGCAACTCTTCTGCCAGCCGGCGCTGGCGCTCGGCCAGCCGTTCCAGGGCCTGCTCCAGTTGCTGAATGCGCGCCTGCTGCACCTGGGCGTGGCGCTGTGGCTCGGCGGACTGCTGGTTGAACTGGTCCCATTGCTCTTGCCAGCCATGCATGGCGGCTTCGGCGTCTTCCAGCGCCACGGCCGACTCTTCGGCAGCGGCGGCGGTCATTTCCTGTTCGGGTTCGAGCATTTCCAGCTCTTCGTTCAGGGTCGCCAGCAAGGTGGTGTCATGGCCCAGGTGCGATTCAGTCTCTTGCCGCGCCCGTTCGGCCTCGCGCAGGTCGTCCTGCAACTGGCGCAGGCGTTGCTGGCCGTGCTGAATGCTTTGCTCGACCCGGGCAATGTCGCCGCCCACCGAATAGAAGCGGCCCTGCACCAGATTGAAACGCTCTGACAGCTCGTGATGGCCGTCACGCAGCCGCTCGATCCCGGCGTCAGCGTTACGCTGCTCAGCCACCAGAGCCTCGAAAGCCACTTCCTGGTCGCCGATCACCGACTCGCGCTGGCGAACCTGATCGTTGAGTGCCTGCCAGCGCAGGGCCGACAGTTGCGCCTTGAGCTGACGCTCCTCGGCCTTGTACTGCTGGTACTTTTCGGCCGCCTGGGCCTGACGGTGCAGACGCTCGATCTGGCGTTCGAGTTCTTCGCGCAGGTCGGTCAGGCGCTCCAGGTTTTCCTGGGTGCGGCGAATACGGCTTTCGGTCTCGCGGCGGCGCTCCTTGTACTTGGAAATGCCGGCGGCTTCTTCGATAAAGTTACGCAGTTCTTCAGGCTTGGCTTCGATCAGCTTGGAGATCATGCCTTGTTCGATGATCGAGTAACTGCGCGGCCCCAGACCGGTGCCCAGGAAGATGTCGGTGATGTCCTTGCGGCGGCATTTGACGCCGTTGAGGTAATAAGTGTTCTGGCTTTCGCGGGTCACCTTGCGGCGAATCGAGATTTCCGCGTAAGCGGCGTATTCACCGACCAGGGTGCCGGCCGAGTTATCGAACACCAGCTCGATACTGGCCTGGCTGACCGGCTTGCGGCTGGTCGAGCCATTGAAGATGACGTCGGTCATCGACTCGCCGCGCAGGTTTTTCGCTGAACTCTCGCCCATCACCCAGCGTACCGCGTCGATGATGTTGGATTTGCCGCAACCGTTGGGGCCGACCACCGCCGCCATGTTGCTGGGGAAGTTCACCGTGGTCGGGTCGACGAAGGATTTGAACCCCGCCAGCTTGATGCATTTGAGGCGCATGGGGTCAGGCTGCCGTCAAAGCAGCCAGCACCAGCTGGCAATTGCGCTGGCCGTATTCGGCGAGCACGCTGCGGATGCGCGCCGGCTCGCGATCAATCACCGCCTGCAGCAATTGCGCGAACAGCACCAGGAAATCGCCCATTTCGGCCTTGCGCTGCTCCAGGGCCAGGTAATAGTTGCGGCTCATCGACGGCTGCAGGTTCTCGATGGTTTCTTGCAGGTACGGGTTGTCGGCGAACGGAAACGCCGCGCGCATGATGCTGAAGCTGTCATCGACAAAGGCCTGGACGTCCTGACGCTCGAAACTGGCGGTCAGGCGCTGCTGGATGGCCAGAAACCCATGCAGGTCACTTTCCGTTTGCCAGCGCTCGGACACCGCGATGGCCAGCAGGATGTACAGCTCGCTCATCAGCTTGCACAGGCTGGTCACATGGTGGGCGTTGAGCGCCGTGACCTGGGCGCCACGGCGCGGCAGGATCACCACCAGGTGCCGGCGCTGCAGCACCAGCAGTGCTTCACGTACCGAGCCGCGGCTGACATTCAGCGCCTGGGTGACTTTCTGCTCCTGGATACGCTCGCCGGGTTTAAGCTCGCCACGGATGATCCGCTCGGCCAAATGTTGGGCAATTTGCTCTGCCAGACTGTCCGGCGCCTTGAACATCATGTAATTCCTTCAGATTCCGCGCTACACATGGCGGCGCAGTGTATCTCAAGCGCACAAACATGGATGAGCAAAACATCCGGAAACTCCAGCGCTGCAAACACGTCGAACCGGCGTCCTGTAACCTGTATTTATCAACCGGTCTTGCAAGAGGTATTCATGAGTCCTGCTTCAGCCCATCGCACCGCTCACCGCGGGGCTTTGCTGCACAGCATCGAGGATCCTGCCCAGGTCGGTATTGAGGCCAGTTACCAGTATTTCGCCGACGGCCTGCTGCTGGTCGAGGACGGGCATATCAGCGCCATGGGCGAGGCTGGCGACCTGCTGCCGACGCTGGGCAGCGAGGTCAGCGTGATCGAGCACCGCGATGCACTGATCACGCCTGGTTTTATCGACACCCATATTCATTTGCCCCAGGCCGCAATGATCGGCGCCTATGGCGAACAACTGCTGGACTGGCTGAACACCTACACCTTCCCGTGCGAGCGGCAATTTGCCGACCCGCACCATGCCGCCACGGCTGCGCAGTCATTCATTGATGAGCTGCTGCGTAATGGCACTACGACTGCCATGGTGTTCGGCAGCGTGCACCGTGAGTCGGTCGAGGCGTTTTTCCGGGCCGCCGAGCAGCATAACCTGCGGATGATCGCCGGTAAGGTGATGATGGACCGCAATGCCCCCGACGATCTGACAGACACGGTGGCGTCAGCCTACGCCGACAGCAAGACGCTGATCGAGCGCTGGCACGGCAAGGGCCGCCTCAGTTATGCGGTGACGCCACGCTTCGCGCCGACCAGTTCCCCTGAACAACTGGCCATGGCCGGACGCCTGCTGCAGGAATACCCCGGTCTGTACCTGCAAACCCACCTCAGTGAAAACCTTCAGGAAATCGACTGGGTCAAGGCGCTGTACCCACAGCGCAGCGGCTACCTGGATGTTTATGACCATTATCAGTTGCTCGGCGAGCGCTCGGTGTTTGCCCATGGGGTACACCTGTGTGATGCCGAGTGCGCACGGCTGGCGCAAACCGGGTCGGCCATCGCCTTTTGCCCGACCTCGAACCTGTTTCTGGGCAGCGGCCTGTTCAACCTGCCGATGGCCGAACGGCATCGGGTTCGGGTGGGGCTGGGTACCGATGTTGGCGCAGGCACCAGCTTTTCGATCCTGCAGACCCTCAACGAGGCCTACAAGGTAATGCAGTTGCAAGGTGCAAAGCTGCACCCGTTCAAGTCGCTGTACCTCGCCACCCTGGGCGGCGCCCGCGCGCTGCGCCTGGACGACCGGATCGGTAGCCTCAAGCCTGGCAATGAAGCTGACTTCGTGGTCCTCGATTATCACGCCACGCCGTTGCTCAGCCAGCGTTTGCAACAGACGCGCACTATTGAAGAGATTCTGTTTGTGCTCATGACCCTGGGCGATGACCGGGTGGTGCGCGAAACCTGGTCGGCCGGGCAGCAGGTGCACCGGCGCGACCAGGTGTAATCAATGCGGCTCAGACCTTGAAGCTGTCTACCTGGCGGCTGAGTTCCTGGTAAAGCGCGGAAATCTGCCTGGACTGGCTATGCACCTGATTGGACATGCCGCGCACACCGTCAGTCTGTTCTCTGAGTGAGGTCAGGTTCTCGCTGATGTGATGGGAAACCTTGGCCTGCTCATCGGTGGCCAGCGCAGTCTGCGCCGCCATCTCCTGAACCCGGTCGAACGAGGTGTTGAGGGAGCTGAAAATCGTGCTGACCTGATTGATATGCTCCACCGTGTTACGCGCGTTGCTGCGGCTGTTGCGAATCGCCGTGCTCGACTCGCTGACACTTTGGCGCAGCCGCTCGATCATGGTCTCGATCTCACGGGTGCTGTCCTGGGTACGGGTCGCCAGGGTCCGCACTTCATCGGCCACCACGGCAAAGCCGCGGCCCTGCTCGCCGGCCCGGGCCGCCTCGATGGCGGCATTGAGCGCCAGCAGGTTGGTCTGCTCGGCGATGGTACGGATCACTTCCAGCACCGAGGTGATGGCCGCCGAGCTCTGCTCCAGATCCACTGAGCGCTCCAGAGCCAGTTCGATATCGACCACCAGGCGTTCGATGGCGCTATTGGAAAGACTCACCGCCGTGCCGCCCTGATGGGTCAACTGGCTGGAGTGGCTGGCCTCATCGGCGGTGCCCTTGGCCAGATCGGCCATCTGCTGGTTGGAGACGTTCATCTGGTTGCCGGCGCTGACCATCGAGTCGGACGCGCTCACCAGCCCTTCACTGATCCGCCCGGCCTGGTCGGAAACGGTATTGAGCTCGCCGGTCATGCCACCCAGCGTGACTGACTGGCTCTGGATGGCGCGGATGATTGCGCGCAAGTGCTCGACAAAGCCGTCGAACTCCCTGGCCAGATCACCGAGTTCGTCACGCGAGCCCGAATTGATGCGCTGGGTCAGGTCGCCATCGCCTTCAGCGATTTCCCGGATCCGCCGCGTCACATGCTCGACCTTGCGGGTCAGCATCAACGGCATGTAATAGCCGATCAACAAGGCCACGCCGAAGGCCAGGGCAATGACCACAATCGCAATGTGCTCATAGCTGGCAACCTGCTTGCGAACCGCCTCTTTCTGCTGGCGGGCGTGGGCGGTCACGGACTCACCGGCCTTGTTCAGCACCTCTCGAATGGCGGCAAAGCGCTGATCGGCAATGATTCTGGCCTGCGGCACGCTGGCCTGGGTGCGCGCTGGCGGCGAGTCGAACATCGCCCGGCTGGCTTGCACCCATTGATTGAAAAGCAGATCGAATTGCGCTGACGGCGCGACCAGCTCAGGCTCGCGGATCAGGTAACTGCGGTAGTTATGGAAACGCTGCAGCGCCTGCTCGACATTCTCTTCGAAAAACGCGCGATTTTCCGCTACATCGCCGGAGCCTGCGGCCATTTTTTGCAGCGCCAGCCGCGCCTGATAGACATCACGGTCGGCATTGAGAACTTCCGAGAGCGCTTCGACATACTGCTGCAAGTCAGCACTGCCATCCGCTTCGGCCTTGCGCTGGCTGGTGTGCTCACGCAAGCGCTCGCCGGCCTGGTCAAGCATATCGCGGATGATCTGAAACTGGCTGTCCTGCTGTTGCAAGGTGTTGGCCAGCGAGCGTCCCGCTTCGGCCGAGGCATTCAATGAGGTGCTGGCGTCCAGCCACTCACGATACAACGAGTCGAAATTGACGAAGGGGGCCAGCACCTGAGGTTCATCGGCCATGAAACCGCGAAACTTCTGGAACCGATCAAACACCTGCTGGGCGTTTTCAGTGAATTCGCGCTGGTTGTCGGCGACCTTGCCCTCGCCAGCCATCAGCCGCTCTTGCGCGATCAGTGCCTGATAGATATCCCGATCAGCGTTGAGCACCACCGCCACCGACTCGAAATAGGTCTCCGCCTGACGGCGCATTGCATCCTGCTGCACCTGGGTCATGAGAAACATGAACAGCAGCAAGCCCACCATAATCAGGGCCAGCAGCGCTATGGGCAAAATCATCTGAACACGAATCGAGTGCAGGCGCATCGCAGACTCCTAAAATACCGGCTATTGAGAGCGACCTTGATTCCAGGTGAGATTGAAGCGGGGTCAGGCTGGAGAATAGCTGCATACCAGCAGAGATAAAGTTCAAGAGGCAATGATCTTTCGCCCAGTGCCACTATTTTGATATCTAAATTTATAAGTCTTTGTTCCTGCTGAGAATTTTACCTACCAGTGCGTGCCTGTACGCTATACCGGGACAAGTAGGCCTGCTCATGCATGACGGCCACGCATGATGACCCCGCTTAAAATTTACTTATTGCATCTTAAATATTGGTTTTGATGCATTTTTAAAATATTAGCTTATATCAAAAACGAATTTCCCTTCGCACAGACTCGCCAATATTCTTATAAGCATCAGGCAGGCTGCATCGCCTTGCTTATAACAGACGACCATATCCTGGCAAACAGCGAAGGAGTTTTCATGAGCGTGGAAATCATCGGCATGATCACCGCCACCCCCAGTGCCGAGGTGGACCAGCCGCTGGGCGACGCAGTAGACGCCGACTTCGTGCGTCGCTTCGCCCAGGCTCATGAACAAGCCGGCTTCGACAAGGCGTTGGTGGGCTATTTCTCCAACGGTGCCGAAGGCGCAGTGGTCAGCTCGTTCATTGCGGCGGCCACGGAGCGTCTGGGTATCCTGCTGGCCTATCGTCCCGGCGTGATCGCCCCGCCACTGGCCGCCCGGCAACTGGCGACCCTTGACCAGTTCAGCAACGGCCGCCTGTCACTTAATGTGATCAGCGGCGGCAGCGACGTCGACCAGCAGCGCGATGGCGATTGGCTGAATCACGATCAACGCTATGCGCGCACCGACGAATACCTGCAAGCGCTCAAGGCGATCTGGACTGCGCAAGGTCCGGTGGACCATCAGGGTGAGTTCTATCACTTCAAGGGCGCGTTGCCCAACGTGCGGCCCAGGCAGAAGCCGCACATCCCGATCTACTTCAGCGGCTCGTCCCCGGCCGCGCTGCAAGTGGCCGCCCGGCACGCCGACACTTACATGCTGTGGGGCGAGCCATTGGCCGATTTTGCCGAACACGTGCAGCACCTGCGCCGGGCCACTCGGGCCAGTGGCCGCCAGCCGCGGATCTCGGTGTCGTTCCGGCCCATCGTCGCCGACACTGAAGAGGCCGCGTGGAAACGCGCCGCCGAGATTCTCGAACGCATCCGCGATAACCGCGAACGCTTTGGTCTGCCCGTAAACGGCCATGCACCGGGCAATACCGGTTCACAGCGTCTGCTGGCCGCAGCTCAACGCGGCGAAGTGCTGGACGAACGCCTGTGGACCGGCGTGGCGCGGCTGACCGGTGCGCAGTGGAACTCCACCGCGCTGGTCGGCACGCCTGAACAGGTCGCCGCGTCGCTGGGCCGCTACTGGGAGCATGGGGCGAGCACCTTTCTGATTCGCGGTTTCGATCCGCTGGACGATGCCGAACTCTACGGTCGGGGCCTGATCCCGGCGATCCGTGAACATATTGCCACCTTGCAACCGCGCAAGGTCGGCTAAGGAAACCTGACCTATGAAACTGCCTCGTGTACTGCGCCGCAGCCTTGCGGCGCTGGCGATCATCACCCCGCTCGCCCATGCCGCCGACACCACGGTGCTGCGCATTGGCGATCAGAACTACTACAACGTGCGCGCCTCTGTGGAAGCCTCCGGGGTACTGGAAGGCGCACCTTACAAGGTGGAATGGAAACACTTCCAGTCCGCCGCGCCGGTGGCCGAAGGCCTGGAGGTGGGTGCCCTGGACCTGGGTTTTCTGGGCGACTCGGGCTTTTTGTTTCTGGCCGCCAAAGGCGCACCGGTCAAGCTGATCGGTGTGTCCCGGCAGAACCCGGACACCATCGCCCTACTGGTGGGCAAGGACTCGCCGATCAAGACCATTGAAGACCTCAAGGGCAAGAAGGTCGCCTACTGGCCGGGTGCCTGGAGTCAGCAACTGACCCTTCGCGCCCTCGATAAAGCCGGCCTGCCCCATGACTACGTGGAGTTTGTCAAACTGATGCCGATTGACGCGGCAGCCGCCTTTCCACGGGGCAGCATCGACGCCTTCCCGGTCTGGGAGCCCTATATCTCACAGCAGGTAGTGTTCTCAGGCGCCAGGCCGATCATCACTGCCCGTGACCTGATGCCCGGCCTGTCGAGCATCGCGGCCAATGCCGACAGCATCGAGCCCAAGCGTGAAGCCATTGCCGACTTCCTCGGCCGCCTGCACAAAGCCCGCGCCTGGGTCGAAGCCAACAAGCAGACCTACGCTGACCAGTGGGCAAAAAAGGCCAACCTCGACCCGGCCGTGTCACGCCACTGGATCGGCCAGGCCAACATGACCGTCGGCCCGGTGGACGAACAGGCAGCCAGGGATTATCAAGGCACCGCCGATTTTCTGGTGCAGACCGGTGCGCTGCCCAAGGCGTTCGATACCAAGGGCATTATCGATACTTCGTTCAGTGGGGCGTTCAAGCAGTAGTCCATGGTGACTGCTGCCCACCTGAACGTTTAGAAATCAATCGTCCCCGAGAACTTCACCAGACGCGGCTCACCCTGGGTCAGGTAGCCGCCGTTGGCCGAGGCCCAGTAGTTTTTGTCGGTGATGTTTTCCACATTCACACGCAGGGTCAGGTCTTTCCAGGCCTTGAAGCTGTAGCGGGCGCCGGCGTCGAAACGATTCCAGGTCGGCAGGCTCAGGGTGTTGCTGGCGTTGGCGTACTGGCCGCCGGTGCGCAGGGCGCGGGCGTTGAGGGCCAGACCTTCGATACCCGGCACGTCCCAATCGACGCTGGCATTGAGCTGGAAGGTCGGCACGCCAATGGCGTGGTTGCCGTCATTGGTGCCGCCTGCGGTGTTTTCCAGCTGCGACCTCATACGGGTGCCGCCGGCCATCAGGCGCAGGCCTTCGACCGGCTCGCCGAACACGCTCAGCTCGATACCTTTGTTGACCTGCTCGCCGTCGCGAATATAAAGCTGCTGGTTGCTGTCAACGTAACCGTCGCTGGGCTTCTCGATGCGGAACACCGCCAGGTTTGCGCCAAAGCTCTGCAGGTCAAGCTTCACACCGGCTTCCAGTTGCTTGGTGCGGCCCGGCGGGAAGGCCTGGCCCAGGTTGGTGATGTTGGTCCCTGAAGCGATGGGGCCACGGGCCAGACCTTCAATGCGGTTGGCGTACAACGAAACGCTTTCAACCGGTTTGTAGACGATGCCATAGACCGGAGTGGTAATGGACTCGTCATAGAGCGAACTGCGGCTGCCGTTGTTGGCCGGGTTGATAACCCCGTTGGAACTTGTGCCGTCATACAGGTAGTTTTCGACACGCAGTTGCTGACGGCGCAAACCATAGGTCACCAGCAGCTTGTCATCGAACAGCCCCAGGGTGTCGGAAATCGCCAGGCTGCGGTTGCGGGTCTTGCCGGTCACGCCCGGATCACCCATTTCACCACCGGTGCTGGAAACCACCGTCGGCATCGGCAGGCGCCCGCCGCTGTAGATATTGGTGTTGCCCGGTGTCGAGCGGTAAAAGACGTAGGCGTTTTCCTGCTGGGTCCAGATGGTCGACGCACCAACAGCAATCTGATGGCTGACCGGACCGGTCTGCAGGCGGCCGTTGAGGCCGGCACTGAAGGTGGTGTTGTCTTCGTTGTGCGGAATTTCCGAACCGCCGACGGTTGCCGCGCCGTTGTTGCCTACCAGGGTCGGGGTGCCGTAGATCCCGGTTTCACGGGTGTGCTTGACGCCACCGGCCAGGTAGGCGGTCCAGTTGTCGCTCAGGTCCCACTCGCCGCGCAGCATGCCGAAGGTGTCTTCGGTCTCGCTGTAGGTCCAGTCCTGGCCATAGTTGTGGCTGGCACTCGGCGCGCGGGGTACACGAGTGGCATTGCCGATCTGCACGGTGTTGCGCAGGTGGTTGATGCCCTCTTTCTGGTAACCGAAATCGCTGGATACCCTGAAATTGTCGCCACGGTAGTCCAGGCCGGCCACAAACAGCTTGCTGCGCTGGTCCTGATCGTCGATGGCGGTTTCGCCCTCGCGCTGGCTCAGGTTGACGCGCGCGCCAAAGCGGTTGTCTGCGCCGAAACGCTGGCCCAGATCCAGGTGTTCGCCAATCCGGCCATCAGTGCTGATGTCTTGGGTGTAGCGACGAGTCGGGGTGTCGCCGGCGCGCTTGGGCTGCAGGTTGACACCGCCGCCCAAGCCGCTGCCGGTGGGGGTCACGCCGTTGATAAAGGCGTTCGGCCCTTTGAACACCTCGACCCGCTCCAGCGCATCGATCGAGAGAATCTGGCGTGGCAGCACGCCGTATAGACCGTTGTAGGAAATGTCGTCACCGCTCAGAGGCATGCCACGAATCACGAACACCTGAGACTGGTTGCCGAAACCGAACGACTGACGCACCGACGGGTCGTTGAGCAGCACGTCGCCAACGTCTTCAGCCTGCTGGTCTTCGATCAGCCTGGAGGTGTAGCTGGTCATGATGAACGGCACATTCATGTTGTCCTGATTGCCCAGAATGCCCATCTGCCCGCCGCGCGCGACCTGACCGCCGGCATACGCCTCGGGCTGGGTGCTGGTATTGGCTTTAACGGCCGTGGCATTGACATCAGTAGCGCCCAGCTCGACGACCTGATCAGCAGCGTGAGTGGTGAAGCTTGCGCAGCAGCAGAGTGCGAGCAGGGTCGGGCGGGAAGGAAAACAAAGGGCCATGAAACGGGGTACCTGGGCAAGAGTGATTGAGGCCTTCCTGGCAATACGGACGCTTCTCAAAAGACAAAGAGTAATAAGCGCTTTTGAGAACCGTTCGTATGAAATCACAATTTTTTCACATCTGCCCGAACCTTTTATCGGAAATGCTCTGAAATACTTCTTTCAAGCGCTCTGCGCTGCCGGTTTCAGGGCTGTGTTGCCTCCCCGGCCAGTGCCCGCAGCCAGTCGATCAGCACCTGCAGGCGCTTGGGCATGTTTGAGTGAGCAGGATGGACCAGATAGTAGCCATGGTTGCCACAATCGACGAAGTCACCGAAGGGCAAGACCAGTTCACCGCGCTTGATATGACTACGCACCAGACGTTCGCGGCCAATCGCGATGCCGCCATGGCCCAGCGCACTGGTCACGCACAGGTCTGACCGGTCAAAGGTGATCGAATGTTCCGGCAGATAATCCAGCGCACCCGCCGCCTTGGCCCAGAGTCGCCACTCGGCATCGAACGCGGCGTTTTCCCAGGCTTCGACGTCATGCAGCAAGGTGCAGGCATGCAAGCGAGACGGGGTGTGGAGCAGCGCTAGCCGCCTTGCATACTCCGGGCTGCACACCGGGGCGATGCGTTCGCTCATCAGCAACGTGCTGACCAGACCGGGAAAACCGTCGCTGGCATAGCACAGCGCCAGATCGATCTTGCGTGTACGGTAGTCGATTCGTTCGTTACCGACCCGGATGTCCAGTTGCACCTGCGGATACTGTGCGGCGAACCGGCCCAACTGCGGGACCAGCCAGCAACGCGCAATCGAAGGCCTGACATACAGGGTCAGCGGGCCGGCCACCGGCGCGTCGGCCTGCTGCTGGAACACTTCAGACAAGCTGTCCATGGCGTCCTGCATAATCAGGAAGATCCGCTCGCCATCATCGGTCAGGCTGATTTCCCGGGGCAGGCGCCAGAACAGTTTTACATGCAGGCTGCCTTCGAGCCGGGCAATCCGGTGGCTGACCGCACTGGCCGTAAGACACAGTTCATCGGCGGCCCGGGCAAAGCTCATGTGCCGGGCCACCACCAGAAACGTATGCAAGTTGGTCAGGTTGCGGCCGGTCAGCCGCTCTCCTGCCCGGTGTCCCCAGTACGGCATACTCACCCCCTTCGCGAAACTGCGGGCCGCGATTATAGGAGGGTCGGCGCTGGCTGAGCCTTGCGCAAATAGTCACTGAATTCGTCAGCCGGTACCATGCTGCCGCCGGTGGCCCAGATCAGGTGCGTTGCCCTGGCGGCTGTTTCTGGATCAAGTCCGATACGCTGCCGGTACGGTTGGTCCTGCAATACCCTGAGCATCCCCGGCGCGCCAGCCAGTGCCGACGGCTCAAGACGTATGCCTTCGTGCTCGAAAACCCAGCGCAGCAGCCGATAGAGTTGCGCATCGTCCACCGTGTAGTAGCCGTCGATCAGCCGCTGCATGGCCTTGCCGACAAACCCCGACGCACGCCCCACCGCCAGCCCGTCGGCGGCGGTGAGGTTGTCGATGCCGAAATCCTGAACGCTCACCGCATCGTGCAAGCCGGTGTACACCCCCAGCAACATGCACGGGGAATGAGTGGGTTCAGCAAACACGCAATGCACAGCGTCACCGAATACCAGCTTCAAGCCAAACGCCACGCCGCCGGGACCACCGCCCACGCCGCAAGGCAGATAAACGAACAACGGATGCTGCTCGTCGACGACGATGCCCGCTTCGCTCAACTGCCCGGCCAGGCGTTCAGCGGCCACGGCATAACCGAGAAACAGATGTGGCGAGTTTTCATCATCGACGAAGTAGCACATCGGGTCCGCCTCGGCCTGACGCCGCCCCTCGGTAACCGCAACACTGTAGTCAGACTCGTACTCCAGCACCTGCACACCATGCGCGCGCAGCCGGTCTTTCTTCCATTGCCGGGCATCGGCAGACATATGCACGCAAGCCTGGAAGCCCAGCGTGGCACTGATGATGCCGATCGACAGCCCCAGATTGCCGGTCGAGCCTACCGCGATGCGGTACTGGCCGAAAAATGCCCTGGCCGCGTCGCTGTCCAGTTTGCGATAGTCATCGCCCGCAACGATCAGACCGGCCTGCAGTGCGAGGTCTTCGGCGTGCTTGAGCACTTCATGAATACCGCCGCGGGCCTTGATCGATCCGGACACCGGTAACTGGTTGTCGGTCTTGAGCCATAACCTGCCGCTGTCGTCCAGACCGGCCTCACTCAACAGGTGTCGACGCAACGACTCGACCGGCACCACGCCAGATTCGATGATCCCGCCAGCCTCGGCCGTCTCGGGGAAAACACTGGCCAGGTAAGGCCCGAAGCGGCGCAGCCGGGCACTGGCGGCAGCCACATCCTGCGCGGTCAGCCCTACATCGCCCAAGGCTTGGGCCGTCGGCACGACAGCCGGGTTGAACCACTGGGTTTCGCGCAGTGCGACCATCGTCTCCAGCACCGGGTGAGACTGGTACCAGGCGGGCAGGGTCTTGTTGTGAATCATGGGTTATCTCCAGATAGATCAGACAAACCGGGCCAGCAGCAGCGTGGCCAGCAATGCAGTGAACGACGCCACAACCGTCGCGCCGGTAAATTTCTTGATGGCCTCCGACAGCGACAACCCCAGATACTCTTTCACCACCCAGAACGCCGAGTCGGTGACGTGGGTCCAGCCAATCGCACCGGCGCCGATCGCAATGACCATGATTTCCGGGCTGTATTGCGGGTACTGGGCCATGACCGGCAAGACGATGCCGGCAGCACTGATCATCGCCACAGTGACCGACCCGACGGCAAAATGCAGCAGCCCCGCGATCAGCCAGGCCAGGATGATCGGGTTCAAGGATGACTGCTGCAGCACTGCGGCCATTGCCTTGTCCATACCACTGCCAATCAGCACCTCGTTGAACGCCCCGCCAGCACCGATGATCAGCACGATGCCAGCCAGTGGCGCGAGGCAACGTCCGGTCAGCTCAAGCAGTTGTGCCATCCCCTGGCCCTGACGCAGACCGAACGACCAGTAGGCGAAGGACACCGCGATCAGCAGCGCGATCAGCGGGCTGCCGAGAAAAGCGACCCATTCATACGCCACGCTGCCTTGCTCCAGCACGGTGATCGCCAGCGTCTTGCCGACCATCAACAGCAGCGGCAGCAACACGGTGAACAGGGTCAGAACGACACCCGGCGCACGAACCTCAAGAGGCTGTTGCTCGTTGTGCCCGGCAAGAAAAGCCTGCTGGCCGGGCGGCGCCAGGCGCGGGCAGAACAATCGGGCCCACAAGGGACCGGCGATGACCGCGGTCGGCAGCCCCACCAGTACGCCATAGATGATCACCTTGCCAATGTCGGCGCCGAGCAGGCTGGTCACTGCGGTGGCCGCCGGGTGCGGCGGCAGGATGGCATGCACCACCATCAGCGACACGGCCAGCGGCACCCCCAAGTAGACCAGGCTCAAACCGGTCTGCCGGGCAACCACATAGATAAGCGGGATCAGCAAGACAAAACCGACTTCGAAAAACACCGGAATGCCGACAATGAACCCGACCAGCATCATGACCCAGGCTGCGCGCTGGCTGCCCAGCGATGACAGCAGGGCTTCGGCGATGCGTCGGGCGCCGCCAGACACCTCCAGCAGCTTGCCGAGAATGCTGCCCAGGCCAATGATTGCGGCCAGAAAACCCAGGGTGCCGCCGACGCCTTTTTCGATGGCGGCCAATACCGCCAGCGGCGCCATGCCAGCCCCGACGCCGACCATGAGGCTGGCGGTCAGCAACGCCAGAAACGGGTGGATGCGAAAACGACCGATCATGACGACGATCGTCACGATGGCAGCGCCCAGGATGAGCAGTGAAGTGGTGGGACTCATGCAGTGACCTCCGTGATGCATCTGGCAGTGGATCTGTTGTGCCAGGCAGATTGGAGGCTGGGCAGGCAAGGCTCAAACGATGATCCGTCAGCCCTTGCATGAGCGCAGATCAGCATCAATAGCCTTAACGAAAAACCATTAGAAACAAAAACTTACAGATTTAATCCGGCAAAACGGACACGACTAAAGTAGTAGCAACATGACATAAAAATTAACGTGACCGAATTCTAAACTTTGGTCAGCATACGCCGACAGCCTTGATAACAGAGTGCCTTGCTGCCAGCCCCTCCCCCCAATAACAACAACATAAGGCGACCAATGCCATGAGCATGCGTAATCTCTCTATCAGCCGGCGCTTGTGGCTGATTCTCGTCGTCTGCATCCTGATGCTTTTCGTGCTTGCTGCAGCCTTGCTCAAGCAGACCCGTGACGATCTCTACCAGGCCAAAACCCTGAAAACCATGCATGTGGTGCAGACCGTCAGCGGCATCCTCAAGTATTACAACGGTCTGGAAACTGCCGGCACCCTGACTCGCGAAGCCGCCCAACAGCAGGCGCTGTCAGCCGTGCGCGGGCTGCGCTACGACCAGAACGACTACTTCTGGATCAACGACCTGCGCCCGTTCATGGTCATGCACCCGATGAACACCAAGCTCGAAGGCCAGGACCTGTCGGCCATCAAGGACCCGGACGGGCTGGCGCTGTTCAATGAAATGGTCGCCATAGCCAAGCGCCAGGGCGCAGGGGTCGTCGACTATCGCTGGCCCAAACCCGGTGCCAGCGAGCCGGTGCTCAAGACCTCCTACGTGCAACTGTTCGAGCCATGGGGCTGGGTACTTGGCTCCGGGGTGTATGTCGATGATGTGGCCGCCGAGTTCCGCGGCCAGGTGATCAAGGCGGCGCTGGTGTGCCTGGGCATCAGCCTGATCATGGCGCTGCTGGTGATCGTCATCGTGCGCAGCATCGTATTGCCATTGCGCAAGGCGGTGCAGGCCATGGCCAACGTGGCGAGCGGCGAAAGCGACCTTACCCGTACCCTGGAAACCGACGGCAACGACGAAATCACCCTGCTCAGCCAGCACTTCAACACCTTCACCGCCCAGTTGCGCCATGTGATCAGCCAGTTGCAGCAATCGGCCGTCGCGCTGGGCGAAGCCTCGCGGGAAATGGGCGGCAGCGCCGAGCAGGCCCAGGAGCGCAGCCAGCAACAATCACAACAGATGGAGCTGGTCGCCACCGCAATCAACGAAGTGACCTATGGCGTGCAGGACGTGGCGCGTAACGCCGAACACGCCGCCAGCGAAATGCGCAATGCCGAATCCGAGGCGCAACAGGGTCTGGTGAACATCGACGGCAGCCTGCGGCAGATCCAGCAGTTGTCTGGCACCATCGAACAGGCAGTCGAAGTGATTCGCACCCTGTCCAGCGAAACCACCCAGATCGGCGGCGTGCTGGAAGTCATCAGCGGTATTGCCGAGCAGACCAACCTGCTGGCGCTCAATGCCGCCATCGAAGCGGCGCGGGCCGGTGAGCAGGGCCGCGGTTTTGCCGTGGTGGCCGATGAAGTGCGGCTGCTGGCGCAGCGCACGCAGAAGTCCACGGCGCAGATCCAGACCATGATCGAAAGCCTGCAAGGCCATTCCGCCGCCGCCGTGAAAGTGATCGGCGACAGCAGCCGCGCCTCGCAACTGACCATCGACCAGGCCAACCTGGCCGGCCAGAGCCTGAACTCGATCAGCCAGGCATTGCGCAACCTCAATGGCCTGAACGCCTCGATCGCCAGCGCCACCCTGCAGCAGTCCCATGTGGTGGATGACATCAACCAGAATGTCACCCAGACCGCGCAACTGTCGCAGAACACCACCCTGGCGGCCGAGCAGTCCAGCGCCGCCAGCCTCAACCTCGCACGCCTGAGCCAGCAGTTGAATGACTGGCTGCGGCCATTCAAGGTCTAGGGGACTTGAAAAGGGAGTGGCCATTTCCTGCGTCCTTCGCCTCGCCTGACACGATTTGGCGCTGCAAGGACCGGCCTGCCGGGGTTGAACCCGGCGGGCAATTGCCTATCCAAGCCTGTTATCCAGACCAACAGGAGCCCTTGATATGCGTACTCTGAAACTGGCGGGCCAGACCGTGCCGACGCTGGGCCAGGGAACCTGGCACATGGGCGAGAAAAGTCATCAGCGCTCGGACGAAATTGCGGCGCTGTGCCAAGGCATCGATCAGGGCATGACCCTGATCGACACCGCCGAAATGTACGCCGATGGCGGCGCTGAAGAGGTCGTTGCACACGCCATTCGCGGGCAACGCGACAAGCTGTTCATCGTCAGCAAGGTCTACCCGTTCAACGCCAGTAAGCAGGGCACGGCCAAGGCTTGCGAAGCCAGCCTGCGCCGACTGGGCACCGAACATATCGACCTGTATTTACTGCACTGGCGCGGCCAGTATCCACTGGCCGAAACCGTGCAAGCCTTCGAGCGCCTGCGCGAGCAAGGCAAGATTGGCGCCTGGGGCGTGTCCAATTTCGACGTCTCAGACTTGCTGGAGCTGGACGACTCGCGCTGCGCGAGCAATCAGGTGCTGTACAACCCGTCACAGCGCGGGATCGAATTCGACCTGCTGCCATGGGCCGCCGACCGTCATCTGCCGCTGATGGCGTACTGCCCGATCGGCCAGGGCGGCGACCTGCTCTGGCACCCGGCCCTGCAAGCCGTTGCCCGTCGCCACAACGCCACCCCCGCGCAGGTCAGCCTGGCCTGGGTATTGCGCCAGGACAATATGATCGCGATTCCCAAGGCGGTGAATCCCGAGCATATCCGTCAAAACGTCGCGGCGCTGGACATCCGTCTGAGCGAACAGGACCTGGCCGACCTTGACCGCGCCTGGCCCGCGCCGCAGAGGAAGATGCCGCTGGAGATGGTGTAAACACCCGGCACCGTGTGAAAACGCACCGACCTGGCAAGCAGCAGAACTCATCCTTTAATCGGCGGTCAGAGGGGGCGCCCAACGGGATGTTTTCTCGATATCGGTGGCGCGCCTGCTGCGCCGCCAGACCTGCCAGGGAGCGGATGATGCGTTCAAATTTCAAGACCTTCGGCACCTGCCTGTGGCTGGGGGCCGTGCTCGGCATGAGTGGCTGCAGCTCGCTGATGATGGGCAAACAGTATGTCTTTCCCAAGCCCGAAGAACCTTCAGCCACGGTGCGCCTGCAATACACGCCAGGCACTAATCTGCGGCTGATCAGCATTGGCGAAGACCGTTGCTATGCTGGCTACACGCCTGCCCCTGGCGCCAATGGTTTCTTCGACACCCCAGTACACGTCGGCAAAGAATTGGTTCTGGCCTATGCACTGAGCAGTGGCGACAAGGTTTGCCAGGTGCCCTTCTCGTTCATTCCTGAACCGGGCGCGATCTATACCCTGCGAGCCGGAAGCTGGACCCAGCCCAAACAAAGCTTCCTGTTCAATCAGACGGTCGACCAGGAGTACTGCGGCGTACAGGTCATCAAGAGCCAGAACGGCGTAGAGAGCGTCGAGCCAGTGCAACACCTGCGCATGCGCCCGGGGTTGTGTGTGAAGTTCCTCAAGACCGGCACCTGAACCACGGCTGCGGTGCCACCCAGCCGGGTGTTACTGATCAGCCAGCGTGCCCGCGCTGGTTGCACCAAGTCTTGGCAACACGCGCACATACACCAGCTCACTCAGCAACTCGACCAGGGTCTGGGTGATAATCACCGCTGGCAGTACCGCAAGTGCACCTGGCACCGCCAGGCCCAGCGGCAGCACCACCAGCGAATTGCGCGTCGCACTGCTGAACGCCACCGCCCTGCCCGCCGCTGACTCCAGGCGCCAGCAGCGGGCGACCCACCATCCTAGCAACGGCGCCGCCACGGCAAACGCCAGGTACACCGGAATCACCGCCAGCGTGGCTGGCAGCGCAGTCTCGATACGCGGGCCCACGGCCGCCACCACGATAAACAGCACCAGCGCAGTGGCCGGCACCGGGCACAGGCCCAACACGCTATTGATGCGCGCAACTGGCGGGCTTTTGCCAGCCAGCAACTGCACCGCAGCGGCCAGCAACAGCGGCGCCGCAATCAGCCAGGCAAACGCATGGGCAAACGGCCCGACCTGCACCACCGCCGCTGCCGCTTCACCGAGAAAGGCATTGAGGTACAGGGGTAAGGCCAGCATCTGGGCCAACAACAGCGCCGGGGTCGCCGCCAGCAGCAAGCGGGCATCACCACGCCCCAGATGGGTGAACGTCACCACATAGTCGATACAAGGCGCCAGCAGCACCAGCAGCACACCCAGCCGGATCAGCGGATCGGCGGGCATCAATGGCAGCAAGGCGAACACCAGCAGCGGCACCACAATGAAATTGGCGGTCAATAACGCACCGAGAAACCTCAGCCGGGTAAAGGCCTGGCCCAGTTCAGCGACCGGCACCTGCAAAAAAGTGACGAACAGCATGAACGCCAGCGCGGGATTGATCAGCGCCTCTAGCTCAGCAGTCGCCGGCAACGCAAACGCTGAAGCACCAGCCAGCAACACGGCAATGAAATAGAGGCTGGTTTGGTTATTTTCCAGAGCGTCACGAGCGGCCTGCATGCAGGAGTTCCTTTCAAGAGTGAAGACGGCAGGCCTTCAGAAGTCCCCTGCCGGGTTGGCTGCACTGGGCGGATCATCCTTCCAGCACTTCGGGTAGCGCGCGCATACCCCGTAACGCCGATCAAGATCGGCCATGCGTGCCTGATGAATACGGCCATACTCAAGCAGCGCAACCTGAAACTCACGCTTGTATTTATCAGCGAAGATCAGGTTACTCGCCCTGATGGCACGGTAATCAGCATGTTCATTGCCTGGCACGCCGTACTTGAGAAGCGCGGGGTCCCTTTTTTGCAGGCTATCGCGATACCAATCGATGGTCGACTGCAATACACGGTCTTTGCCCGCTTCGACTTCGGTCAGCGCCAGATCCATGTTGCGCCGGTACTCGCTCCAGTACTGAGGACTCAGAGCAATGCCCATTGTCTCTTTGCGTTCGGTGATCGCAGCCTCCAACGCGGCCTCCCGCGCCGACTGCATTGCAGGGCCGGTGAGTGGCTTCATGCCATCGACCACCGCGGCATTGATCGTTTGTTCAATCATTGCCTCGCGAGTCTGTGGGTCAGGCTGTGAGCCCCCCCTGTGATTACACGCGCTCAGCACAATGGCAGCGCCTGCCACCATCGCCAGCAGCGCTGTTTTTTTCAGAACAGCAATCATGGGTTATCTTCCTTGAGAAGAAAGCGCAGGGTCCAGCCAGGCATTGTCCTGGCCAAGGTTCAGCGCACTGACTCACACAGCTCGCTCAAGTTCCCTCATGGCAGCCATGCCTGCCTGAAAACCTCCTGCACGTGAGCGTTGCATTGATCCACCCGCCGCAATAGCGATAACAGAACACTACGACGGGCTATTCTTAGCCTGCTGCTTCAAACGATACACGCCTTTGACAGCATTCCCTTGGCCAGGCAGAACACGTGAAAAAATCGACACTCATTGCCGTACTGTTCTGCCTGTCGCTCGGCACCTTCGCCAAGGCCGGGCCGTATCAGGTCGTGACCGAAGAGTGGGCGCCGTACAACTACCTGGAGGGCGACCGGCTCACCGGCATGACCACCGAGATCGTGCGTGCCATCATGAACCTGACCGGTGACGACTTCGAGGTGACACTGCTGCCGTCCATGCGCGCCAGCCTGACCTTGCAGACCCGCTCAAAGACCATCATGTATTCGATGTTTCGCACCGCTGCGCGCGAGCCGTTGTACAAGTGGGTCGGCCCTATCGTCGAAGAGTCCATCCATGCCTGGCAACGAGCCGATGCTGCGCCCCTCGAGACCCTTGAACAACTGATGCGGGCCGCGCAAATCACTACCCGGCACGCCGGCCTGCTGCCAGACACGCTGCAAGCACAGGGCTTCACCAACCTCGACAGAAGCGCCACCGAAAACCTGCAGTTGTACCGCATGCTGCTGGCCGGGCGCACCGCAATCATCGTCGGCGACACCGACGCCGGGGTGGCGCACTACAGCCGCCAGTTGCAGATCGCCCCCGGCATGCTGCGGCGGATTCCCGTCGAGTTGTATCGCTCAACGCTCTACATTGCCTTCAGCCTCGACAGCGAAGACCAACAGGTGGCCGCCTGGTCCAGCGCCCTTGAGCAACTGCGTGCGTCGGGCGAACTGGCGCGGATTCAAAGGCGCTATGAACAGCCTGACGGCCCATGAGTGACCTTTGCCAGGGCCTTCAGCCCGAACGCTCAAGAAACAGCAAGCGCACCGCCAGGGCCGTCATCACCCCGGCAAACCCATAATCCCCCCAGCGTCGGGCCATCCGGCTTCCGCCAAGGCTGGCGCCCAGCCGCGCAGCGCAGATTCCCAATACGGTATTGAAGATCAGTGCAATCAGCGCCAGCAAGGTGCCAAGCATCAGCAATTGCAGGCCAACCTGTCCGTTGGCAACGTTGACGAACTGCGGCAGAAAGACCATGAAAAACAGCAGCGCCTTGGGATTGAGCAGGCAGTTGAGTGCGCCGCGGATGAAGACCTTGCGCAGTGAGGCCAGCCTTGCCGGAGCCTGATCATCAGCAGACGCGGCGCGCAAGGTCTGCCAGGCAATCCATAACAGATACCCGGCGCCCAACAGGCGCAGCACATCAAACGCGGGCTGCCAGCTCATCACCAAAGCCCCGACGCCGGCACTGACCAGCGCAGTCATCAGCAGATCCGCCACAGAAATCCCCAGTGCCGCGGCAAAGCCGCCCCGCCAGCCATGCGCCATGGCGTGACTGGTGACAAACAGCATGTTCGGGCCGGGAACGATCAGCAGCAGCATCGCCGCGATCAGGAACAGGTACAGATTGGTCGCGTCCAGCATCAATGCCTCTCCATAGGCTCAGGCTCCGGACAATAGCTCAATGCGCAGACCTGGCAACAGGTACAGTGGCAGGCTGTTTAAGGCCAACATTGACATCCTCCCCGGCCTGAAGGCCGGAGATTCCTACGGCGCTCAGGCGCGGCACCGAGCCGCCCCCGAGTCGCTTCGGTGGGTTCCTGCTGCTGGCGCCATGACCTCTGCGCTCACTTCACAGGCTAACCGGGCGTGTCCCGCCCTTAGTACATTGATCGCCCCGACCACATCGGCGTTGCCTTCAAAACCACATCCCACGCACCTGAACAGCGCTTGCGTCTGGCGGTTGGCCGCCGACACATGGCCGCAACACGGGCACCTGCGGCTGGTATTCTGCGGAGGCACGGCAATCAGCCAGCCGCCGCGCCACGCCAGCTTGTAGTCCAGTTGGCGACGGATTGCGTACCTGCAAGTCTTCGATACACACCATCGCGTGGTTTTGGCTGATCGTGGTGGAGCACTTGTGCAGGTAGTCGCGGCGGGCATTGCCGATGCGCGAGTGAATGCGCTGGACGCGGGCTTTCGCCTTCTTCCA